>CAZOJY010000023.1:0-37584 GCA_964580235.1 uncultured Eubacteriales bacterium | reverse complement strand
TTATCTTTCCGGCACCTTTGAAAGTCATGAGGAGGCACTTAAAAGGACATCCCTCATTTTTGCTTTTTTTTTTCGAAATCAAGGTGTAAAATATAAGGTGGCAGGAGCATGAAAAAAAGTCTGACCCATTTCCTGGCGTTATTATATATCCTCAGTTTTTCAGGTCTGCTCTCTGGATACACACAGAACGACGATAACACCGTTATTATCGCAAAATTTCCCATCTCGATAAATGACATCATCGCCCAGTTCTCCTTGGTGAATAAGACTCCACATTCTTTTTCGATCGGCTTAGACCAAGGCACGTTGGTGCCGCCGGAGAGCAGCAAAAATTACTTCAAACCCTTGTGGGACATTACCAGGTTCAATCTGCTTGTATGGACTTTCGATCGATATGTTCTGAAGGGAAGTTGGACAAACATTTCATTCCGATCCATTTCAAATAATATCAAAACAGGCCTTACCTGGGATTACGACGATTTTGGAACCAACCATTTTGGACACGCCTATCATGGAGCCATGTATTACTCCATAGCCAGGTCCCAGGGAATGAGTTTCCTAGAATCCTCGATCTACACGTTTCTTGGAAGCCTCACCTGGGAATTTTTCTGGGAATCAGAAGATCCAGGAAAAAACGATCACTACTTTTCGACTTTCGGAGGCATTCAGCTGGGAGAGGCATTGTTCAGAATGGCAAATCTCATTACCTACGAGAATTCAACGGGCCTTGGTAGGCTCCTCGGGAAAGCCTTAAAGTTTTTTGTCAATCCGATCGTAGGAATAAAAAAGTCTTCAGCTAAGGATTTTCATTCTGAAAGCATTATAGGGAATCATTATTACGATTTTAGGTTGCCATTGGGAGCGTATCATTCCTCTGACAAGCAATTCATCATGCTTATAGCCACTCAATTTGAGAACAAAGATGGATTCCATGACGGGCAGATGAAAATTCGCCCTTATGACTGGTTCACGTTTGAAGCCCAGATAGGAATTAACGATCAAGGATTTCGAGATCCGGAAGTTTCCACTTATGGTATACTTTTCGGGAAAAAATTCCAGAATGGTTGTGCCGGCCTTTTTGGGCTTTTCGATTACATCAATTCCCATATCGCCGAACAAATGTCTGCCGTAGGCATAGGGCCTGGATTTGCAGCTTCGTCTGCTTCTAATTCGAGTCTTATTTTTAACACCTCAGGAATTTTATCCTTTATTTTCGGGAGCTCCAGCGCAACGATAAAATACTCAGAGCCTAACTTCGAAAAAGAAGGAAATAAACCCTATCACTTCGGACCCGGAATTCTTGGAAGGATCAAATTCGAGCTCGGGAAGAAAGGGCTGGGCAGCATATACACCGGATTTTCCCAATACTGGGTGCACGCAGCGCTCGCCGATGCAAACGAATTCATGTCTGTCATATCTTTCGATCTCAACTACAATATGTCAGAAAAATCTCAGATCTCCCTTGGATACGATTACTACCTGCGAAACGGGAGTCTCGAAGATCAACACTTGACACGTCACAAAAACGCCGTGAGGGCCACGTACGTTCTTAATTTTTAGCAGAGAATCTAGTCAGACATCCCCAAGTATTTTTTTAATCTCAGAAATATAGCCGGAGAGTTCCTGACGCAATTCATCAAAACGCACATACGCATCTCGGCCGGGCTTTTGGTCCGCCCGGTTGAGCATCGAGAAGAGATAGGAGAGCTGATCAACAAGCATGGGTTGGGGATACGGGCCTTTTGCCGTAACGAGCTTTGAGTAAATTGCAGACAGCTTTTCCTTATTTTTCCGGCTGACTTCCTCGGATTCCCGCGCTTTTCGGATGCGCTCAACTGCTCCATTAGCCCTGCTCAAGGTGTCTCTCACTTGGAGGCTGAGGGATTCCTGAGCTTTAAGGTCTGCTTGGTTAACACCATCTTCCGACACTCGAGGATCCACCAGCACCTGGAATCTTTCCGTGTGAGTCCAATCTCCGATGATAAGTTTTGCCTGATAGACACCGGGAGCAACAACAGGTCCGCCTCTTCCCCCACGGCCTGCTCGCTGTGTCCAAGCCCCGGCATGCCTCATGTCCCAAAAAAACCGGTGCATTCCTGGACTCGTCGAAAGGATCGGTCCACCGGTCCGTTTCAGCTCTTCCTTAAGAGTTCCGAAAGCAAGGCCTTCCAGCTGAACCTTTTTCCTCTTGTTCGAAAAAGAACGCACCAGATTTCCATTGGCATCAAGGATTTCCAGCACAACCGCATCATCCGGTTTTTTCGTAACATAATAATCGATCATGACCCCTGGAGGCAGATACTCAGGCACTTTCACCGAACCTCTGAATGAGCGGGATCTGAAATGCAGCCGATAAGTATCACGCGGAGGATACAGATGGTATTTGGCATTCGCTACACTCTCCCCAAGTTGATGGAGCGGTGTGACATTATCCAGAATCCAGAAGGAGCGTCCCATCGTAGAAAGCACAAGATCTTTTCGATGAAGTTTAATATCTGTTACCGGAGTGACAGGGAGGTTAAGCTGTAAGGATTGCCAATGGGCCCCATCATCAAAAGAAGTGAAGAGGCCAAATTCTGTTCCTGCATACAAGAGCCCTTCCCTGTCGGGATCTTCCCGCACCACCCGGGTGGGAAAATCCTCCGGAATGCCGTTCTGGCCGGTTGTTAGACGAGTCCAGGTCTGGCCATAATCTTCTGTGCGGTAAATGTAAGGATGCCAGTCGCTCAATAAAAACCGGTAGACAGCGACATAAGCTTTGCTTGCCCGGTGGGGAGACGGTTCCACAGTCTGAACACGCCCACCAGGCGGAAGGTCTTTGGGTGTCACGTTTGACCATGTCTTTCCACCATCACGTGTGACATGGATGGGGCCGTCGTTGGCACCTACCCAAATGAGGCCTTTCTCCAGAGGTGACTCCCTCACAGCATAAATCGTGCTGTAATATTCTTCGCCCGTGATATCGCGAGTTATAGGGGAACCGGAAATCACCTGTTTGGAGGGGTCGTTTGCGGTCAAATCCGGAGAGATAGTCTCCCATGTTACGCCCCCATCTGTCGTCCGGTGCAGATACTGGGAGGCATGATAGACCACATCGGGATCGTGGGGGGAAACATGAATCGGGGAGACCCGCTGAAATCGGTATTTCAGATCCTGGGGATTATGGCTGTATATGTTGGCTGCTCCGACATAGTACTGCATTTCCTGTCCGGTTTTTTTATTATAGCGCCCGAATCTTCCCTTACAGTTCGCATACACGATATTGTGGTTGCCAGGCTTGGGAACAGCGGGGCCCGTTTCGCACCCACCTACGGAAATCCAGTAGCCCGCAGGTCCGATGGGTGAGGGATACGGGGGCAAGGAAGGCACAGCGATCGTGCTGTTGTCCTGCTGCCCGGCATATATCCAGTACGGAAACTGATCGTCGATATCGACTTGGTACAGCTCGGCAGTCGGCTGGTTAAACTGGGTCGACCAGGTTTTTCCGCCATCCAAGGTCACATTGGCTCCTCCATCGTTCGACTGAATATAGATATCTGGATTTTGGGGATTAATCCACATGTCATGATTATCCCCATGAGGGGTAGACCGGCTCTGCCAAGTTTTTCCCGCATCTGAGGATCTCCAAAAACGGCCGGTGTTAACATAAAGGATATCAGCGTTTGTCGGGTCGGCATCCAGGTTGGTGTAATAAAAAGGCCGGTTCACGAGTTCAGCCTTGTCCGAGACCAGTGCGAAATTTTTGCCGCGGTCGTCAGAGCGGTAGAGGCCTCCGCCTGGCGCAGCTTCCATCAAAACATAGATACGGTTTGGATTGCCGGGGGAAACGGCAAGATCGCTTTTCCCGATCAAATCCTGGGGAAGCCCTGCTGTGAGGTTTATCCATGTGGTCCCGCCATCGAAGGATTTGAAAATGCCCCCCTCATCTGCCCCGCTTATGATTGTCCATGGCTTTCGCTCACAGTGCCACATGGCTGCATAAATCTCGTCAGGATTATCCGGGCAGAGTTCAATATCCACTGCCCCCGTTTTTTCGGACAGAAAGAGTACCTTTTCCCAAGTTTCTCCTCCATCGAGGGTTCGGTAGACACCTCGCTCCGCGTTCGGGCCGAATACATTCCCGATGGCTGCGACAAACGCGATGTACGGATTGTCCGGATGAATCTCCACAGCCCCAATCTGTCCCACATTCCGGAGCCCCAAGAATTTCCAGGTTTTTCCAGCATCTTCGGATTTGTACACACCACGGCCTACGATCACGTTGCTTCTTATACCATCAGAGCCCGTTCCGACATAAATGATATTCGGATCAGAATTAGCGACCTGAATAGCTCCGATTGATCCCGTTTCAAAATATCCGTCTGACACATTGACCCAGTTCCGGCCGTAATCCGTTGTCTTCCATACGCCGCCGCCCGCGGCTCCCATGTAAAAAACAGAAGGCTGAGAGGCAATACCGGTCACCGTGGTCACACGTCCTCCACGGGAAGGCCCGATACACCGATACTTGAGACCTTTAAAAAGAATCGGATCATAAATTGTGTTGGAATCAGGGCTCTGATACTGGGCATACATCAGGGCCATCGAATCTGCCATCACAAAAAAAATAATGCCCACGGTTGTGTAAAAAATAATCTTTCTCATTTTCAAACCTCCTTAAAAAAGGGATTAAAAAAGGGACGGTTCTATTTTTTTGAGTATTGGATCATTACGAAGAGTGACTGCACCAGAAAAATGGCGTTCGCCTACCGTAAGAATAACTCGATAAGTTCCTGCCGGAGCGTCTGTCGGCACCAAGGGCAGACCAAAAAGATCCCGCCCCTCCGAATAAAATGCGAATTCCCGGGTCATCTGACGGTGGATCCTTGCAAGATCTCTGTCTGATTTTGCAGCGTCCAGTCTTTCGTGAAGTTTTGACAAGACTTCCCGTTCTGGATCCGTTTTAATCTGAGTCGACAGTTCGGTCATGACCTTTCTCAGATGGACTCTATAAGCCGATATTTCGGATTTTTTCGGTGGAAAGCGCATATCCCACCGGACACTGTTGACTCCTGGTCGAGGGGATACCATCAAAGTTGTTTGTCTTTTTCCGACAGGATCCTTGATTTCCAAAGAGACTTTTCCTGCCGGCAAAGACTTTAGATAAAAATGAATATGCGCTCCAGATTCCGGATTCTCTCCTCTGAACTTAAAAAACGCCTGCTGTCGCCCTAAGGATATTTGCTGCCATCGAGTAGCCGTTCGATTTTCAAAGAGATGGACATTCTTGGATAGGATTTCGGGGGTAAGTTGCTGAAGAGGAGTAATATCGTCCATAATCCAGATGCTTCGGCCGTGGGTTCCGGCCACAAGGTCAAAATCCCTGGGATGAATGACAAGGTCATGGATGGCCACAGTGGGCATGTTATTCATGAAACGGAACCAGTTTTTTCCTCCGTCAATCGTGACAAAACAGGCAAATTCCGTGCCCACGAACATTAGGTTTTCGTTTTTATAATCTTCCCGAACAACATACACGCTGTGGCCGTCTGGAAGATTCCCAGCGATATTTCTCCATGTGGCACCAAAATCTGTGGTCTTGAATACATAAGGAGTAAAATCGTCGCTGCGGTGCCCGTCAAAAGTAACATAGACAGCTCCTTCGCAAAAATGAGAGGCTTCAACTCGGCTCACCCATATGCCGTGGGGAACATCTTTAATGTTCGGTCGGACATTGGTCCAGTTCGCTCCGCCATCTCTTGTGACCTGCACATTTCCGTCATCCGTGCCGACCCATAAAATAGATTCATCGATCGGAGACTCGGAAATAGTGATGATCGTACAGTGATTTTCTGCCCCGGTGACTTCGTGAGTAAGGCCTCCGGAATCAGAGGGATTCCGCTTTTCCGGATCATTGGACGTCAGATCCGGACTGATTATCTGCCAGGAATCTCCCCTGTCCGTCGATTTAAACAAATAATTGCTGCCAAAATAAAGGGTTTGGGGATTGTGGGAGGAGACGATCATAGGGCTGCTCCAGTTGTAGCGGAATTGTGGAGGCAGCAGACTGGAATAGCTGCTGCGGCTGGATTGACGCCAGAGCCAGTGCTCTCCCGGGAATATGGAGTAGCGCACCGGTGTCTCCGGAAAATCCGGATCAAAATATTCATTAAAATTCATGATTGTCTTCGGCCGAGGTGAGATGAGCTTATATTCTCGTGTCTCCATATTGATTCTGCCCAGCCCGCCGACATGGCAGACAGTATAAACCGTGCGCCAGTCAGTTGGATCAACCTGCATATAGAAGCCATCACCGCCGTTGACCTCGATGTTGTGGTCATTGAGGATTCCCTGATAATCGCGGCTGTTGCTCGGAGCGCCAAATCCCCCAATATCCTGCATCCCGCCGTACACCCAGTAGGGATCACGCATATCCACTCCGATAGCATAATACTGGGCGATGGCCATATTGTTGAAGGAAAGAAAAGATTTCCCATGGTCTAAAGTCAGATGAGCTCCTTGGTCGGATGCGACGTAAAAAACATTCTTGTCCTTCGGAGAAATCCACAAGTCATGATCATCACCGCCGGCACCACCCCAGGGTTTTCCCCGGAAGGTCTTTCCTCCATCAGAAGAAAATCTGTAGTCGCGGGCGATCACGTAAATCAGGTTGTCATCCAGAGGATTGACAGCAATCCGGCCGTGGTACATCGGACGGCTGGTGTGCCGCAGAAGATAATGCCAAGTTTCCCCCCCATCATCAGATCGGTAAACGCCCGGACCAGGAACGCTCATGTCCGCAGGAAGCTGGTCGCTGGCCTCCACGCTGGCGACCAACACATCAGGCTTGGATCGGCAGATATCGATGCCGATCCGGCCGATATCTCCAGCCGGAAGCCCGTTTGTCAGCTTGCGCCAAGTCTTTCCTCCGTCCGTTGTTTTAAATAAACCCCCTTCCGGGCTGCCGCTTTGGAAAAACCAGGGTTTGCGGAGACGGTGATACATGGCACAAAACAGGACATTCGGATCTGTGGGATGCATTTTGATTTCTGTGCATCCAGTCTTTTCATCATCCGGAAGGCCGTTGGTCAATTTTTCCCAGGTCTCTCCCCCATCGTTTGTTTTGAACAGCCCACGGGTACCCGAATACCCCCAGAGATGGCCCACGGCTGCCACGTACACGATATCCGAATTCGTGGGATGGGTGGCTATCCGCGCGATTTGATGGGTTTTATTTAATCCCATATTCCGGAATGTTCTTCCCCCATTTGTGGATTTATATATTCCATCACCCCAACCAGAGCTGTTGCGATTGTTGGCTTCTCCGGTTCCAACCCAGATAATGTCAGGATTTCCCTGGAAAAAAGCCACATCTCCGATGGATCCGCTGCCGTACTTATCGAAAATAGGTGTCCAGGTCGTGCCGGCATTCATGGATCTAAACACACCCCCCGAGGCACTTCCGACCAGAACGACTCGGTAATCCTCATCCAGGGCATCAAGAGCCGAGACACGGCCCATCATATTGGCAGGACCGATGTTCCTCCAGCGAAAGCTCTGAAAGATTCCATCCAGGGCCTCCTCAGCCTGAAGGCCGTTGAAACTCATCAGAAAAATCGCGGCTGCAGCCGCCAATATCTGAGAAATAAGATATCCACGCCGTCTGCACATGCTTTCCTCCTCCTAATAATAAAGGCACGCAAAGATTAATAAGGACGATAAAAAATGTCAATTATATCCCTAAATCGACCGGACTTATCACCCCTAAAAATCACCTTTAAAGAGGATTGAATCCTCCTCCCCCCTCTGATAAAATTTTTTTCGTGAAGCGATCCGGCCCGTCCCATCGCTTTTTTGACCAAAATCCGATGAAAATAAAAAATGTCGGGAAAGACGAGTTTTTCAGGATGATCGAACAACTCAGGGATTTCTCGAGAGAACTGGATATATGGGAACCAGTCGCTCAGCAATTGAATATCAACATCGAAGAAATAAAAGTTTCCACAAAGAGCCTTGTGCAGATAATGCAGGTCGTCGACAGGCAGATTAAGGCAGATCCAACTAACAAAGCTGTAAAAAAACAGTGCTTATCCTTCTATGAGATGGGCATGGAGATATGCACCAAGATCGAAGAAGTGCACACCCAACTGGAAGACAGATCAAACAGACACTGACCTGAACTCTTCATAAAAAAAGGCATTTTTTATGAATAATCAAGGTCAAGCGATCCATTGATCAACGGTTCCCAAAGCGAGGATTGACGACATTGCTGTAAATGGATCCGAACCGGACGCTGAATCCCATCTGAAGCCGCAAATCGTAGGAAGTTTCCAATCGTCTGAGTTCAAGGAGGATTTCTTCCACGGAGGCATCCCTTTTCGGCAGGGCCAACTGATCTCTCACCCGGGAATATTCGCCCTCGATATTGAAGGATAGCCCTTTGAAAATTCGCAACGAGACTCCCGCTTCAAATTTGAGGTTGTTTTTGCTCCAATCATGGAGAAAGGTCGATCCCCGCAACTGCATACCGAGCGAACCCCAGGGTTCTTTCATTTCCCACACAATCTGAAGTTGCTGGCTTAAGAGGTTTTCTTTGGTCTTTTCGTAAATCGTAATCTCATCATAACTACGGATAGAGAAATCCAAACGATATTGAATCCGAAGCTCTCGCCTTGTGGACTGATCGTAAGGGAATATATTGTATTCTATTGCGGGACCAATGGTCGCGTACAGGTTGGCATTATCATATGTCGAAGAATACAAACTCGCTGAGGCTCCATATGACCAGTGATTATCGATGCTTTTGATAAGCTGGGTAAAGATTGTTTTCCGGGCCGTGCGAGATAGAACCTCTTCAGATTCACTAATTTTATAGCGTCTTTCATTGAAATTGCCGTTGGCCCAAAATCGGAATTTCATGGCTTCTGTGGTCCTGTTTGCAGATAAAGAGATGGAATAGGAATACCGCTTTGATTGTTCCTCGAAGTTCAGATTTCCTCTGAAACTCGTGTAAAACACCCAGTAGTTCCATTTGTCCTGGGCAGGGGCCAGCTGGCGCCGGGCTTTCTGTGTGTAAGAAACCGTGATGAACTCAGATAACGGAGTATCATAGAGATAAGGAACCAAACCCTGTTTCATTACATTCACAAAGCCCTGACGGACCTGATCTTGTGTATCCGTCGATTTGGAATAGTATTTCAACAGGGAGTCCCTCCCCTTATATTTTCCTCTGCCCATAAACGACAGAGTGTATTCCCTCCCGCCGCCGCCGGTTGTCTGCCGGGTAACCAAAATGTGAACATCCGAACTCTGGGGATCCCGAACATAATTGACAAATGTGATCTCTGTTCGAATATAGTCCAAATCACAATCTCTGCGAGAGCAATCCAGAAAAACATTCGGGGCGATCGACCGGAGTTCGTCGTTTTGTGGATCGTCATCGATCGCACCACGAGAAAATTCGGAAAAAGCAAACAACAGAGTCCACAAAAAGAAAAACAAAAAACCTATTTCTTTTTTCACCATCAGATACTTTCCTTAAACAACTTCATTCTGTTCGAAAAAAAACCTGCGACCACGGAATCACGACCACCTCTGAACCGGGAACCACGATAGAACCCCTTAGGTACCGCTTATACAACCAGGACTGCATCACCCAGATGCGCACAATCGCTGATTCGGGGAGATTGCTTGCAGGCAGCATGACTTTGCTGTCATAAAGGTTGAGTTTTTCGAAGATCTTTTTTCCTGTTTTAAAATTATAGGCAAAAACATCGACGGGGGCTTCAAAACGGGTGTATTTCCAATTTATCTCCAGATTCTTCGAATGTGTAATGATAGCAGGACGAGGGTTGAGCATCACTAACCAGGTGGGAATATGAAAAGTTTTTTTGACGATTCTGGAATCCTGGGTTTCGATTCGCAGGTCCAATTCTTCGATGAGCGCTTCTTCCGGAACCATGATCCTTTTCTCATAGTGATCGATCTTGTAATCCAGCAGGTGGGCATTCACAAAGACATGGGCGTTATCGATGAGATCGCCGATGGGAGTTTTATTCCGCAGTTCCACATATGCCCTGATCTCATATAGATCCACATCATTGTTGTAATCATACCGGGAGAGATTGATTGTCGGATAGATGGTGGCCCTCACAAAAAGTTTTTCCGGTTCTGCAAAATCTTCTTGGCTTTCGGCTTCTTGGGCTTGAAGACATACAGAAATTATCAGAAAAATCCCTAAAAATATCAGGACGTCTCTATTTTTCATCATGTCCTCCTCGGATGAAGCTCAATTATAATGCAATCGTCCTTCATGTCCAAATAAAACATAAAAATCTGAAAGGACCTCCTTCGGTCCTCTGATATTGACTATCTTCTCATTCACTGGTATTCTTTTTTTGACCCGGCGAAGGACAAATGCAATGAAGAAAATCGTTTGGTTTTGTTTTTTGTGTTTTTTTCTCATGGGATTCTTCCAAATTCCATTGATCAGCCAGACTTTGGATGAAATTTTGAAAGAAATGATACAGGCTCAAGGGGGCATGTCTGCAATAACGAAAATAAAGGATATGACAACTATCGGCACTATCGATGTGCCGCAGCAAGGACTCAGCGTGTCTTTTACTCAGTACAAGAAAGAGCCGGACAAAAGACGAATAGAAATAAAAGTCAAAGGCACAGCCCAGGTTCAGGGCTTTGATGGAAAAACAGCCTGGGAACTCAATCCGCAAACCGGAAAAGCTGTGGAAATACCGGGGAAAGATGCTGCAGATATAAAAAGGGGATCTCTTGCTCTGCAATGGATATTGAATCCGGAAAAATATGGCATTTCCATGGTCTTTAAAGGAAGGGAAAAAAGCGACGGCAAATACTATCTTCTTCTTGAACAGGTCTATTCTGATGGGGAAAAAGCTGTCTTATATGTGGATCCTGAAACTTATTTGACCCGCAAAATCAAAAGCAAAATGCTGGACGAAATGATGGTTGAAGAAGAGATTGAAACGTTCCTTTCCGATTATAGAAGTGTAAAAGGATATATCATGGCTCATACAATGATAAGCTATTTACGCGGCCAGGAATACATGAGGGTGTCTATAAAAAAAGTCAAGCTCAATACAGGATTGCCGGATCATTTGTTTTTGATGCAGAAATAATATTCAATCCCTTGATTGACGTCCTATAATTCCTGTGATATCATCATGACTGTTGAAATTTAAAAAGACCTGTCCACAGAATGTAAAAGGAGGGGTCATAAGGGACCCGGGAAAATTTCAACTCGCACAAATTTCATCCCGCCCTTATAAAACTCCATATTAAAAGGATGTTAGAATGAACATTTATGTCGGCAATTTGCCGCGAGAGGCCACGGAAGACGATTTGCGACAGGCTTTTGAAGCCTTTGGGCAGGTCGCATCCGCCAAGATCATCACGGACAAGTTCACCGGGTATTCGAGGGGATTTGGTTTTGTTGAGATGCCCAACAGTCCTGAAGCCCAATCTGCTATCAGCGGGCTTGACGGTACAGATCTAAAAGGACGCTCTTTGAAAGTCAACGAAGCCCGTCCTCGTCAAGATCGAGGAGGAGGCGGTTTTAATCGCGGTGGAGGCGGGGGGAGGAGACGTTTCTAATAAACGGCTCTTCGGCATCAACATTATCTTCCCATTGCATGTTATTGTCTTTTTTTTACAGGGAGAACTCCGCATTAGATAAGGAAAGGATTTCTGCATGAAAAAATATCAGAGAAAAGAAAGGAAAAAAAGAGAAAGGAAAAGAGAAAAAAGAAAAAGAGAAAAAAGAAAAAGAAGAAATATATGAGACAAAAAACTGTGTCTCCTGTTCTGATTGTAGGTTCAGAACGGATCTTAGATCCCGTCAGAATCTATATGAAAGAGATGAGCAGCATTCCTCTCTTAAAAAGAGCGGAAGAAATTATCCTTGCTAAAAAAATCGAACGGGGAGAGGGGATCATAACCAGGGCCCTTTTAAACACACGTTTTTTCCATAATGCTCTCCAATACATGGAAGAAAAACTCCATGAAGAAGACGAAATCATCCCCATCGTGTTCGATTCTCTGGATGATGATTTAACAAGAAAAGCATTTGTTAAAAAAAAGAAAAAAATCTTATCCATTCTCAAAAATCTGGGTGAACTGTATATAAAGCTAAAAAAAATCCCGCCATCCAAGAAACATGCCCTATCCCGGGGACGGCTCATCGTCCTGATGAGTCGTCTCTTCACAGATCTCGATTTCCATGATTCTTACAAGAAGGAACTCACAGAAAGCCTTTTTAAAAAACTTAAAATCATCAACGAGCTGGAAATAAAAAAAGAGGGTTTGAAGATCTCATTGACAAAGGCTAAGAGTGAGAGAGGAAAAGAAGAAAAGAGACACAGGATCAAAAAGATCGAAAAACTTATAAGAGAATACAAGAGAGAAATAGGGCTTAACACCCGGGAAATAAGAAAATCGATACAATCCATCATCCGGGGGAAACAGATCCGTGATCAAGCCAAGAAAGAACTTGTCAGTGCAAACTTGAGACTCGTGGTTTCCATTGCCAAAAAATACAGCAACTACGGACTTCAATTTCTTGATCTAATCCAGGAAGGAAACATCGGGTTGATCACCGCAGTGGATAAGTTTGAATATCAGAGAGGATACAAATTCTCGACCTATGCCCATTGGTGGATACGGCAGGCCATCACACGGGCCATTGCCGACCAGGCAAGAACGATAAGGATCCCTGTGCATATGATCGAAGTCATTGGCAAGCTGAACAGGGCGTCCAAACGACTCGTTCAGGATAAGGGAAGAGAACCTTCCTGCGAAGAGATTGCCAAAAAAATGGATTTGCCTGTCTACAAAGTCCAAAAAATCATGAAAATCGCTCAAGTCCCGCTTTCCCTCGAGACACGCATCGGAGAAGGAGAGGGCAGTCATTTGAGGGATTTTATCGAGGATAAACATTCCCCATCGCCCCACGATGAAGTCATGCACATCAACATGAGGGAGAAAATTGAGGAGGCCCTGCAGGCCAACACCCAAAGAGAGGCGAATGTGCTAAAAATGAGGTTTGGATTGGGAAACGGGATGGAACACACTCTGGAAGAAGTGGGACAGCAATACAAGGTCACACGCGAGAGAATCAGACAGATCCAGGAAAAAGCGATAAGAAAACTCAAACATTCCAGACACAGCCGAAAATTAGAATCCTTTATGAAATAAAGATGAAACCATTCCTCATTCTTTGTACCGTACTGATCGGAACATCCATCGCCGGTGCAGGAATAATCGGGGATGCCGAAAAAAGGCCAGCAATTTAATCCCATGTGCAGCGTATCAAAAAAGCTCTGGAAGATACAAAGCGAAACAGAAAAAGGGTGCTGGTCAATCACAAGGCCATTGCATGCAAATCTGGAAATTCAAAATCAATAAGTGCATATCCCGATATCGCCCTTAGCTCTTTCTCTCCGAAAGAATCCATTCCAATCCCCTATCCCAATTTTGCAAAAGCAGATGATGCAGCAAGGGAACAAAAAAAATGAAGGCAGACAAAGAGGCGGCCATAGCCAAAGCATCAAAGCTGCGGAAATCGGAATCGGATGAAATCAGGAAAAAATTTGCCAAGGCACAAAAAACCTATATTAAAATGAGGGCAAAAAGAGCTCTGAATACACAAGAAATGGCCACCCTTAACAAAAAGCAAAAATAACGTCTACATGCCGGGCCGCTTGTACTCCAGAATGACGAAGCCGGAATCTCGGTTGACAAGATAGATCCTGTTTTCTTTGATCTCGACTCCCCACACACCTGACATCTCATTCAATAAATCGACAAGAATCACGTTGGCCGGATTTGAAATATCCATCACCCTCAGTCCCAACAGCCAATCGGAAACGAACAGGAGATTCCCGGAGATGGCCAGGTTGACGGGATAGTAGGTTTCAAAGGATGTCACCTCGGACGGATTCTCCGGATCGGATACATCGATCACCTTGCAGGTTTTGTAGTCCTGCGTGAGATAGACGAAATCTCCATGAACAGCTATTTGTCTCACCCGCCACTCGCCATTCGGGAACTCCAGATTGCTCTCTGCACCAGACACCCATATGGATCTAGGCAATAGGTTGCCCCTGGCACTGTGAAGTGCCCCAGAAAATGATCGGTACCATACCATGTCCAAAGGGTATGTGGTGACAGACACCTGTGGCTCTGAGTCCAGTCCCTGGTGGCTCATGATATGGGCAAAAGAGTTACTCAACGTTCTACCTTTTATTGGTTGCGGCAGGTTCCAATCAGGATAATGGTTTTAGCCAATCCCCAATTTGGTTCGCTGCCGCAACCGGTTTTATCCGAATGCCTTTTTTGGGTTGTAGTCGACCCTATCCCGAATAACGAAGTAAGAGGCTCTGGCCAGTTTATGGGCTAGAGCTTTGATGGCCACGATCTTGTTAGTCTTTGCGAGTTTGCGGTTATAGAAGCTTTTGGCATAGGGGCAGTAGCGTTTGGCGAAGTTGGCGGCTTCCACAAAAGCCCAACCAAGGTATTTATTTCCGTTTTTGCGGTTATTCTCCCCTTTCTTTTTCTCGTTCGAGAGTCTTTGACTGCTCACACATCGGCAATAGGAGGCATAGTTGCCGACTTTTGGGAAACGGCGGATATCTCCTGTCTCAAGGGCAATGGTCAGTGCCAGGATGTCTCCTATTCCTGTAACGGTTTTTAACTTTACAAACTCAGGAAGCACTTGCATGAAACTGAGGACAGCTCTCTCTAATTCTTTTATCTTTTTTTCTAAGAAGTTAACGATCGAGATATTGGCTTGGGCAGAGAGACACACATATTCGTCTGAGAAAAGGGTCTCTATATTTTCCTCCCTAAGCCTTTTGACATCATTGCTCGTGTACTTAGATCCCTTCTCCCGATTATAGAGGTTCTGGAAGCTGAGGATATGGCTTGTTCTGTGGCGCACCAGCATCATGCGTTTTCTAAGAAGATCTCTTATGGCTCTTTCTTTTTTCGGGTAGATATAACCCTCTTTAAGAAGAGCTAATCTCAATAAGTCTGCCAGATAAAAAGCGTCATCGTAATCATTGGTGTGTTTGAGGCCTTCATACTGTTTGATTGCCGCTGGATTAGCCAGATGGACTTTATAGTTCTCTTCCATCAATCCATCCACTAGCCAGTACCAGTTGAAAGTTGACTCCACAACCGCTCCTACGATTGATTTTTGATACGGTTCTAAAACATTGAGAATCATTTGAAGATGATTTTGCACCTTGGCCTTATAGACCTTGGTGCCTTTCGCATCCAGGATTCCCAGATAAGTGTCGTTCGAATGAAGATCCAAACCTGCATAATATCTCATTTGATAACCTCCTTCCTTGAAAAAATACTACAATACACTAATGATTTTGAAGGAAGTCTTTCCCTTCTAGATGATTATCAGGATACGTTTTCACCTAATTATAATGACATAATTTGATGGAACGATATTCATGGGTCATAAAAAAATTGGTGAAAACGTATCCTGTCCCCAATTAAGTATTATTTTTTATCTTTGTATTTCTTTTTAAGGTAGGGAATGCCGTTGGTCATCCAGTCCGGCGCTGGTTTCCCTTTTAGGTAATGGTCGAAATACTGTTTCATCCGGCGCAGAAAATCCTTCTGATTCTCCTCTTTTCTCAAATGATGCGGTTCCCCTGGATAGGACAGCAGAATGACTTTTTTGCCCAGCCGTCTGGCAGCATTGTAAAATTCCAGACCCTGGTTCCAATCCACAGCCCCATCCTCAGTGCCGTGCAGAATCATGAAAGGTGTCGTGATATTGCCCGCATGATGCATGGGTGACTGGCTGACATAAAGATCCAGGTCTTTCATCGGATACACATCCTTTCCAAATCTTCCCTGGCTCGTTTCTATGATCCCTTGATTTGTGTTCCCGGTTCTTTTGTACAAAATGTTGTACATGCTGGGAAGGTTAGTTAACGGTGCGCCCGTCACCACGCAGGCAAACAAGTCTGTCTGGGTCACGATAAAAGAGGACTCGTAGCCGCCCCAGCTGTGGCCCTGGAGACCGATGTGCTCTGGATCAGCAAATCCAAGTTCAATCACTTTATGGACAGCCGCGCTGACACAGTCCAACGCGGATGAGCCGGGTTTTCCTGTGATGTACACGATATCCGGCATCAACACGAGATAACCATCACTCGCGTACAAAGACATGTGCGGACGGTCGTCATAGGTGGGCATCGAGTAATTGTGGTGGCGCTGCGACATCTTTTCGTAAAAATAAACCAGCATAGGGTATTTTTTTCCGTCCACATACCCGGCCGGCAGCGTCAGGGTCGCCTGAAGCTTCACTCCCCGGCTGTTTTCATAATCGATCAGAATACGCCGCCCCCAGGCGTATTCCTTCTGCTGGGGATTGGCATCTGTCACCTTAACCGGATTCTGAAACCGGGTGCCGCTGACATAATAATCCGGGAAATCCACAAAAGTCTCCCGTGTATACAAGATCTTATCCGCCTTTTTTGCTTTCAGAATCCGCCGACCGAACATCACATCATCATAGACCAGCTCTTCCAAGACGCCGCCAGGCTTCAGATGAAAATACCCGGCTTTTTTTGTCCATTCCCCATAGGCCGACAATAGAAGCGGCTTTGACATATCCAGAAACCGTTCCTCCGGATTCAATCGCACATACCGGAACCGGATTTCTTGTTCATCCCCGCGCCCTTTGGTGAGATTTTGAGCCTGACTCCCATCCAAACTCAGCATCCAAACATCGTATTTATGGTATACGACGAGTCCTTTTCCATCCTTTGTCCAACCCGCAACTCCCCACGGCCGCTCATCGGTCGGAATGTCCATATCCACATTTACAAAGCTGACAGGGGCTTTATCAGAGATGTTTGTGTGCTGCGCTTTTTCCATATTATACACCCAGAAATGGTGGCCTTTAAAATATAGGAAATACCGTCCGTTTGGATCAAGTCCCATTCTCACAGGCAGTTCTTTAATGATCAGTGTGCGTTTGCCGGTATCAAGATCTATTCGATAGTAATCAGCGGTGGAACGTCCCCGGTTGACATCAGTCCTGTATTTTTTATTATCCCGCCCCACAGCCCACTTGCCTGTCCTGGGGATGTCGATCGTCCGCATGGCTTCATCGGTCAAAGGTATGAACTGCTCCTTTTTTAAAAGAAAGACCGATCGATAGGTGAATCGCCTGTCCCTGTCCGCCTGAACCATCTGGACCGATTGAAGGCGTTCATCCTTCCAGTGCCACACATCCACGTTGGCCACCGGTTCATCGCTCTTCTCGGGTTCCGGCTCCTGTTCTTTGATGCCGCAATAAATCCGGGAGCTGTCCTCACTCCAGGTCAACTCCCCCTTTTCGCTCAGGACCATTCCCTCGGGAAAATCTTTGTCATCGGCAGGGTTGTAAGTGATCATTTCAGGTTTACCGCTTCCCAAATCCCTAAAAATCAGCAACCGGTTTTCTTTCTGGACAGACTTTTCCGGCTTTTTCCCTTTCAGCACGGCCAGGGCGCTTCCTTTTTGAAAACCAGGCAAAGCTTTGCGCCCGTTGTCATCCCAGGTGAGCTGCGCATAATCCGCCTCCCCTGAATCGAGCGGACGGATGGCCCCGCTTTTCAATATCAAAACGTAAACGCCGTTTCCCGCCTTCTTGTCCGCATCGATCGTGTAGGCCAGCATGGTCCCATCATGATTAAAAAGAAAACTCCCCACATTCCCGATGTTCAAATCCAATCCCGTCTTTAAATTGCGGAGCACCAGATCGGTGCCGTTATGTTTGGCCTTTTTATCCGCTTTATCTTTCTTGACCGCAAAAAATCCGGAATCTTTCGAAAAGACGAACGACGATGCATTGGCATACGTCACTTTCTCACCTGAGTTCAGATCCAGCAGCTCCACCTTCGTCATCACCGGCTTTTTTTCTTTCCGCAATTTTTTTGCTTCTTCTTTTGCAGGGCTAATTTTGTAACCTGCCCAGCGGGAATCGCCGGAAATTTTGGGATCAGAACCGACAGCGATATCATAAATCTTCCCGGTCTCCAAACTCTTGATATACAAAGTGACATCTCCGCCGTTGGGCCGGTACCCGTAGGTGATCCAATCGCCGTTGTCTGAAATCGCCACCTCCTGAATATGTTTCCATTTTGGATAATCATCCAGTGTCAGGATTTTTTTCTCAGCCTGACCAGCCAACAGCACAGCCGGCAGGACCAACAGCAGTAGAAATGCCCATAAAGAAAGATTTCTTTTCATTTTTTGCTCCTTTTTAGAGACAAACCTTACTCACCATCAATCACATCCGAAATTATAGCTATTATCACAAGAATAAAGCAGAGTCAAAAATTTCCTGTTAGGGAGGAGATACTGCCAAAACCGCTACAATTTATGCCCTTGTCATGAATTATTCGGACAAACTGATAAAAAAGCTATCTAAAGGCGAGCAGGCAAGGCTATTTCCGCTCGCTGAGCCCGATCAGGCCGGAGAGACCCAAAACAGTCGTCAGGAAACAGGCTCCGACCCCCAGGAAAAGTGCACCTCCCAGATGCCCGAATCCCCTCCAGATGGAAAAGACCAGCGATCCAAAGGCCAGCATCGTTGTCAGAGAGGTCAAAAGAATGGCCTTGCCCGTGCTCGAAAAGATAATCCGCACTTTCCCTTTGCCTTCCTTTTTCCACCTGTGAATGATATGAACACCGTCGTCGATACCGATCCCGACGATAAGCGGCAACCCCATGACATTCATCACCGTAATCTGCATGCCAACGGCGTGCATCAATCCGACCATCCAAAAAATACCACAAGCCAGGGGAATCATGGCCATCAAAGCCAAGCGGGGACTGCGAAAATCTATAACAAGAAGCACAAAAACAATGACCAGGGTCAACAGCACAGCATTCCTTCCATCCCTCCCGATGATTTGGATCAATGCCTGGAATACCGGAGCCATGCCCGTCGCCCTGTCGCTGACTTTTTCCAAATCATCCACAAACCTGTCCAAAAAGTTCTTGTCCTGCCAGATGTTTCTGGCTGGAAATACCGTCACCAAAAATTGATCGCGCCTTGAATTGCTGTAGCGGTCCAATATGGAATCGGGCAGATCCCCCAGACGAATGGGATCCGTGGTTCCCATCTGTATCACCGATTGTTTGAAATAAGGGGCGAATTTTCGATTAAGGTCCAAAAATCCACCCGCCGCCCGAGCTTCATCTGCCTCCAAAACTTGCAGCAAATCCCGAAACATATTTTTGGAATCCGGATTGTCAGGATCTCCGACAATTTCCTTGCATTTGTTATCGACCTCGTCCTGTCCACCAATGAAAGCCATATCCTGCATTTCCATCACGTTCATTTCCAAACGTGCAATTTCCTCTTTAATCCTCTTTAAAACATTTGGAAGGGCGGCATCTCTGATTTCCGCGGTTTTAATTTTATTTAGTATCTCCAAAATATGGGGAATTCGTTCTTCCTGTTCCTCTTTGGAAGGGAGGTAGAGCGATATGTCCTCGGTGATGGCCACCGAACCCAGCTCTTTGTATTTCTTTACAAAGGAGCGGGACTGATCGACATCATCCGTCAAAACCAGGGCATAATCCATGCTCAAATCGAATTTCTCAAGCACCGTATCCTGCAGTGTGATGGAGGTCAACCCCTTGGCCTCGATGTTCATGTAATTATGGTCAAACGTGATCTTTGTGGCCGATAAAACGAGCAGGGCGGTTATCACCACAGAACCCGCAATCGTAAAAATATAATGCCTGCTGAACCAGATCGTCAGGTTTCCCATAAATCGAAAAGAGATATCTCTCTGGACGAAATTCCTTTTCTCTTTTCCTTTTTCTCTTTTCCTTTCCAGACGCCGCTCTCTGAAAACCAGAAGAGTCGGTAAAAAAAGCATTGTGGCAAAAAGGATGGCCAGCAAACCAGTTCCTGTGACGAGTCCCATCTCTTTCATGCCGCGGGAATGACTGATCACCAAAGTCAAGAAAGCACAGGCTGTCGTTAAAGCACCTGTGATGATGCCTTTTCCGCTTTTGATAAAAGTGGCCTCCATCGAATCAGCGATGCTGTCTCCTGCGGCCCGCCTTTCGGTAAATCCAGAAATAAGATGGATGGAAAAGTCGATCCCCAAACCCAGAAGGATCACCGCCATCATCTGTGTCATGATGTTCAACTGCCCCACGACAAGAGCTGCCATTCCCACAGCCCATACCAGACCCACCAGAAGACTCGTCAAAGCGAGCACAGGAGCCACCCACATGCGGAAAGAAATCATCAGGAGGATTAATATGGCAATGATGGCAATAAATGTTGTATAACCCAGGCTTTTCTCCGAATAAACCATCTCATCCCGCCCCACGGCAACAAACCCGGTCAGACCAGCCTGGACATCCGGAAAGTCAGTCAGCAGGCCGTCAACGATCTCCTGCGCAGTATCGGTCCCGACGACCAGGTAATGGGTGTCCATCATAGTGAAATTGGGAATGACATTCAAAATGAGGGCCTTCTCGTCATAGGAGAGAAAATAGGGCTCGCCGATCAGGAGCTTATCCGCGACTTTCTGGACATCTCCTTCGGTAAAGTCTGCTCCCGCGGCCGCTTCCTCGAGAGCCATAACGAGCTCTTGGATACCATCAAGAAAATACACCGCCCCATCTTCCTTCTCCCGCGTGGAAATGGATTCCTCTTTGCCAACATATTCCTTTTCCATCGAATTGTTTAGGTTGAACAAAAGGCCGTCAAGATTGGGATCTGTATAAACATCTTTGAGATTTTCCAAATCGTCTTTTTTTATCAACACCAAACCGTGGTTTTTTAAAAAATTGGTCTCGGTTTTATAATCTACGCGCTTGAACAACATCTTGTCCCTATTGTCTGGATCTCTCGCCTCCAAAATTTTCGGCGCTAGGGCATCAGCAAAGGTCTTGATCCGGTCCTCTTCCCCTTGAACAACAACAACAAGACTCGTAGCGGAGACAAACTCATCGATGATCTTGTTGAACTGAATAGTCCGTTGATCGCCGGATGGCAGCAGGTCTGACCAGCGCATGGTCAAGCTCAACCGGCTAGCAAAGGCGGCAAAAAGCACCGTAAGCAATAACACAACTAAAAACATCCGCCACGGATTAAAAGCATGCCATTGGGCTAATTTAATCAGGAATTTTTCTCTCATTTTAATGCCTCTAGGATAAATTCACCCAAATGACCTTATCATATTCAAAAAGAACCGGTCAACTCCATTGAAAACAAGATAGCGGCACGAGCCTCTTTTGATTTTTTACATGATAAGGTTGTGATAAACGAATCGATTTTCTTTTTGGAGATGGTTTGAAGTGGATTTATACAGCTTTTATTTATCAACGCATCTTGAGCGCAGGTAAAAGATGTATTCATGATACATTGATTTAGGACGTGATGATAGAATCTGTGCTACGATGAGTATAGCAACTGCCGTCTGATTGAAAATGCTTTAAAATGCTGTGTTTTCATCAGCGTTAAAACCGGACGGCCGCTTGTAAAGCCAGGAGATTTTTGTCTTTGTCCTCTTCACGTTCCCCTGGGAAATAAAAATCGTACTCAGCCTTAAAAACGATTGAATTCGTGAGATAATAGTTGAGGCCAAGAGCAAGGATTGTGCGGTCATAATCGGTGGGTTTGCGGCCAAGCAGGTTTCCCAAATCCAGGTAATCCAGGTTGCCAAACCTGGCAGACGTCCTGAATTTTCCCAGGAATAAATAGGATCCCTGGATAAAATAACCATCCATGTTTCCCTTATCCTTCTGCCCAGGATTTTCGGATAAGGCCCTGGCATACTCGGCATAAAGCTTAAAATCACCGGCCTTTCCAAGGAAATGAAAACCAAGCATATCCACATCATAAATGCCCTCATCGTCCCAGGCCCCATGGTAGAGCGAGGTCCCCAATTCCCAGCGATCCTGGAAAACACCGCTGATTCGGTATCCGAAGCTTTTGGCATCATTGTTGTCCCGGTACTGTCGGCTTCCTCTCAAACGGCTTCCATTCCCTAATCCATTTATCATGTAGACATCATAATTCAGGTGAAGATTGCTGTTGATGAATAGATTCCCATGGAAGTTGATCCCCACATCCTTCCAAGCACTGACACCGATCTCTCGCGACACCTGAGGTCGGGTAACCATCACATTTTCCAAAGGAGCATGAAAGTCATCAAACCGGTTAAACGGAGCCAAGATAGCCCCGATCCTGAGGGCCATGTGGCGCTTAAACCAAACATCCATGTAGGCCTGCTCGATAAAGGGCGGTTCAGCTTCGCCCCCGCCGTGTTCGAATTCGAATTCCGCCCTGTAGGAAATCCGCTCGTGCAGCCGGCCGGTCAGGTTGACATTCAGGTAATGGATATCGAAGGTATCCGTGGAAGACTTGGATGAGAAAAATTCAGAATAAATATATCCTCCCAGAACAGGAGCCGTGGGAAGATCGCCGATTTTTTTCTCCCCTGCATTCTCTTCCAAATAGCCCATGATGGATTTTTCGGTTTCCTCGGTCAATCCCGATAAGGGGCTCATTTCCTTCAATATGGTTTTCCACTCGTTTGCGGAAAATTTCTGGGGGGCATAGGCCATATGGCAGCGGCCGCATTTCAGCTCATAAAGCTGTTTGGCCTGATAAGCTTGGCTCTGTGCTTGTATCATCTGAGGCAACAAAGTCAACAGAAATGCGGCGCCTATAAAAAACTTAATCCTTGTCATGCTAATCTCCTTCTAATTCCGATAAAATCGATAATAACTATATTTTTACTATTTTGTCAAATTTCCTGGATTTATTCAAGTCTCTTATCCCCTTAATTCTCTTCAAAACTCAAAGGTGGGATGAAAGGAATATCGGCATAATGAAATTGGTACAGGCAATACAGTCCATCATCCTCATTTAATGATATGGACCTCACCCATAATCCGAAGGCCGCTCTGATGAGATTATTTGTGCTTTTTATCGAGTTTAGATCGACTTTATCTATCAAAACAAAATAAGAGGCCATGGCCTCTTTGGGGATAATTTTTAGATATGAGACAGCTGGCTGTCTTGTAATTATAAGACAATCTATCGAGGGGTCTCTGCCCAGCCAGCCAAACAGAGTCTTCCCATACTTTTAATAAAATTAGTGTATTTTGTCAAACAAAAAAAGTATCATTTTCTTCCATCTGGATTTCATATGGGGTGGATTGTATTTTTTGAAAGAAATTTTTAGATTATCTAAAAACCAAAAGGTTGAGAGGAGGCCATATGAAAAGAGCAATTCTTGCTGGGTTAAATGGAGCTCCAGGATATGGGAATGATCAAAACCAGGAGTTATTCTGATAAGGCGCAAAAATTCCTGCTCCCGATCGCTAACTATAAAAAAGTCACTCTGAAAGCACTGTAGGAGCTCTGTAAAAAGCGGATCCTTTTTTTCCCTACTTTTTTTCTATTTCTGTAAGCCGGCGCCACTTTTCCATGAGTTCCCGATTCAGGTCCAGCGGCGGCTGGGCATCTGCGGGAAGAAAGGGCTTGTAGGGATGCTCGGCAGAATAGGCTTCGAATTCATCCCGCAGTTTTTTCAGCTCCTTGGGCTTTATCATCAAATCGACAGCAGACGCCGCCATTGCCTTTGCTCCGGCATTCAATCCTTTCCAGGCCGTCGAACCATAGTTGCAGGCCACGGAAGACCAGTGGTGCCCGATATCACCCGGAACCTGGCCCGGGAACCTTATGGTCGCTGTGGGAGCAATGAGAGTTACATCGCCAACATCCGAGGACCCACCTCCGACAAAAAACCCCCTTCTGTCCCTCAGCTTTCCGACCTCTGCAGGCATCCCGCTTTCTTCACGGCCGAGTTCCTTTTGGAGGGCCTTGGCAAAAGCCTGCTCTTCCTCAGACCATTCGGGCATCCCGACAAGCTCGATGTTCTTCTGAAAAAGTTCGGCAGCCGCCTTGTTGGCATGGCGCTGGTGGACGGCAGACAAAACCCTGACTTCGGATAACTCTGTTCCGGTGGCGAGAGCACCGGCCTTGGCACAGTTGATAACTCTTTCGTACATCTCTTCCAATCTCTCGTCGCTGTTGCGGATAAAGTACCAGACACTGGCCTTATCCGGAACCACATTGGGAGCTTCTCCTCCTCCAACGATGACGTAATGCATCCTGTAAGTGTAGAACAGATGTTCACGGAGATAATTCGTTGCCACATTCATAATTTCTACGGCATCTAGGGCACTCCGGCCGCCCCATGGGGATGCCCCATGGGCGGTTTTCCCTGTGAATGAAAAAATAACAGAAAACATAGCGTTGCCGCCAACTCCATAGCTTGTGCCGAAACCACTGCTGCTGTGGTTGTCGATGACCGCGTCCACATCATCGAACAGACCGGCACGAATCATGTATGGACGGCTGATCAAAGTTTCCTCAGCCGGGGAGCCAAAAACCTTAATCGTCCCTTTGAATCCATATTTGTCCATAGCTTCCTTGACAGCAATCGCTGCTGCAGAAGCGGCCGTACACATGGTATTGTGACCGCAGCCGTGACCGGGGGCTCCCGCAATGACCGGGTCCTGATTGGGAACCCGTCCCTTCTGGGAAAGCATTGGCAGAGCGTCGAACTCCCCGAGGATACCGATCACCGGCTTCCCTGAGCCGTAACTGGCCACAAAACATGTGGGCATTCCCGCTGCACCCCTCTCGACGGAAAATCCCGACTCTTCGAGTGTATCAGCCAAAAGCTTTGACGATTTGAACTCTTGCATCCCCAGTTCGGCATATCCCCAGATGGTATCTGAAATCTTCCCGAATTTTTCGACAATCTCCGATTGACTTAGCCAATCCAAAACGAGTTTTTTTTCTCTGGCAACCTTTTCCTTCGCCAGCCCAAATGAACAAACAACCAGTAACGAAACAAAGACACAAAGCAGGAAGTGGTCTTTCCGTTTTAGCGAATATGACATTATTCTCCCTCCAGTATTTAAATATTTTTCTCTTCGCTTATCCAGTCTATTCCCTGTTTTTAATTTGTCAAGGTGAAACATCCACTAACATCCATATGCATTTGACTTTTTGGCAGCATTTTATTAATCTATCGTCATAGCTGCATTAGCTAAAAAGGAGAATCAGTATGAAACACACAAACTGGATCCTGCTGGGTTTTGTTATCCTGTTGGCCATTGGATTGACGATGTCAACAGGGTGCGCCAAGAAGGAGAGCGAGGAGCAGGTGGAAAAGCCAGAGGTGGAAGAACCAGAGGCAGTAAAACCGGAGGTGGAACTTCCGGCCGCAGTCGTCGAGGCCATCAAAGCCAACTTCCCCGATGCTGAAATAGATAAAGTGGAGGTGGGAGAGGAAGAAGGAATTACCCTCTATGACATCGAATTCAAAGCTGCTATGGGCGAAATCGAAGTGGCCGAAGACGGCACAGTCATCGACGTCGCCACGATCATTACAATGGAGGAACTTCCTGAAGCCGCCGCCCAAGCGATTCAGAAGGCTGCAGAGGGTGCCACAATCAAGCAGATAGAGAAGTCTGAAGTCCGTTCCGTAATCACAAAAGAAGAAGAAAAAGGCACGCTCGTCAAACTAGAAACTCCGAGGTACGTGTACGAGGCAGAATTTGTGAAGGACGATCAAAGGGGCGAAATCGAAGTCGATGCCGATGGCAATATCATCGAGCCTCTCAAGTGGGACGAGAAAGAATAAACAGCAAGCAAACAAAAATACCTGCTGGAAAACCTAAAGCATTACCTTGACCTCGAAGGGGAATCCCGAGAGAAGGGATTTGGAATCCGGGGAAAATAGCTTTTCAATTAGGATCAGCGGCTTGCAGCACTTCTTTCCTTCAGAAGTTCGATCATGAGCAGGCCGATCTCGGCGTTGTCGAGGTAGAACCCGTGGACAGGATCTGTTTCATCGGCCAGAGCGCTAAACCGTTCGCTCCCGTATCCTTTGGCATAAAGAGGGACGAGTGAGTTGGTGTGATAATCACGGTGCCACTCCATGCCGGGCACTTTTCCCTTCCCTTTGTTTATCAAGGGCTTCCATGTTTTTGAAAAGTCGCCATCCGGTAATTCTTTTCCCGATCCCGGACCGGTGATGTAGCCCGTTTCATGGTCGCTCGTGACGATGAGCAGGGTGTCCTCCCATCGACTGTTTGCTTCAATCCAGTCGATCACGGCCTCCACGGCCTTGTTAAACGAAATCTGTTCCTCGATCAGACGGCCTGTCTGGTTGTCCTCACATGCCCAGTCGACGGCCCCTCCTTCGATCATCAGAAAAAAACCGTCCGGGTCATCATCGCAAACATTGAGTGCTCCCAGGGCCATTTCACTCAATGTCGGAACGGTCTGAACTGGGGGAACATCGAACGGATCAGCTTGTACATCGCCATCCCGTTCCTGTTGAAACGTTCGGTAAGAGGGAGCAATGCCGAACACCCGGCTCGGGGCCGGGCCCTCAATCAGCGACCGGAATGCATCAGCGGTTTGGATCACTTTCCAGGAATCGGGTTGGCCGTCTCCATCGGCATCGGCACCTGCTTCGCCTTGAATAAGTGCTTCCCAAGTTTCTTTGCCTCCCACATAGCGGAAGTCCGGCTCATCGACTGGCCTCCCTGACCTATCATAATAAGGATGGCCGCATCCCATGACCACATCGACCGGGCTCTCGCGGATGACCTGGCGGGCGATCTCTCCATACTTGTATCGGTCGTCCACATGGGCAAGAAAGGAAGCCGGAGTGGCGTGGCAGAAAGGCACCGAGGTGACCGTTCCTGTTTTTTTGCCCAAAACCTCAGCTATTTCGACGATGCTTGTGAGTTTGGTCCCATCTGGGCTGAGACAGACCGTATTATCGTTAGTTTTAACCCCTGTTGCCATGGCCGTGGCAGCAGCCGCAGAATCGGTGGGATCAGTGAGGACAAAGTCGAAGGATGCCCAGGCCTTCTGCGGATCGTAAGGTGTGCTGGACGCAGAATATGTGCTGACGGCAAAACGGACAGGAAAAGAATCGTACACCTGTGTTCCAGTGCGGCCGTACTGGTAGAGGCTGGCCAAGTCGAAACAGTTGTAGCCGCAGCCGTCCGAGATCATGAGGATGATGTCGAGCGGCCGGGGAGCCTTTCGGCAGGAATGGAATAGTAACAGAGTGAAGCCAACCACCAGAATAACAAGAATCACTGGTAAACATTTTTTCTTCATGTTGTCTAACTCAGGATGAAGTGAAGGAAGGACATTTGTAGCACAGATTGCCAAATAGAGTCAATATGCGAGATCAATATGCGAGATCAATATGCAGTACCAACCCGAAAGAATGCCGGGAATATCCTCATAAACTTTTTTTGAAAAAATATCTTGACATCGAATCTGCCGAAATGTATATTGTTAAGTAAACACTTGACAATATAGAGATTCACGATGAACAAACTGATGTTTGGCCATACCCTAAGGATGCTGCGAACAACTGCCGGTATAAGCCTTCGAGCTTTGGCAAAAAAAATGGAGGTCTCACCGGCATACCTTTCTCAAGTTGAATTGGGGAAACTATCACCGCCCACACATGACCGCATGAAAAAAATTGCCGAAACGATCGGCATCCCGGTGTCTTTGCTGATTGAAATGAGCCACCGGCCAAATCCTGACACAATATTACTGCTGCTGGGACATCAGGAATTGAATGAGCTTATTAAAGTAACGTCCGAAATCGGCTTGGAATCAAAGGATGTTTTGGAAATGATTGCCCTTATGCGAAAGCTTGGCAGGACTGGATACCGAAAACTTGTGGACTATGGCAAAGCCCATTCATCTGATTTCATTCAGGCAGGAAATGCCAGATATTCGTCAGAAGGTCCCGCCTCTCCAATTGGTCAACTGGCCATATCTGAATTTGCAAATCCAACTCTTATTTTTAAGAGACTTGAGTTTACAGAAAAGAGAGATCTGCTGCGATTTATGATCGATAAGATCGGCAGAATTCATAGTTTTTTAAATTCCGATCGTGTGTACAACAATTTGATGTCGAACGAGGCTGAAGATTCCTCGGGGTTAGGCAATGGAGCAGCGATCCCCCATCTGTTTCTTGACGATCTTGACAGGACCGTTATTTCTGTTGCCAGAATCCCGGAAGGGATCGATTTCGGCGCCATCGATGACAAACCTGTTTACCTTGTTTGCCTGATTCTCAGCCATCCTGAATCTTACCAAAACCACTTGAATATATTAGCTTATTTTGCCCGAAAATTTCAGATCCCGACGTTCATGGATGAAATTCTGAAGGCGGATTCCAAAAAAAGCATTCTATCCATGCTGTTTGATGGGGATGATGCAAATATTCATTAGAAATGCACAGATACACATCTTGAAATTTTAACTTATATAATCCATCTGGAGGATCAACCAATGAATGAATTCAAAACAGCCAAATTTTCGAATGCTTCAGGGGAAAATGGGATAAGGAAAAATAGTGATGCTCCTCTTGACTACTGCGATGTGTGTTTCATCGCATTCGGCAGTCAAGAAAAAAGGATTCACCTAGGTGAAAATGCCGTTCATCCAGATTGTGTGAATAAAGCAAAATCAAAAAAAGACTTCTAAACCGAAAAAAAGGATTTTTAGCCAAAAAGTTAGATCCGTTCAATCCTATTCCACCCATATCGAGCTTTTAGCGGATTCCATCCAGTTTTCAATCGATATCTGCCTGAAGTGCCGATTTTAATCGGACAATTCCGCATCATCCCCCTTAAGATCCGACTAAACTACATTGAGATGTTCACAAAAAATACGGTCACAGTGAAGAGTGTTTACCTTTTCATAGCCCTTTTGTTGACGACATCGCATGTCAATTCGGACCAGTTCGGCAACAACAGGAAAAACTGGTCCAGAGCAGAGAATGTCATCATCCTGATATCGGATGGATGCGGCTATAATCATGTCGATGCAGCAAGCTTATACCAGTATGGGAGGATAGATACGCAGGTCTATGAGCATTTCCCCGTCTCTTTAGGAATGAGCACATTCATGTATAAATCAAAAAATCCTCAGGTTCTGGGCGGTTATGACCCTGCCGCAGCCTGGTCCGATTTTTATTATGTAACTGGCGGCTGCACAGATTCCGCTGCTGCCGCAACTGCAATGTCTACAGGATTCAAGACTTACGGTGGCGCCATCGGAATGGATATCACAGAGAATCCTCTTCTACATCTGATGGATTATGCAGAATCATATGGAAAGGCCACAGGAGTCGTCACCAGTGTCATGTGGACCCATGCCACGCCGGCCGGATTTGTCGCCCATAATATCTCGAGAAACAACTATGCAGCAATCGGGGAAGAAATGGTATACGACAGCAGGACAGATGTCATCATGGGCTGCGGGCATCCCTGGTATGATAGGGATGGAATTCCCAAGGCCACTCCAAACACATTCCTATTTGTCGGTAGTGAATCGACCTGGCTCGATCTCCTGGCGGGCACAGCTGGAGGTGACGCAGATGGAGACGGGATTGATGATCCTTGGACTCTGATTCAAACCCGGGAAGAATTTCGGGCACTCATGGCCGGCCCCACTCCCAAAAGAGTGCTCGGTACAGCACAGGTCTATCAAACCCTTCAACAGGGGCGAACAACAGGGGACGGGGATGAAGCGCCCTTTGTCGCTCCCCTTATCCCTTCGGTTCCAACCCTCGAAGAAATGACCAAAGCGGCGCTCAATATTTTAGATGACGACATGGAAGGATTTGTGCTAATGATTGAAGGGGGAGCTGTCGACTGGGCAAGCCATACCAACCAGAGCGGCCGTGTTATCGAAGAAGAAATTGATTTCAACCGATCCGTCGAAGCGGTGGTCGAGTGGGTCCAAACCAACAGCAGCTGGCGTGAAACTCTGGTCATCGTCACCGGCGATCATGAGACAGGCTATCTTTGTGGACCCGGCTCAGCGGCCTCAGGATCGATGCGGCCGATTGTGAACAACGGCATCGGCGTTCAACCCGGGATGGAATGGAACGGCGGATTCCATACCAACTCTCTTATTCCTTTCTATGCAAAAGGAACAGGTTCCCGACGCTTCATAATGCGAGCCGTCAGTGAGGATCCGAAAAGGGGACGATACATCGACAATCCGGATGTGGCTGAAGTCATATTCGAACTCTTGTGCTGTATCGACCCAGAATTTCATAAAACTGTGAAGCAAAAAAAGTGATAATCACTTCACCAGTGCATCTCAGAGAAGTTCGTATCAATCTTCCACATTAGTTTATCCGGACGTAAGGACCACTTTTCAATTGCCCCATCTCTCCTTGAAATTTATTTTTTTTGTGGGATTTTCCTTGCGAAAACCGTCAATAGAGTAGAATGTGCATGAGAAGGAAACAAACTCCATGACAGAACAACAGTGGCTGAAGGTTTACAAGGATTCGATCCATCCCCTGTACAGGTACATAGCCAAGCGCACCGGCGGGATTCATGAATTGACAGAGGACATCGTGCAGGAATCCTACCTGAGAGCCCTTGATAGCTGGAACCGGAAAACCGTGCCTAATTCTCCTTTGGCCTGGTTGAAACGAGTCGCTCGAAACATTCTCATCGACTATTTGAGACAAAAAAGACGGCACAAAAAAGTAGATTTGGATATTGAGCCCAACGCCGACATTCAGTCATCCCAGGACCAGTTCAAATCATTGGAAACATATTTTGCCATCTCTTCCCTGGGACGAAAAAAGGCCAGAATTATTGAGGCCTTTTACTATGATGGGATGGAGATCAGGGAGATCGCGGAAACAATGTCCATTTCAGTGCGAGCAGTCGAAGGACAATTGAGGCGGGCCCGCCAGTCATTGAAACCACTGCTCCCAAATATAAAGACTAATGGAGGAAAAAATGAATAAAATCTACGAACCCGATGATCGATTCATGGAGCGGCTTGAATGGCAGCTGTCATCGGAATTCCGGAGGGCAAACCGCCTGAGATCTTCTTCCGGGAGAATAACCGTTCCCCGCAGGACGGTTGCGATCGCTGCTGTAATAGGTGTCTTGATAACTGGGGTGGCCGTGACGAAAGCCGCCGATTTTATCAAAGATTCCTGGCGGAAAAAAATCGAGATCGCAAGGGTCGAAACCGAGGTCGAACTGAAAAAGGTTCATCTGGAATCGATCAGAGAGATGGCCTCCAGTGCAAAAAGCCGCGCTGCGAATAGATTGATCCGGGAAGATGAATATCAAGCGATGAAACTTGCTTTAGAGAATGCGGAATGGGATCTCAAAAGATCGCTGTTGAACCTGGACGAGGTGAAAATGTCGGGCGACATCCCGCGCAACGAACTTTACGCTCCTTTGGTCGGAGGCCGCGATTTTGTCAGCGAGCGGTTGATGATCGAGATGAGGGAGTCCAAACTGGGTCTTGAACAACTCGAAAATAACCTGTCTCGAATCAAAGAGATGGTCGAGAACAAGATGGTCCAAAGGACCGAGATGGACATGATCCGAACAGATATAACCGCCCGAAAAATCATGATCGACAAGATCCAAAAGCGGCTCGATCTGCGCGCCCGTTTTCTCGACCGGGACATCACGGCAAAGGAGGTGGAAATCCAGGACCGGTTGGCCAGCGCCGAAAGGAATTTGTTCCTGGCCCAATCCAAGGTTAAATCGCTGAAGGATCAGCTGGAACGGATAAAAATCCTCGAAGCCCAGGGTGGAATCAATCACATGGAAGTCAAACAAATAGAATTCGCTCTGAACGCCGCTAAAGCCGAATTGAAACTTGCCGCCCTGGAAATGGAAGTCCTCGAAAAACTCAAGTGAAGACCGGACTTTTTGTATTTTATTTTATGGTAATGGGGATCGATCACCTAGTCGGTCCCTGTTGATTTTTCAGTCGCAAAACAAACGGATATTTAGGCCCAAAGGGAGAAAGATTTTAAGGTTGCAAAATAGACAAAAATGATTCATAATATGATTCGTAATGATTCATAATATGATTCACAGGAGCGCGGATGAAATCCATCACCATCCATGGAATCGATAACAAAACAGAAAAATTGATCAAAAAGCGAGCCAAATCAGAGGGCACAAGCATCAATAGGATCGTGAAAGCTCTGCTGGCGAAAGCACTCGGCATTGACAAAGACAGACAGGAAAATCGGGAGCAATTCCTGGATCTTTTCGGCATCTGGGCAGAAGACGATGAAAAAACCTTTTTCGAAGCTATCAAAGACCTCGAACAGATACATCCCGAGGACTGGAAATGAGAAAAATTCTTCTGGATACAAATGCTTATGTGGGCTATTTGAGGGGAGATGATCAGGTCCTTGCTTATCTGGGCCAGGCCGAAAGTGTCTGTATGTCAGTGTTTGTCATGGGAGAACTGTATGCAGGCTTTAGAGCCGGCGATAAACAAAAAGAAAACAAACAAATTCTCGAGAGATTCCTGATAAAATCCACAGTTTCTGTTCTGGAGGCCTCCAAGGAAACGGCAGAGATTTTTGGTCTTATCAAGGAGGCGCTGAGAAAGACCGGTCATCCGATTCCGGTCAATGATATCTGGATCGGTGCCCATGCTCTCGAAACAGGATCAGTCCTTCTCACCTATGACCGCCATTTTGCTTTTATCCCCGGACTGCGGCTCTGGGACGAGCTTTAATTTCAAATGGGCTGCGTTCCTAATTCAGTTGGGTAAACGGGCACACCAGATTCGCTGCTCCGCATTGATTACATGTGCGGTTTTTTTATGACCGCCTCGGCTTTTATCTCGACCAGACATCCCTCTCCTTCGAGCTTGGCCTGAGTTAACGTGTGCGCAGGCCGGATCCCATGGAACCGTTCCCCGTGGGCACGATCCACTGCCCCTGCATCTGCCATATTATGGATATACACTTCGGTGCAGATGATATCCTTCAACTGGCCTCCTAGAGAGTTTATTGCCCCTTCGATCTTGTCGACCACAAAATGATACTGTGCGGCAGGATCCTTCCCGCCGATGACGCGACCGCCATAGGTCGCATCTGTTGCGGAGATAGAGATGTGGTTTTCGCGGCGAATGGCCCTTCCTTTGCCGCTCAGATCGACAATAAGGCCGCCCTCTGAGGCCTGGGACACATAGGGGGGTGGAATCGATTCGACATGGTGGCTTAAATTCCCTGAAGCCGTGAGGAATGGAGGACGGCGGTATTCGTCCCCACAGTCTCCGGGAATAGGCTGGAGTCTTGCCAAAACATCATTGATCTTGGTTCGATCCAATTCATCGAGGGAGAATTGAAAGACGCGAAGATTGTTCTGGATATGGTCGGATTGTCCCAACCGGGCACCGATGATGATACCCCCAACAGCAGGTTCCTCGAGGACGAAGCGGCATGCAACGTTGGCTATCGAGACCCCCAGTCTCTGGGCAATTTGATCCACTCTGTGCAAGAGGTCCTGGAAAACCTGCCATCCGCCTGCAGCATCGATAAACCGTTTGTACTTCATCTGGGACCATGTGACTAACTCGTCCCAGCCAGGTTCCGGTTTTCCGAGCCAGCGCTCCGTCAAAAATCCGCCTGCAACAGTCCCGAATGCCAGCAGCTTGATTCCATGCTTCAGACACAGCTCGCTCATGCCGCGCCTTGCCCGCTGATCGAGGAGCGAGAAACAGACCTGATTGGATACGATCTCGATGCCGCTGTTTGCAGCGATCCGAAAGTGGGCCGTATCGACATTGGTCAAACCCAAGTGGCGGACCAGCCCTTGCTGTTTGAGTTCCTGAAGCCAGCTTAAGCAGTCCAGCCAATTTGGATCAGCATAGTTCCAGGTGTGAAACTGAAGAAGATCCAGCCGGCTGGTTTGCATTCTTTCGAGGGATCGCTGCACAGCGGCCCTGACGTCCTCTCGAGTGGCAGGCCCAGGCTTCGGCACCCATTTTGTCAGCAGCTGTGCCCGAGAACCATACTCCTTCAGGAATAAACCCGCTATCTTTTCGGCCGAACCGTAATGATCTGCCATATCGAAGGTCGTAAAACCTGCGTCCACATAAGAGACCATAGCATCCGCAGCAGCCTTAAGATCCATGGACTGACCATCCCTTTCCATATCCGCGATCTGCCACAGTCCCGTCAGAATCCGGGAAATAGAGAATCCTGGAGCCAATTCACAGCGTTCGACTAATTTTTTCATCGGTTCATCACTCTGGCGGAAGTTTTGAGAACAGGGCCTTAACATCGACATTTCTGCGCTGAAACCGCCGCACTTCTCGAGCGTAGATGCCAGATGCCACGGCCATCACGATAAGCCATATAGGCGTGGAATGAAAGTACCATGCACGCAAAGGAGATGTGAGGTCTTTCCAAACATGGATGACAAGGAACCCTCCCAGCACCACGACACCAAGAAGAGCCAGGACAACCTGGAGTTTTCTGGACGTTACGACGCACACACGCTTTGCAAGCTCCGGATTTCTGTGCGGAAACGCCAGGACAGAAAGACACATAAGCAAAAAATTCACCAGCATGGATATGACAAGGATATCCACGCCGAGGAAAAAATCATTGGCCAGATAGTTTCCCAGAATGCCCAACGATGCCAATATTCCGCTGAGCAGAATGGCCACATGGGGTGTGTGCCATTTCGGATGAACACTGGCGACACGTCTGGGAAAAATCCTATCTTTCCCCCATGCAAAGATCAGTCGAGAAACGGCAAGCAGCATGGCAGGAAGATCATTGATCAGGGCAACGGCAGCTCCGGCCACGATGGCCACTGTCCAGCCAGTCGGCAGCAGGTAACCGAGAAGCCCCGGTGCCGTGAGGTCCCGTGTCAAACCCTCTTCTGCGATATAAGTCCAAGGGACAGCGTGGTAGACTGCCCCCGTGAACAGGATGTAAAAGGTCCCGACTGTGACAACAGCAATCCCGATCGCCAAAGGCAGAGACCTGCCCGGATTTCGTGCTTCGCCTCCTGCCTGGGCGATGGAATCGAATCCGATAAAACTGGCAAACAAAAGAGCAGAAGCGGCAAAATAAATCGGGAGCCGGAAGGGAACCGGTCCCCTGACAGGAATGGTTTGCCCATCCTGCTGGAGAAGAGCGGCAGCAAAATCGTTGTGTCCGTAAGAAAAGCCGGCTACGATGACCACCGCTCCAAACACAAACATCAGAAACATCAAGGGAATGAGAATTTTTTCATACAAGCGCACACCGCGCAGATTCACAGCGACAAAAGTCCACAAGAACACCATAGCTAAAATCACACGGATGGCACCGGTGTCCAGGGCGCCGGCGGTAGCCTGCAAGTCCAGAGCGGCCGCGATGTCCCGCAAAAAAGGAATCAGGACGTAGGACACCACTCCGATGGCGATACAAAGTCCGAACCACTGGGAAAAACTCGCCACGAATCCCAGGTAAGGATTGAGAGCCCGGCTGGCATAAACATAGCTTCCGCCGGCTCTGGGCATGGCTGAGGCCAGGATGGCATAAGCAAGAGCGGCAAAAACTGCAGGGACAGCGGCGAACAGGTAAGCCGGCAGAACGTAAGGACCGATGCCGGGAACGTTCCGCTGGATCATGAATGGGATCACATTGATGGCCGCACCCAACATCGAGCAGATGCCCGTAGCCGCCAGTCCTAATAGGCTCATCTCCCTCAACAGACTGGGACATTTATTTTCAGTATCCGAGATGCCATTGGTCTTTGAGCTCATGGGATTGCTGGCCGTCAATTATTGCCGTGTTCTATATTACGCACAACTGAACCTGTTTGACAAGGAAGGCGATATTTTGTTCGACTGCGAGCTCTAATATAAGGAAATAGAGGAGGTATGCTCAGTTTCTCATACTGCATGATTTTTTCCGGATCAGATAGCTCTGCTTTATGGGCCCGCAAAGCGGAGGCGGCAGGGGCCATCCCCAGGACCACAGCATCGGCGAGGATAAAAAATCCCAGTTGGGCATTCAGGCTGGGGTGGGCGGAGATGATCCATGTTTTGTCGAAATTAGTATTATCCGGTATAATGGGCATTAGAATAAATTCGACAGGAGGATCAAATGCACAAATTTAAGATCTTTCAGTGGCTGATGATAACCCTTTTGGTATTGGCCGTCATTTCGACTGCGGACGCCCAGGCTCGCCGCCAGAGGCCTCCCGAATTCAAGGAGATTACAGCAGCCACTCGTATCCAGGATCCGGCAGACCGGCTCAAGGAGCTGGAACGTATCAAGGCGGCTTACCCCGACAGCAAGATGATGAGGACGATCGACAGCCTCATCACAAACACCAAAATCGAACTGGCCTCCTCCCTTGATGAGGTCATCTCCCTCCAGAAAGAAGGGTTGGCCTCTGCAAAGGGATTGAACAAACTCGCGGGGTATTTTCAATCGGCTTCTCAGATTCTTTCCCACACCAAAATCGAATCCTTCGATAAGGCCAAAGTCCTGAAGACCGTTCTCGAATACAAGAAAGCAGCAGCAAAAATTGCAGAAAATCCCGATACATTCAAAGGGAGGCCGGAAGACCAGCAGAATATTATAAAAAGGTATTATGTGACGGGTTTCGCCATCCCTGTCGCCCAAGCCCATCTCAATGCCGGAGATGCTAGCAAGGCATTGGATGTTCTCTCCACATTCAAGTCTGAAGGAGGAGCACCGAACATCACGTTCTATTATGTGCAGGGAGAAGCGAACTTGGCCTTGGGCAAGAGGAAGAAGGCCTACGAGGCGTTCCTGTCCGCTGCCGTCGAACCGAGCCGGGGAACTCCCTATGAAGATGCGGCTGAAAAAGCCAAATCCCTCTATACGGAGATTAAAGGGACTTCGGAAGGCTTCGATGCGGAGCTCCAGGCCAAGATAAAGGCTCTCCCTTATCATGCAGAGGAGTACAAGCTGTCTGGAGAGTGGAAGGGGAATGCCGTCCTCGCTGAACTATTCACAGGATCGGAATGTCCCCCCTGTGTCGGAGCCGATCTGGGCTTCGACGGCTTGATCGAGTCCTATGATCCGAAATACCTGGTGATTCTTGAGTATCACCTGCCTATTCCCCGGCCGGACCCTATGATGAATCCCGCTACGAAGAAACGGCAGGACTATTATGGTGTCAACAGCACGCCGACGGTCATCATCGAGGGCACCGATAAGATGGTCGGCGGCGGAAACCGCGGCATGGCCGAAAGCAAATTCAATCAGTACAAGGAAGCCATCGATCCTCTGATCACTGCCTCACCTGCTGTCCAACTCAAATTAAATGCAAAACTTACTGGCGGGATCGTCAAAGTCGACTATGATTACGATAAGGCCGTTCCCGGAGCCGAGTACAACATCGTCCTCGTCCAGGAGAAGCAGGAATATAAGGGCTCAAATGGACTGATGTTCCACAAGATGGTCGTCCGCGACACCGTCACGATCGACCCCTCTGCAGCCAAAAGAACATCATTTGATTTGGACGCCTCCGAGAATGCAACAAACGCGTACTTGACAGAGTTCGAAAAAACCTACACTCGTATCCCGAACTTCAAATGGAATGTTCGTCACTTCAAGATCGACCCTCAAGGAATGAAGGTCGTCTTTTTTGCGCAGGAGAAGGAAAGCAAGAAGGTTCTCAATGCCGTTA
>CAZOJY010000022.1:0-39249 GCA_964580235.1 uncultured Eubacteriales bacterium | reverse complement strand
CCTGATTTCAATGCATATAGTATTAAATCCCGGTAAAAAAAATCATGTTTATGAAAAATTCGGGTTAATAACTTATTAAATAAGGAGTCATCAATGATTAAACTTTCGACCAAAGGAAGGTATGGGGCCCGATTGATGTTAAACCTTGCACACCATTTTTATAACGGAAAAGAATCAGTTATCCTCAAAAATATTTCTGATGAGGAAGAGATTTCGATTCGCTATCTCGAACAGATCGTTATTCCGCTCAAAATTAGCCGGCTCGTGAAAAGCATCCGGGGAGCTGGAGGAGGCTACCTCTTGGCCCGGCATCCCTCAGATATCAAATTGAGTGAAATTCTATTAGCTCTGGAAGGAGCCAGCTGCCTCGTCGATTGTGTGGACGATCCAGAATACTGCGACAGAACCAAAGAATGCGCAACCTATGAAATCTGGAAAAAAGCCAGCTTTCTCCTGAAAGATTATTTCGAAAGCATTACCCTGCAAGATCTCGTGAATATATCCAAAAAAAAGAAACCATCCGTTCAAAAATAACAGAACCCTGTATTCACACGAGATCAGAACTCAGTCTGTTCCGGCAAATGATAAACTTTCTTGGCTTGACAATATTTCTAGAATTTGCATAAGATTTATATGTTAAATAGAAAAGGAGTCATGGATGATTAAACTTTCAACCAAAGGAAGATACGGAACTCGTTTGATGCTTAATCTCGCGCTTCAATTTAATGGAGGGAAAAAAGCCGTCGTGCTCAAGCACATATCCGAAGACGAGGACCTGTCCATTCGCTATCTGGAGCAAATTATCATCCCTCTCAAAATAAATAAACTCGTCAAAAGTGTGCGCGGAGCTGGCGGCGGCTATACTCTGGCAAGGCCTCCGTCTAAAATCAATCTGTGTGAAATCATCGAGGTTTTAGAAGGATCGTGCGCCCTTGTCGATTGTGTGGAAGATCCCGACAGTTGTGACCGGATTACAGAATGCGCTACATTTGAGATCTGGAAAGAGGCCAGCAACTTGCTGAAAAATTACTTTGGAAGCAAAACTCTCCAGGACCTCATAGAGATTGCCGAGAAAAAGAAGCGCAAAAAGAAAAACAAATAAAAAAATTAGGCCTCCGGAGATAAACGGCAGACGTATCAACCAGCTTATTTCAAATCGCTCTCATCCATCAGATTTTGACATTTCAGAGTCGAATTGTGATAATTTAGCGGGAATTCTGGATTGTGTGAAATAATTGCGCCTACGAATTTGGCAGTTTTGATAGAGCCGTTTTATCCCAACCTCCTGGCCAGAATAAAAAAGCAAATCGAGGAGAGTGAAAAAAGATATTCCGGTGAATCAGATGATAAAAGAGACAGCTTTCTCTGGGAACATACAGCATATGTAGCGGCTATAGCCAGAGGAATTTGCCTTGAAGAAGGCATAGATCCGATAAATCCTGTGATAGCCGCACTATTTCACGATGCAGGCAAATTTTCCGAAGGGAGCTACCATGCGGACGAAATCCCAGAGGAAGAATTAGCCGCTCAAATCGCAAATAAGATGCTTGCCGAGGAAGGAATGGCTTCCTCCAATATCAAGGTGATAAGGGACGGGCTTGTATCATTGTACAGCGAAAAAAGAGAAAAAAATATTATCGCAAATATCATCCACGATGCAGATTTTTTAGCAAAAATGGGCCACATAGGAATTGCGAATTACCATATCAAAGCGGCCCTCAGAGGACAAAATCTCACCCGGTCTCTGATTCAATCGTTGAGCAAAGAATTGACATATGCATCCCTGTTGCCAGAAAACATGCAAACGGAAGCGGGATCTCAAATGGCCGAAGCAAAAAGCAGGGAGACTCTCCATCACTTTTATGGTCTTATAAAGGAGCTTCGCGACCATGGAATTTTTCGGTTTGTCATCACCCACACGGAGTGGCCCTGTCCGAAAAATCCCCAAAGGGCATTAAATATAATCATGGCCCTTCCTGAAAGTTGTTCCAGTTGCGGCAGTGTCTTCACCACAGAATATTTCTCAAAAGATGGTGTTAAATGCACTGAATTGCACGCTGATATCCGCTGCATTCAATGTTCCAGGGAATATCAAATTTCTTTTTGTCTGCCTGAAATCTGTCATTGATAATTATCCTATCAAGAAAAATCCATACTCTGTTTTTGTTAGAAATTATGAACAGGAACAGCATAAATAATGAGATCGGGCCCCACCTTGAAACATTTACGGGAGCATGGTTTCTTTAATCCAAACCACTGAATCTTCTCTTTTAATTTGTCCGCCTTTTTTAACCCGGGCGAAAATTCCTCTTTTTGGCATGATACATCTCCCGGTGAGCTTCTGTATTTCACACCCTGCATGACATTCTTTTCCAATCTGAGTGACTTCAAGAATGACATCGTCGTTGATGACGATCCTGTCCCCGGCCTTAATATGACATGTGTCAAATCCTTGAATGATGATATTTTCGGCAAAATCTCCAGGCTTTAAATAAGGGATGATCTCTTTCATCCTATCGAAGTCTGTTATGGAAAGAAGACTAACCTGGCGGTGCCATTGGGCAGCATGGGCATCTCCCTCAATTCCCCAATCCGGCACCAGCCTGGCAGAATCGACCGGACGCTTCTTTGTGCCTTTAAAATCACTGATACAGAGAGAGTACACAGATCCTTTCATGCTCATCAATTCCAAGGAAGGAGTTGAATCCTAACCTTTTCCCCGCTCTCATAGACAGTCCTATCTTTTTCGAGCAAAAACAGACAATTTGCCCTTGAGAATGATTCAAGGATGTGAGAATTCTGTTTTCCCGCAGACCGGACAGACATAATCCCGTCTCTTTCCTGAAAACATCCTCTTAAAAAATGAGCTCTTTCCGGTTTTTTCCGCACAGTATGCTCCAGATATGCCTCCCTTTCTTCTAGAAAAACATCTTTATAGCCCATCATTTTTAACAAAGCCGGACGGACAAACTCCAAGAAGGTCACCAGCACGGAAGCCGGATTCCCGGGAAGTCCAAACACAAGTTTACCGTCTTTTTCCCCAAAATATGTGGGCTTTCCGGGTTTGACGGCCACGCGCCAGAAAATCTTTTTAACCTCTAATTTTTCAAGAACATTCCGGACCAAATCATAATCTCCGACTGAAATGCCTCCACTCACAATCAGAACATCAGAAGAATTCAGACCCTTCTCCAACAGGACCTCCAGGTCTTCCATCCTATCCCTGGCAATACCCAGAAATCGGGATTTAAATCCCCCCTCATGTAATGTTGCTCCAAGCAATGCAGAATTGGATTCCCAAATCTGCCCAGAATCAAGCTTGGAGCCGGGAGCCATCAGTTCACTTCCTGTTACTAGGATGGAAACATTCGGTTTTTTATAGACTCTGACACTTTTTCTTCCCAAAGAAATCAAAAATCCTAACGACGCGGGATTCAGAACGTGCCCTTTTTTAAGCGCCGTCTGCCCTTTTTTTATTTCCTCTCCCCGGTATCTGATATTCTCTCCTTTTTTTACGGATTTTTTTATCTCCACACCTGATTTTTTCTCTTCCGTATGCTCCTTCATTATAACGGCATCGGTTCCTTCTGGAAGAGGGGCTCCTGTCATAATTTTGACAGCTTCGCCTTTCTTTACTTTTAAAAAGGGGGAATCGCCGGCCTTGACACAGGCAACGACCTTCAAAATCCTTCCTTCAGTTCCTGTGTCTTTCGAGCAGACAGCAAAGCCATCCATTGCAGAATTGGAAAAAGAGGGAAGGGGCGCTTCGGCTTCAACATCTTCGGCTAAAATCTGGCGGAAAATGTGATGTACGTTTTCCTCCTCAGCAGGCAGAATGGAAGCATTATTTAACACAAGCTTCTGTGCTTCCTGAAAAGTTATCATATGAACATCTCCACGCCAAGCTTCATCGATACAGTGAATAAAAGCAAAGCGATAATTTTTTGTAAGACAAGAGGAGATATTTTCCTGGATCCAAGGTGGGCTCCGATACCCCCCCCCACAAAAACTACCACTCCCAGGATGATAAGCGAAGAAAATTCAACGTTGCCCTTCAGGAAATGCGAAAAAAGCCCCACGGATGAATTCACGAGAACAAATGCACTGCATATCCCAGCCGTTTGCCTTGGAGAGGAGAACCCGATTAAAAGGAGCACCGGGCCAAGAAAGATCCCCCCGCCGATCCCCATGACCCCGGCCAGATATCCAAGCACGCTTCCCATGGCGAACGAAAGGAGCCAACAAGAATGTGTGGTAAACTTAAATCTTTTTTTGATTTCTTCCGGTTTGAATAAAAGGACTAAGGAAATAACAAAAAGCACTGCAGCAAAAATGATAGAAAGAATTTTCTCATCAAGCTGCCATCGTGCTCCAAAATATGCAGCGGGGATTGAACCGATGATGAGGGGCATCACCAGATTGAACTTAACATATCCTTGTTTCTTGAACTTAAACAGTGCAACTGATGCAACGATAATATTGAGAAAGAGAGCCATGGGAGGAATGCTGACTAGGGGAAGCCCAAAAAGAGAAAAAATGGCCACATACGAGCTCCCGCCGCCCAGCCCGACTGAAGAATAGATCAGAGAAATCAGAAAGAGCAAGGGCATTAAAATCCAGAGTGTTCCATTCATTTCTTTACTTTTTTCTTTTTGATTCGTGTCCTCCTCCGCGGATCATTTTCAAGGCATGAAAAACCGCAGGGAGCAAACTGTCCATGGACTCTTTTGCGCCCTTCGAACTCCCAGGCAGATTGACGATCAAAGAATTCTCTCTGACACCTGCAATGTTTCTCGACAGCATGGAATAGGGAGTTCTCTGCTGACCATAATTCCGCATGGCCTCTACAATTCCTGGTGCATTCCGGTCAAGCACCTCACGGGTTGCCTCAGGAGTTAAATCCTTAGGACCTAAACCTGTTCCTCCCGTCGTGAAGATGATATCCACGCGCTCTTCACCGGACAGCCTCAATAGCTCCCGAATGATGGCGTTTTTATCATCAGGAAGAACCTTATACTCTTTGACATCGACAGAGTATTTTTCCAGTTTGTTTCGGATGATCAAGCCGCTCTTGTCCTGTCTTTTCCCCTGATATGTCGAGTCGCTGATTACCAATACGGCAGAGGTAACGGGTTTTGGAAACTTAGTGATAAAATCACTTTTGCCCCCATGTTTCTCCAAAAGGGCAATCTTTTCGATTACGATCTCCCGGTCAAGCGGTTTTAACATGTCATACACGGTCAGGGCAGCTACGGAAACCGCGGTTAATGCCTCCATTTCAACACCGGTTTTTGCGATGCATCTCACTTCGGACGTGATGATAATCTCTGCCTTCTCTAAAATGTAATCCACATTCACATAATCAATCGGAAGGGGATGACAAAAAGGAATCAATGCCGCAGTTTTTTTTGCCGCCATTACAGAAGCCGCCCGGGCAATTTCCAAAACGTTTCCTTTGGGAACGATCCCTTTTTTGACAGCCTTAACCGTTTTCTCTGTCATCCTGACACGAGCCTCTGCCCTTGCCACTCTCAGAGTTTTTATTTTGTCGCTGACATCGATCATCCTCAACCTCCGATAGAACGTATAAAAACATTTCTGGCAGAGTGACCCACGGGCCAATTTGGCGGCTTCAACTGGACAGCGTTGTGAAAGGCTTCGATGAGTTTATTTTCTCTCTCTTCGGCGGTAAAACTCCCTCTGAGAATAGGCAGCAGGCTGACTTTTTCCGTTGAAAACAGGCACGGCCAGAGATCACCATTCGCAGAGAGCCTGAGCCTTGAACAAGCCGCACAAAAAGAGCGGGTCATCGGCGCAATGATTCCTATCACTCCCCAGATTCCATTTTCGCCGGAAAAACTAAACTCTTGAGCCACTCCTGACGATGGGCGGGGAATCAGATTATAGCGGCTTGTAATCATTTCAATGATTTTATCAAAGGAAAAAAAGTAATCTTCTCGCCATTTATCACCGCAGAGCGGCATGAATTCGATGAATCTCACCTCTACTGACAGTTTCGAAAAATATTGGATAAATCGTATGATTTCGGTTTCGTTAATCCCTTTTAACACGACCATATTGATTTTAACCTTAAAATCTTCCTCTTTGGCCCGGTGTATTCCCTCCAGGACGGTACGGAACTTATCTTTTCCTGTGAGGTTATAATACAAATCTTTAGAGAGTGTGTCCAAGCTTACGTTGATTCTTTTGATGCCGATCCGTTTCAGCCGTTTCAAATGCGGGACAAGGAGGGTCCCGTTGGTGGTTAAAACAACCTCACCAAGACGATTTATCCTGCAAAGGGAATCCACAAACTGGACTATTTCTTTTCTCAGGAATAATTCCCCTCCTGTGAGCCTGATTTTTTGAACGCCGAGTTTGGAAGCCACCTCTGCAACCTGCAGCAGCTCTTTGAAAGAGCAAATTTTTGAGCGTTCCAAATATTCGATTTGACGTGGGGGGTGGCAATATTTGCATGTGAGATTGCATCTGTCGGTTACCGATAAACGCATATAATCTATGAGCCGGCCGTGGCCGTCACAAAGTCTCCTTTTTTTTTGTCTTATTATGTCCATTTCGCCCATATTTGTAACGCCTCTTCATAATCACGGGGGCGGTTCACATTAAAAAATGAATATTCTTTAGGATCGAACTTTATAATGTCGTCGCTGGAGATATATTCGACTTTGTGGAATTTCAATATATCCGCAAGTCTGAGATGTCCCGTTTCAATCTGATGTTTTATGGTCTCGAGGCAATTGATGGAATAGATGGCATACAATGATTCTTTTCCCCTGCTCGAGAATGGGATAATGATATCTTTTTCACCAATTCTATCGATCATGTGCCCGATCAATTTAAGGTTCACAAAAGGCATGTCACAACCGATTAAAAAACAATGAATATTAGAAGAGACAGCCAGACCCGAATACAATCCTCCCAACGGGCCTGCATCGGGAATGATATCTGAAACAACTTTTGCATCTAAGTTTTTGTATAGGAACCGTTCATTGGTAACAATGATGATCTCATCGAGAATTTTGCTCAAAGCATGAACCTGCCGTTCGATAATTGTCGCTTTGCCGATTCGGAGAAATGCTTTTTCTTTTCCAAATCTCGAATTTTTTCCTCCCGCAAGAATTATAGAGGACACTGCATTCTTTGGAGGCAATCGATTGTATTTTGGCATCATTCGCTGCCGCTCATCTTAATCTATTTTATATCAAAGACATACTATATTCTATTTTTTCCGATTTGTCCTAAAAAAATCATCTGCTAATTTTCTGTTTTTGCGCAGAATGGGATCCGTCCAGTTATGTTCTTGGTTTGCGTGTGGGTTCCTTAGCTCGGCCGGACCCCCCGGTTGTTAGGGCCCAGTGAAAAGTCTTACGCATTTGACAACGAGGACATGCTATCCTTTGGCCGAAAAAAACCTCCTGGCATTCAGGACAGATCTGCTTCTCCAAATTGACTGTTTTCAAACATCGCGCGGCAGTCTTTTCCAGTTTCACGCCTTGGAATAGGCAGCTATCCACACACTTTTGGCAGCCTGTGCATTTTTTCTCATCAACCCGATACCGGATGTGCGTACCCATCTCATCCCGCACAAAAACATGATAAGGGCAGACAGCTTCACACACCGGGCACCCGATACATCGGTCTGTTAGTGCCGGCCGCATCCGGCCTGCATATGCGAGCTCTTCCGCTGGCAGCAGGTTCCTGTAGTCCGATGCGCCCATCCTGCCGGACTTAACCGAACGCCACAGCCATTCGAGCAGACGGCGTCGCTCCAAAACCTCACTGAACGGCATTTCACTGCGACACCAGTTCAAAAAACGCCTCTGGTTTATCCGGCTGATCCTTTGTTCCAATAAAGTAAGCCCGGCCTGAAGTTCGCAGCGCTCACAGGGACCAGTGATCATATTAATGAAACTCTTCCGGTAAGCCGCCGCCTCCAAGAAGGCCTCTGGTATGGCGCCGACACATGCAATCGGTGTCGTCTCAAACCTGAAGACTCGTTCGCACCTGAGTGTTATTGAGGTTTGATCCAATAAACGAAGAGGGGGGAGTGCCCCCCGAATGGCTCCTTCCGGACAAGCGGCCGTACAGAAGTGACAGGCGATGCAGTCGCCTGGAAATCTTACGGTTCTTTCGTTCAATTGAAATCCAGGATTCGGGCACACTTCCTGACAAACTGTGCACAAACTCTTGCCTGGCTCGTTTCGCAGGCATCGGCTCTCTTCCAGGACCGGTTTTACAAACACGCCCTTCTCCTACGTCTTTTGATTCTGTCCGTGTTCTCTTGAGAACGTTTCTGTTTTTGCCGTTTCAGCAAGCATGTCAGCGACCTTCCGATACAACGGGTGTTCGGTAGCCTTCCCCAGAGCCCTTGAAAACTGCTTGAGAGGATCAGTGATCAGTATTTTCAGTTCATCGGCCGGATTCTTCCCTTCAGATTGCAGCAGCGCCAGAAACTCCAGTATCACTCCGGCATGATCCGGGCGCATACCGCTGTTGTGTTCAAACATAAATCCTCCCTCCCGGTACAGAGTCAAAAGCTTGGACATGAAAATCTGTGGCGCCATTGTGTTCTGGTGGGCGGCCAAAAAGGGAGGAACAAAACGTCCACAGGGGATCTGAAGGAGTTTTGAAAACTCTTCCTCCTCATCACCCCGCACATCTAATCCTATTGCCCGGATGAATTCTTTATCCGGGCGTTTGGTAACCAGGCTTGATAGGAGAAGCAGAGACGCCGCAGAAGGCCTGACTTCCTCATTTAGGCCCATAATCATCTCTCCCTTCTTCTTTTGGAAAAATTGGCTAGCGTTCGAAGTAAACATTGGGGTGGGTTAAAGTCGGATCTGCAAAGCCTTCCGGCGCTTTCCCGACAGATCCACGGCTGGAGATCATCTCGAGAGCGCGGCCAACACAGGCTGTTACGCAGGCTGGCTCCAGACCTTCCGCAAGCCGATGGGCACAGAAAGTGCACTTTTCCACCTTTCCAGTGGTGAAGTTGAACTTGGGCGCACCGTACGGACAGGACCATACACAGTAGCGGCAGCCTATGCACTTATCCTGATCGATCAGCACCACACCGTCCTCCGGCCGCTTACTGATTGCGCCCACCGGGCATGATTTTAAACAGGAAGGCTCGTTGCAGTGGTTGCAGGACATGGTAATGAAATCACGACGGGGAGTCGGATAGCTCCCACTTTCCTTTTCGATCACAATCCGCCAGTCCACTTTTTCCACATTTATTCCTTTCCTTATGAGAGGAGAGGATTGGGGATAGGTGTTATTCTCCGCCTTGCAAGCAACAGCACATGTGTGACAGCCTATGCATTTCGTCAAGTCTATTTTCCAACCTAATTGAGTCATAAAAACCTCCCTTTTGTTATAGTTTCTCCACCCGCACTCGAGTGTCATTGAAGGATGCGGATCCGCCGATGGTATCCTGGAGACAGACGTTCATAAGTGCCGGATCCAGCATATTCAATGGTGATTGGGAGATTCCCAATCCCCTTACCGGATCATAAGCCCCACCATTTACTGGCTTGGAGCCCATTTCCCAATGCCCGAAACTGTGGGCAATCGCAACGACACCCGGTCGGATTCCCTCGGTAGCAAACACCATACCCTCGGCGACCACACCATCCGGATTGATAATCTGCACCACGTCACCCGTCTCGAGACCCAGAGCTCTGGCATCCCGACTGTTCATATCCAAGAAATTGGCCGGCTTGATTTGTTGGAGCCATGGATTGCAGATGGTGCGGGCCTGTGCGTGGTACACGTTCTTGTAGGCAATTAACTCGAACGGATAATATGTCTCTCCCAATCTCAAATTGTTGCCGAGAGCATCTCGAACTGGGAAGTAAGCGGGCAGTGGATCACAGGGTCTGCCTGTCATGCTGTCCTTTGTGGTTTTAAGCCTCTCAACATAGAAATGGTGGATTCCTTTGTAGGCCTTCTTGATAAAATGGCTGCTGTAGCTCTCAGAATTATCGGAAGGATCTCCACTGAGCGGCGCAAACGCGCCCCCTTTACCCGCAATCTCGCTAACAGGAAGACCTGTTTCAACAGCAAAATTGTTCAAGATATTCTGATACCAGTCCGACGCAGAATACAGGCCGCTGCTCCATTTATATCCTCCCGCCGCACTGGTGCTGTTGAATGCATTCGCGCCTACACCTGGCAAACCCATCCGGCCGCCCAGGGCAATCAAGATGTCCTCCAACAACTGAGGTCCTGACGCCTCGCTTGAACCCTGCCAAAAATCCTTGGCAACGTTTCCCGTCGACCTCGGTGAAACATAAAAGGACCGCCGTTTGCCCCCCACCATGGCTTTCTCAAATGTGCCCACCAGCGGCTGCCGGAACCCGGATGTGGTGGTCACAATAGCCGGGGACACATGAGGGGTGGAGAACCGCTCCAGCCAGGTCGTATCCGGCAGCACATAGTCTGCGAATTTGGATGTTTCTCCCACAAGGATGTCAAAAGCAATCAGAACAGAAACCTTGTTCTCATCCTTCAGGATTTCGGCACCCCTTTCCTTGGCTGCCGGAATGGAATACAAGGAATTGTTCCAGTAGAGTATCAACGCCCCTATGGGATACGGGTACCGCTCATCGATTGAGGGCAGGATTTCCTGATAGTTCCAGCGTTTGTTCAACGGTGTCCAGGGGCGCCTGGCCGGATAGCCATCGCGGGCGAACAGGTTAGGGGCATCCTTTTCGTAGCTTTTTCCATGGCGGCCGATCGGCACACCGGATGGGGAAACACCCCCTGGTACAGATTTCAGCGATACCTGACCCGCCACTTTTCCGCCAGTCTCATGGTAGTGGCTGCCTCCAGCAGAGCTTCCTCCCATCCAATCATAGTTTCCAACGAGGGCATTCAGGGCCGCAACTGCCATTAAAGAATAAACTCCGTTTGTGTGCTGTACGGTGCCCCTGTAACAATCAGCAACCGCACGTTTACCGGCCGCTGCAAATTCAAGGGCCGTTTGGACAATGTATGAGGAATTAATGCCGCAGATTCTTGCGTATTCGGTCACTGTTTTTTCAAACACACGGTCCTTAAAGAGCGCCCATACTGTCCGACAGGAAAGGCCGCCTGCAGTCACCACACCCGGGTCAAGATCTCCCTTATAACCCGGAGCTGTATCAACAGAATAAGCCTGGCCGTTTTTCCACACCATGTTCTTACCATTGCTATCTCTTAAGAACGTGCCGTTATCCTCCCGCACCAGGAAAGGGGCATCAGAATAAGACAGCTCACCGTTCACCTGAGATTTGGTGTTGGTCAGGAAGTTTTTGTCATACATTCCGTTTTGGATCATGTATCGCTGTATGCCCAATGCAAATGCGGCATCTGTACCCGGTTTCACCGGCACCCAGCGCTTAGATTTAGCGGCCGTGTTCGAGAACCGCGGATCGACTGTCACCATCCGGCCGCCCTTCTTCAGGAAAGTGGAAATTTTCCGGGCCAAGGCCTGCATCGGGAATCCCGCTTCCAGCGGGGACGTGCCAAACCAGATCAGGTATTTGGAATTGAGAATATCCGGCTTCCAGTGATCTTTTTTGAAGTCGGAAATCAGGTCGTTGCCGGTGTGATGGGACAATTCGCAGATACTGGTGTGATCATGGCGGTAATTGGCGGTCCCGATGCCGTTTTTGAAAATCCGATCCGTGAATTCCTTTTGACCGTGTTCAATCCTGCCTGCAGAGAAGACAATCTGGTTGGAGATTTTGCCGAATTCCGGAAAGGCCGGATTGATGTCGGTTCCGTTATCGTAATAAGAAGCAAGCTTATGAGCGATTTCATCCAGCGCCTGCTCCCAGGATATTTCCTCCCACTGACCGGACCCTCTTGGTCCTGAGCGTTTCAAAGGATTCCGCAGCAGATAGGGATCGTAGAGGGTCTGGGGCGCCGCCTGCGACTTGACACAGTTACGGCCGGGTATCAACTTGGCATCATTGGGGGATGTGGAATACGGCAACCTCTCATCAGGTTCCATGCAGTTGGGATGGTAGGGATTCCCATCCACTTTCAACAGGATGCCGTCCTTGACCTTGCCGCGGATCCCGCAGGCACTATGGCACATGAGACAGACCGAATATTTGACGTCGACAGAAGCATTGGTTTCTACTGGATCAGAATTGCCGGTATTGGCGATCCGTGCTGAAGAAGCCTGTATTTTTCGGAAAAATTTTGGTTTGAGCGTAAGTCCGGCAACAGCGAATGTGCTGCCCTTTATGAAATCCCGTCTTGTGAAAGATTTGTTTTTCATAACACCTCCTCATCTATACAGTAATATCCCCGGACCGGCCACCGTATGACAGACGACGCAGATTTGAGGCGACACATTTTTTCTCAGCGATGATGCCGATTTACTGATAAGATCTACTGACCGGTGGCAGTGGCGACAGGTCGTGCTGCTCACCCCTTTGCGTGGATTGTAACCCGGAACATAAGGAATCATTTTCTTATGAATGGCAGCAATTCTCGGGTCCAGCGATTGCTCATCGTCCATCATCCTGTCATGACAGCTACTGAGCAGACAGTCCGGGTTGTACTGGGAAGATGAGCTCCTATGCATCGCCACAAGATTTTCTTCTTCCCCGGCAACATCAGCCCTAATGATCACAGCCGCCAGACAAACAAAAACCATAAGTAAAAATATAAGTCCTTTCATGGTGTTTCCTCCTAAAACTTATATCGCCAGCCGATCGCAAAAAAATGCCCCTGGAAGTCATCCAGTTCGAATTTTGCTTCATCAAAGTTGAAATAACGGTAATTGACAACCAGGGCATGGCCATCGTGAATCTGCTTAGAAAAATCCACAGATCCCCGGATGCGGTCATGGGATTGGCTGCCAGATGTATCGATGTAGCTGGCATCCCAATCTAAAGACCAGGTCCGGCCGCTTAAGGCCCCTCCGAGTCCATAGAGAATGCCTCTTAAGTTATACTCCACCGGCTGGTAGTTGAATTCCGAAAATGTATCCTGAAACGAAAACTTCTCTCCGATATAACCGACACGGACATTCCATATCATCCCTTTTATCTGGGCGGACGTCGTCAGGATGTGCTGTTGAACCAGGCCTTTTGAGGATGCTTCTTCGAACAGTTGTGTCGGGTCATAGATCGGGTCGAAATAGGGCGCGGCCTGATCTCTATTCCATGCTTGAATACTCCCTTGAACAAAGAACTGCCATCTGCCCCTTGAAAGAGAGAGACGATAGGACCCGTCCATGCCATCCGTATCGGCATCACCGGGATAATAGCCCCAGGTCAAGTCCCTCAGTTCTGTTTCTTGTTTCTGCTTGTAGGCCTCAAGCTTCAACCTCAACCTGGCCATATTTTTTATCCCAAGGGACGCCCGGACTCCTCCGCGCCACTCGTCGTGGGTCCGAGTCAGGTCTCGGAAGAGAGACCTATCGAACCGGCTCTCGGCCACCACGCTTGTGAACTGCTCATCCACTTCACGGGATGTGTACTGGGTGTACAGATCAACACGGAGCTTGCGGAATAGAAACCGGACCCGCGTCCGGAGCTGGTTCCTGGTGAGATCCCGGTTAGCAATCGTATCCAGCCCAGCAGGGAAATCGGTCCGGGTTTCCGAATAGTTTCCTTCCTTGCTCCGGTCCATACGGATGCCTGCGGCATGAAAAAGGATTCCCCTGGCCGGCTTCCAGGAAAAACCGAGCTGGAAACGGGTAGCTTCCTGGAGGGCTGTACCGGAACCGCTTCGCATACCGGAAAAAAAGGTGCCAGTCTCTACCAAGGAATTGGCAGGGTCGCTATCCAGTTTGGAATAGACGAATGCACCGAAAATCTCGCCCTGCCTGAAGGAATAACCCAGTCTGGCAAGGGTCTGGAACACGTTGGTGGAGTAGTTGTCCTCCATATTGGTCAAACCCACTTGTTCGGTTATCCCGAATGTGCCTATCGTATTGCCGTAGGAATTGTCCAAAGACAGCACAGATGCCTTAACGTCGAAGGACCATTGTCTGAATATGAAATTCCCTTTCAATACAGCTTTATGGCCGTTTTCTTCAATATTCCGGATTGATGCGGCTGTTGCCGCAAAAGGAACATCCCCCACGAATGTGAAACCCCGGAATAACGGTGATTGGTCACCTTTACGGGCCAATCTCTCGTAACCAAGAGAGACTTTCTGCAGAGGTGTCACAAGAAATTCACATACAGCGAAACCTGAACGCCTTGTCGTGCGCAGATGGTCTTGATCTGAAAGAGGTGCAATCGAATTCGTGCCGGGAAGCCATTCTGAGACAGCATATCCGCCCGGTGTTGTTTCATGGCCGGTGGAACTGTTCCACCATTTACGGAATTGTTTGAATCCGGCAGCCAGCCGCCATTTGTCTTTGACTGAGAATGTGAACTTCAGGTCAGCATTTTGGTTTGGAAGATAAAATCCAGCTAGCGTAAAATTCCGGCCCCTTAGCCAAAGATCCGCAATGCCGATGCCTGACTGGAGTCCTTCATCCTCAAGAAATTTATTCTCATTCCCACTCGCCGTTACCCCCCAGGCTATCACATTCACTCGTTGGCTATCAGCAAAAGCCAAAATCTGAAGAAGAAGCAATGCCAAAGGAATTAAGATTTTTCTCATAATGCCTCCTACCTCAGCCTCCGGATAAGGCTTGGATCGGAGTTGGATCCATGCACATCCGTGTGGCAGTCATAGCAGAATGCGCCTCCAGAAAGCTGTGTGCTGTGTACCTTTTTCCCGATAGCAGGGAAGTTGCTCTGTACATGGCATTGCAGGCACAGCCCATTTCCCGTCATTTTCAACAGCCTTGCCGAAAAAGATCCGTGAGGATCATGACAAGCTTGACACCCGTCATCCAGGGCTCCGTGCTCGAAAACATACGGACCCTGATATTCAGAGTGACAGCTCAGGCAAAGAGCTGAATTGTCTGCTCCCCGCTCTTTTTCCCCGTGCGGATTATGGCATTCTTCACAGGATACATTATGGCGATACTGAAGTTTTGTCCGCATGGCCACGTCATTATGACATTCCGCACAAGCCGCCCGCTTCTGCTCTTCAGGCGTTTGGAAATGCAACATCTCGCCGTGGCAATCCCAGCATGACAAATCTGCCTCGTGCAGTGAGAACGACCAACCATGGAGATTTTCTTTGTGACAGCTAAGACACGCTTTGCTCTTCTTTTCATTTTGCCACCCCGAAAGAACATCTCCACCCAGTATTTTTTCCGGATCCATATTTTCCACATGTTCCGATCCGCTGCCATGGCATGCTTCACAGCCACGCCCTTCTTCCCCAAGGAACATCGGGTTCTGGTGCACTTCCTTTTTTGTGAATTCACCTATTTCCTCATGACACTCTATGCATGCAGCCGAACCGGCCATCTTCTGATCCTGGGCATACATGCCCAGGCTGCATAGGATGATTGATACCGCCAGGATATGAGTTCGCATGTGAGCTTCTCCTTTTTTTAATATCCTTAATAAGCCCCGGCGCACCACAAAAAAGCCATGGTCGAATGTGTGCGGAGTCGAGCTCTAGAACACGTGTTTTGAAAACAAGAAGACACATCTCTGCGTAAGCAAGAAAGATGCCACAATAACAAAGCAGCCTAACTTCTTGCAAACAGGTGTGTTACATTGTGTGGACTTTTTGAGAACGGCTCTCACATGCGAAATTTCGTCAAAAACAGCGAAATCGTGTTATAAATCGTATTTTTCTATTTTGCTCCGGAATGTGGATAACTTTAATTTAAGAAGTCTTGCTGCTTTGGCCTTGTTCCCTCCTGCAACATCTAAGGCCTGCTTGAGAAGCTTTAATTCCATAGTGCTCATGACGTCATCAAAGGAATCTCCATCTGCTTTGACCTCTTCCGGACTGATGTCTTCGCGCATAATCTCAGACGGGAACAATGACGGAGTGATATCCTCCCCTGGTGCGGTTAAAGCCAGTCTTTCTACCAGATTCTTTAATTCTCTGACATTTCCAGGCCAGCTGTAGTTAAATAAACAATCCAGCGCCTGTCTTGTGATCTTTATTTTTTTTTCTGCTGCATATCTCTTTGCAAATTCCTCCAGCAGCAACGGGATGTCTTCTTTTCTTTCTTTTAATGGAGGGATGTGAATAGGAACAACGTTTAAGCGATAATAGAGGTCTTCTCGGAATTCTTCTTTTTTGACCTTTTCCAAAAGATTCTCTTTTGAGGCAGCAAGAATCCTGACATCTACTTTGATCGTATCTGTTCCCCCAACATGCTCAAATTCTTTATTTTGAAGGACTCTCAGCAGTTTGACCTGGAGAGTTAAAGGGATATCGTCCACATCATCCAGAAAGATCGTCCCCCCATCCGCAAGCTCAAACCTTCCTTTTTTATCAGTCACAGCGCCGGTAAAGGCTCCTTTCTCATGTCCAAAAAGTTCGCTCTCCAATATATCCTTTGAAAGCAGGGCACAACTCACTTTTATATAAGGTCCTTTTTTTCTGATGCCTGAATAATGGATCGCATCGGCCACCATTTCCTTGCCTGTGCCGGTTTCTCCCGTGATAAGAACTGAGCTGCTGGATTGGGCAACAATTTCCAACAAATCAAAAATCTGTTTCATAGGCTTGCTCTTTCCGATGATATTATAAAAATGGTGTCTTTCTATTAATTTTTCCTTGAGCTCAATATTTTCTTTTTTTAAGGCGTGGACTTCTGCAATCCGGCCCAGCGTCAAAATGAGTTCATTGTTAGAAAAAGGTTTTGTTATAAAATCATAGGCTCCAATTTTCATGGCCTCAACCGCATTTTGAATCGTTCCAAAGGCCGTCATGATGATAACCTCACACTCCGGCTGTTTCTGTTTGATTCTTTTCAACAGTTCGATCCCGTTCATCTCGGGCATTTTATAATCCAGAACAGCCACCTCATATGCTTCTTTGTCCAACAGATGCAAGGCGAGCAAAGGAGTTTTGCTCAATGAGACATCAAACCCGGCTTCTTTCAGGTCATCTCCGATGGAAATGCGCAGGATGTCTTCGTCTTCGACGATCAGTATATTCATTTTCCTTTTTTATTTGAATGAAGAGGCAGATAAACCTCAACGGCAGTCCCCCTGCCGAGCTGGCTATCGACCGAAATACGGCCCCTGTGTTTTTCTATGATATTATAAGAGACAGCGAGACCCAAACCAGTGCCTTTCCCCGGCTCTTTTGTGGAGAAAAAAGGATCAAAAATTTTTTTAATATTTTCCGGGGAGATTCCGATTCCATTATCCTTCACTCGGAAGCAACCTGTTGAACTTTGAAAATTGGAACTAATATGTAACCTTCCCCCCTTTGGCATCGCATCCACCGCATTAATAATGAGGTTGACAATGACCTGTTCGATATGATGAGAATCCCCCGTACAGAGTTTCGCATTATTATCCAGCCGCATTTCAACGGATACATTGGCCCTCTCAAGCCTGAAAGACAATAAGGAAAGCGCACTTTTGATGGCCTTATTCAATGAGAATGGTTCATAATGAATGTCGTCCTGTCGTGCAAAACCTAAAAGAGCTGAAACGACATTTTCTATTTTTTCAACGGCCGTCATCATCAAATTGGAATACCTGTTGATAACGTCTTTACCTGGATTCGCCATTATCCGGATTAAACAATTCTTTAAACCTGCTAAAGGGCTGCTGATTTCATGCGCCAGTCCGGAAGCAAGTGTGCCAACCGCAGCCAATTTTTCAGATTGAATAAGGCTATTTTGAGCTCGTGTCAGCTCCGAATGCGTTCTTTGAAGCCTGGCCATCATTTCGTTAAATTTGTCGGCTAAAATGTTGATCTCATCCCCGGTTTTTATGTGGAGAGGTTCGAATTCCTGATCAAGGTTCAAGGTCTCAAAAGCTCTAGTTATCTTCGAAATTGGATTCGTTATCCAGTGGGCAAAAATGACGGCACCAGCAATGCCAATCAACAAAAAGCCCAAGACCATTGCTGTCAGCACAAAAACAACACTATTTGTTGCTTGCACAATGCTTTTCTCCTCCATACCTATTCGAAGGAAGCCCAGTTTTCCCTCCAGAATCGGCACGCTCACATCTCTGTAACGATTGTTGTTTTCATCTGAAATAACCTGGATACGGGATGTCTGGTCCATCTGCAGTTTATTGGCATCGAGAAGTTGGACAGGGAACCCGGAAGCAAAGGTATGAGCGATGACGTGATTTTGGCCATCCGTTATAAAACAATAAGCCACATTTTTATAACTTTCTTTGGCCCGATCGATCAGCTGCTGTAGTGAAATCAAATCCTCGTAGAGCAGGAACTGCACACTTTGTTCCGCAAGGATTTGCGCAAAAAATACGCTCTTTTTTTCCAGTTCATTCAGGAGAGCCTTGTAGGTGCTCTGTTGGTTAAAATAAATATTCAACATGCCAAATATTGCCACAACTATGACGATTGCGACAATGAATTTTGTCCTGAGCTTAGAAAAAAGATTCCTAATTCCCATTATCAGGCTTATTCAAAAATGATTTCATCTCCCGAATTGAATCGTATTCCTTGTCGCTGCTTCGGACAAAACAGTCGAATTCCAGTTGCGACAAAATCTCTCTTCCCTTTTTGTTCTGATTCATGCCGAGGAGCGCCGCCCGAATTTCTTTTTTGAGTTCGGAATCAAAATCCGGATGAACAACAAAAGGAGGTATGCCAAACGGATCGGATTTCACAATGATCCTCACATAAGAGACTTTTTGGGGATGAGTTGCTTTTATCTGATCAAAGATGAGGCTGTCGACAGAGGCCCCGTCCACCACATGATTTTCGACGGCCTGAATGGAATTATCATGGGAATATGTATAAACAACTTCATGAAAAAAATCTTTAAATGACTGCCCCTCTTTTGCTGCGAGATAGCGGGGATATAAACATCCCGTGTTGGATAAAGGATCGGTGAATGCAAATCTTGCCCCCTTTAATTCAGCAAAACTATTTATGCCAGAATCTGTATGAACAATGATGTATGCAAAATAATAGGTCCGGTTGTCCACCTGAGGAACCGCAAGAATCTCAGCATTAAATGCCCTTTTTGCTTCAATATAAGCACCGGAACAGATGAAGGCGAAATCCAGATCTCCGGACTGGAGCAGATCATTAATTTCGCCATAGGTTTTTCTCTGTTTAAACTGGATACTGCGTCCCATCTGCGATGAAAGGTATTCAAAGAGTCTGCTGTAATAATAGAAATTATCTTCCGGTGACATCATAGCTGAAACCGCTGCAGTCAACGGAGGATTTTCACCATTGGTTATGTTATGGATTTGTACTTTTTTAGATAAATCGACGTTTATGCGTTGCTCATCGCCATTTTTTTTGCATGAAAGACCGACCAGAACAATGACCAGGCTTAGCCCCAGGCAAAGCTTCAGCATTTTCATGTTATATACTTTTCCTCGTTATTCTGTTATATCTGTAAAAACGGTTAGATTTTAACAACCCATCACAAAAAATGTCAAATCGAGCTGTTGCGCAATACAGCCAGTCAAAAATCCGCATATGACTCCTGTTTATTCGTTTAAACCTATTCCGGCCCAAATTCACTTTGTAGAGATCATTCACCCAATTCAAAGACGTTAATTACAAAAAAAATACCGAAGGCAGGCAAAAAATCAATATTCCTGATTGTCAGTTAACTCCACTTACCCTATAATATCTATGGAATTCTAAAGAAATATAAAACTCCTATGATTAATCTGCATCTCAAAGATTGGAAACTCAAGGGAAAAATCATCCTTCATGTGGCTGTGATCGGAGGGCTTACCGGCCTTATCGTCACATTCCTCTATTTCAGTGTGCAGAAAAATGTCATCTATACAATGAGCCAGCAAAAAGCTGAACTCTTGAGCTCCATGATCGAGAACAGCATTTTTTCTTCGATGAGAGCAGGGAAAACAGAAGAGGTCCAAACGGTGTTGACCAATATTGCATCCACGACCGATATTATTAAAATCAGGATTCTTACCCCTCAAGGGGAGGTCCTGCGTTCCTCAGCGGCAGCCGAGAACGGCACGTCTGTGGATCCCGGTACCAAAGATAATTTGATTCATTTTCTCTCCGCTGAAAATCAAACCAGCACTTACTTTATCAAGCAGCAATCCAGGATTCAGGAATTTCGTTCCATTGATAACAGAAAAGAATGTTTTGGATGTCATGACGCAAAGATAAAATACAACGGCATCCTGGATGTCAGCATTGATTATGCCTCGGCTGCTTCTGTCCTAAAAAAAAGCCAAATTCAGGGTATTATCATCGGCCTTTTTGCCATGGGTACTTTGGCTTTTATCATTATCCGTCTTTTTGAGAGATTGATCAATCGCCCCATATCAAAATTGAAAAACAAGATGAAAAAAGTCCAGGAAGGCAATCTTGACATCTCGTTTTCCTCGTACAAATCGGATGAAATAGGCAGCCTGGCAATCAGTTTCCAAGAGATGGTGAAAAAGCTAAAAGAGGCCAACCACAAAGTCGAAGAACTTTATAACAGACAAATGGTAAAAGCAGGACACCTTGCATCCATTGGAGAGCTGGCAGCAGGCCTGGCTCACGAAATCAAGAATCCTGTGGCCGGGATGAAAGGCGCATTGGAAATCTTTATCCAGAGGACAGAGGAATCAGACCCAAAAAAAGAAATATTAATAGAAATGCTGTTTCAGATCGAAAAAATCAACAAAGTCATACAGGATTTGCTCGTATACGCCAAACCTAAAGAAATGATAATGAGCCTGGTCAATCCTAATGAATGCATCCACAACGCTGTCAAGCTGGCCAAATCTCATATGAACAGCAAAGATATTCGTTTTCATCTCCGTCCCCTGGACAACGAGAAACTTGCCTTTATGGATGCCGACAAGATCCAGGAAGTCCTGTTAAATTTGATCTTAAACAGCATCTCTTCCATCGATAAAAAAGGGGAAATTTCCATCGAACTCCAGGAAAAAAATAAAACCGAACTGGAGATCATCTTTTCGGACAATGGGCAAGGGATAAAAAAGGAGCAGATTCTTCAAGTGTTCCAGCCTTTTTTTACGACAAAAAAAAGAGGGACTGGCCTCGGGCTTTCAATCTGTAAAAACATAATAAAAGCACACAACGGATCAATAGAAGTCATAAGCACTGAGAATGTGGGGACAACTTTTTATATCCGGCTCCCCGTCTTTCGCCAAGGAAATCAATCATGAGAAGAAAAAAAGTTTTGATCGTTGACGACGAAAAATTGCTTCGCTGGAGCCTGAGCCAGAAATTGAAGGGATGGAATTTCAGTGTAAACGAGGCAGAAAGCGGGCAAAAGGCCCTTCTTTCGGCCGAAGAAGAAGCCCCGGACTTGGTGATGCTAGATGTGAAACTCCCCGACTGGAAAGGGACAGATTTATTAAATGAACTTAAAAAAAAACATCCGGAGCTCCCGGTGATCATGATGACTGCCTACGGCGTCATCGATGATGCCGTTACCGCTATGCGCCGGGGGGCTTATGACTATATCACAAAACCTATAAACGACAGCAAACTCCGGAATGCCATAAAAAATGCCTTGGAAACGGCATCATTAAAAAAGGAAATTGCTTTTTATCGAGAACGAGAGAAAAAGCAGTTCGATCCCTCCCAGATTGTCGCTGTCTCCAAAATGATGAAACATGTGCTCGAAATGGTAAAAAAAATCGCTGTGAGCAAAGCTTCCATCATCTTATTGCAGGGAGAAAGCGGCACTGGAAAAGACCTGCTCGCCCAAAGCATACACCATTTGAGTCACCGGCATCCATCCGCATACTTGGCCATTAACTGCTCTGCCATTCCTGAGAATCTCCTCGAGAGTGAACTTTTCGGCTATGAAAAAGGGGCTTTTACCGACGCAAAACAGAGGAAAAAGGGCCTGGTGGAGCTGGCGGAAGAGGGAACGCTGTTTTTGGATGAAATCAGCACTCTAAACCTCAATCTTCAGGCGAAGCTTTTGCGTTTCCTTGAGACACAAACCTTTAAACGGGTGGGAGGATTAAAGGACATAGAAGTCGATATCAGAGTCATCGCTGCAACGAATCAAGACCTGGAGACGGCCTGTGAGGACGGAAAATTCAGGACTGACCTTTATTACAGATTGAACGTATGCCCAGTTTTGATTCCTTCTCTCCGAGATAGAAAATCTGATATCCTTCCCCTCGCACAGCATTTCATCTCCCATTACAACGCAAATTTCAGAAAGGAGATTAAAGGTTTAACGCCAGATGTTGAAAAACTTTTTTTGGAATACGCCTGGCCGGGAAATGTGCGGGAGCTAAAAAATGCCGTGGAAAGAGCCATGATCTTCGAAGAGAAATCCCTGATAACGGTCAACAATCTCCCTATTCAATTAAACAAAAACCCTTTGGAATCTGCAAAACGCATCCCTGAAAAGTCCTCGACGGAGAATCTTTCTTTAGAAGAAATGGAAAAGGGGATGTTAAAAGAAGCTCTAAAAAAAGCAAAGGGAAACAAATCTCAAGCCGCAAAGTTTTTAAAAATCACACGAGACACCTTGAGATATAAAATCAAAAAATACGAAATAAACTCAAAAGAAATGCGTACATTTATCTCGAAATGATTTTTTTATCTTCTGCCATTTTGACCCGCATTTCTGTCGGGCTCAAGACCTTTGCCTTATAAAGATATTCAACGCGGGCTGATATTGTTATTTTTTTATTCTTAGGCACGGCAAAGACAAACCGTTCGGTTCGCGTTTCTCTGGGCTTCAATCTGGTGTCTAATGAGACTTTCGCGGCATTCTTAAAGATATCGTAAATTTCACTCAGCAAATTTCCCTGCTCGTCTACTAAAAGTCGCTGATAAACTCGCTGCTGTACAAAATATTCGTTAGGAGTTTTTAACTCAACCAGAAGGATCAGGTTCCGGGTCGGTATTCCAGTCGGAACCACATGGCCCGAACCGACGTTAGTTACATCCACTTCCACATTGATAAAATCTGTCACTATGTCTGCCTTTGTTATTTTGACATCCAATGCCTTTTGAAGCTGCTCCGTTGAGTGGCCGGCTGAGATCGCATGCAGATTGATTTGTTTCTGGGCCGACTTCTTGATTTTTTCACGCACTGTCCTTCCCGGAATCAAAGGCATGTGACAGTTCTGACATTGTGTATTCTCCCCTGGATACGGACTTTGTTTCCATTCAGAATACGTTCCCAGTATGGTGACTTCTCTTTCGTTTGTGTATTCATGGCAACCCGCGCAGAGTTCTGAAGATTTAAAAAGAGAAGACGGCTCGGTATCATGAGCGGGAGACGATGTGTTCGAAAGAGGCCCTCTTTTGGTATTTCCCAGATCAAAAACGAACGGATTAGATTTATTGCCCGGGTGAACTTCTTTTACAGAATGACAGAAGTCACAAGAGACTCCTTCTTGTGTTATATCTTTAGTGAGATCATAATCCTTATTCATGAGAGTGAAGGGAGCATGACATTGCAGACATTCGAATTTTGCCGAACCAGCGGTGCCGAAATATGCCTGCATGTATGAGGCTTTAAATATCGGATCGTCCATGGACATAGAATGCATGGCGTTTTTCCACTCACCGAATATTTCTTCGTGGCATTTTTTACACATTTTACTGCTGGTAATTCCCTTGAGAGTTTGGATGCTTGATCCAGAATGGAGAAAAGGGCCAACCATTAAAACAAGGAGAGCTGAGAGGAGAACTGACAGGACACCTTTTTTCATGACCATTTCTGCCTCCTAATGAAGGTATGAGTCCGATTGATAAAATAAGTCCAAAAGTCAGTTTTAACGATATATAATTATTATTTGCTTTTTACGGTTTGAACTTTTTGTTTTAAAGTTTGAATATAATAGACCAAGTTTTTCAACTCTCCTTTTTCAAATCTTGGCCATATTAAATTCATCTCGGTGATCATTTTCTCCATCTCCGGCACATGGTTCCACATGGCCGAGATGAGTTCAAAAACCGTCATTCCTGCTACCTGAGTAAGATCGATTCCTTTTTTTTCTTCCACAGCTTGTTTGTTATGGCAGGAAATGCACCCTTTTTCTTCGAATATATTTATTCCCTCCGAGAGGGAAGGATTTCCTCCATAATATTGGATAAAATACAAATAAGCGACCAGATCAGCCATCTCCTTATTGTCAAAGTGGGGAATTTGCAATCCCATTTCCCGCATTTCCGCCCACATTTTATTGGAATGGCTCCACATCATCCCGACTATTTCGGTAAGACTTTTCCGTAAAGAACTCCTTTTCAGGCTGAGATTGTTTTCACCATGACAGGCACTGCAATTCTTCTGCCTGAATACATCCCTTCCCTTTTTTGGGTTTCCGGGCTGCATGTAAACTTTCTCTGCATTGCTGTTGAGCGCATTTCCTTGAATAAAAGCGAAAAGGTGTGACATTTCCCCAGGAGAAAAAGTTTTTCTGACCATTGCTTCACTTATGGACGCGCTGTGGTTCCACAAGGCAGAAATCAAAAATACTGGAGAAGCATAACGGCCATAATCATCTAAGCTTACTCCTCCTTTTTTCCGATCTCCCCCAAGAGAATGACACTGTACACACCCTTTGCTGGAAAAAATCTCTTCGCCTTTAATGTAATCCCCCAGCTCATCAAAAAAACCAAGATAGTAAAGATAAGCCATTAATTGTTCGGTTTCCTTAGGTGTAAAAACGGGCCTTGGAATACCCTTCTCTCTCATGACTTCAATCATTTTGGGTGAGTGACTCCACAGGGCACCGGCCAGTTCGTAGAAATCCATCTTCTGGCCAATTCGAGTCAGATCTGGACCAAAAGCCTCACCCATTTCCCAAACCCTATGACATTTGATGCATCCCTTTTCAAAAAATACCTTGCTTCCCTCCAGAGGATTCTCTGGCAAAGAGGGGATGTCTTCTTTCATAGAAAATGACAAATTTATTACCCAATGAAAGATCAACATGCATAAGATCCCTCTCCTTAAATAACTCGCCCTGGTTTTTTTATCTTTGATCATGGTTTTCCATCCTGATTTTTCCTGTTTCTCCTGAACCGGTATAATGAACTCATGTTTTTGACTGAACAGACTCCGGAAAATAACTTTCAACTCTTTTCACAGTTTCTTCTACGCCAATTTTTTTGCCTTCCTTGACCTCCCATATGGAAACAATTGGAAAAATTTTCACAAAAAGAATGTAGAGGAGAATGAACGAGGCAAAACATCCTGCAGTGATCGCAAATTCTACCCAAGTGGGAGTGTAAATCCCTCTCTCATAAGGAAGCCTAGGATTGATGAGTGTAGGGAGAACAATCGTATAACGCTCGAGCCACATGCCGATAACGACAGCCACTGAAGCGATCAGCGTTCCCTTAATCGTCCGCATCTTTTTATTGGATAAAAGCACAACTGGGATGATGAAACAGCACAAAATCATGGTCCAGAAATAAGGAGCAAATGGACCTGAAATCTTTGCATAAAAAACGGCGAGATGAGAAGGCTCAGCGCCATAAAAAGATGTCAGATTCTCAGTAAAAGTAAAATAAAACCATAATAGACTCATAACCATAAGAAGGAGTCCCAGGTTATTGAAATGGACGGGCTTTAAATATTTTTCCAGATGACAACTCCGGCGTATAATTACCATGGCAATAATCAAGGCAGCAATGCCGGAAAATATCGCGCCCGTCACAAAATAAGGGCCAAAAATTGTGCTGTGCCACATGGGTTGAATCGTCATGGCAAAGACATAAGACACAACCGTATGGACAGAGACTGCGATGGGAATGACCAAAACAGCCATAAATGAAATGCCCTTCTCCAAAATTGTCCATTGTTTCTTGGTGCCTTTCCATCCCAAGGCAAGAATACGATAAAAATATCCTCTGATTTTTCCTCTGAACCGGTCTCTCATGAAAGCAATATCTGGGATCAAAGGAAGGTAGAGATAAATTGAGCTGCAAGCAAGGTACAAGCTTATGCTCACCACATCCCACAAAAGCGGCGAGCCGAATTTGCCATGAAATATAGTGAACAGCACCCGGTCAGGTCTTCCCAGGTCTGTTAAGATGTTGAATACACCAAAAAACAGAACAAGAACCGTGATGACTTCTGCTGAACGCGTGATCGATCTTCTCCACTCCGCCTTAACTAAGCGAAGGATAGCGGAAATAAGGGTTCCTGCATGGCTGATCCCGATAAAAAAGACAAAATTTGTGATGTAAAATCCCCAGTAAACCGGACGGTTCAGTCCTGTTACCCCTAAGCCATTTCTTATCTGGGTAATCCAGGCGAAAACCCCAATGATGATAACGGCCAGGAGTATACCCACGGTGAGATAAAACTTTTTTCCCGTGAACACGATGGGCTTCAGAAGGTCTTTCTCCAAGTGTTCTGAATCAATCCCGATATTAGCCATGCCATTCCCCTTCGGTTAAGTAAAACACTTTTGGTTCTGTTCCGAGCTCCTCAAGAAGACGGAAAGCTCTCGAACTCTTCGAAAGTCGAGAAACCGGGCTTTTTGGATTTTCAAGGTTCCCGAAGATTAGGGCCTTTGTCGGACATGTCTGGACACAAGCGGGAACATAGTCTCCTTCTTTCAATTGCCTCTTTTCAGCTCGCGCTTTTTCTTTTGCTTTTTGCAGCCTTTGGTGACAAAATGTGCACTTTTCAACAACTCCAACCTGGCGTCTCGATACATCGGGATTTAAGTATTTTTTCATTTCCCGAGGCCATCTCGGGCCGTAATAATTAAAATATTTTAATGTGTACGGACAATTATTGGTGCAGTATCGGCAGCCAATACAGCGCTTATAAACCTGAGCTACAATTCCTTCATTATTCAAGTAAGTCGCACCCACGGGACAAACCTTAACACATGGAGGGTTCTGGCACTGCATACAGGGTCGAGGGAGAAATCTTTCTTTGATATCCGGATATTCACCTTCAATGATGGACAAAACGCTCATCCAGGAAATAGCCCTTCTTTTCTCCTCCTGCACAGGTGTTGAAAATGGAACATTGTTTTCTGCTTTGCAGGCAACAACACATGCCTGGCATCCCGTACATCTGTCTAAATCAATCACCATTCCCCATCGCGTCATCCCGGTCAACTCCTTTTGAGCTTAATGATATTCGCTCGTAAATTTGGTCTCAAATCCATTTCTGCTTTTTCTTCAAAAAATTTACCAATTAATGATAAAGGATTGTTCGGTCTTTTCTTTTCTGCCTCAATTGTAAAATCCTCTTCCTTCCCTAAAGGAAGACCTAAAACACCCGGCATTATTCCCGGGAAGAGCTTCGCAACGGCTTTTATCTCCCCATAAGGAGATTTGACAGAAACCAATTCATTATCCTGTATGTCGAGTTCGTCAGCCGTTTCAGGATTTATTTCCACCCAAGTCTTCCATTTCAGGTTGAAGCGGAATCCCAGATTTTCTTGAAGCCAAGGCAGCTTTGATGCGTTTTCATCAGATGCAAACGGAAGATCATAAAAATAAAGGAGATAAGCATAGTCTTTCTTTCGTTCCTGCTCTCCCAGAAGATGATATTCAGATTCTGAAGGAGAAAAAAATTCATATTTTCGATCCGCATTCTCGTAAACATAACTTCTTTCATTAAAATGATAGACTGGATCATGCCAGCCCCCTCTCTCCAAAAGATCCTTCATGAATGCTCCCTTATTGGCATACCGGGATACCCACCAGCCTCTCTCCTCCAATATTTTGAGCTGAGCTTCTTCATAGGAAGGAGCAAACACACTCCCTCTCCGAGCCTCAAATAGACCTCTGAGGCGATAAAAAAGGAGTTCTTTGTAATTCGTCCAAGGAAAATTTTGTGCAAAAGAATTCCCCATCTTGTTTGCCAGTGAGAGGATGACATCTTCAAAGGGTCTTGATTGATAAAGAGGGCTGACAACGGGCTGGCTTACTCCCAGGACCGCTGTTTTAGATAAAGAGGATATCTGTTTTTCCCGCCACTTTTCAAAACATGTGGTGTCAGGCAGGATGAGATCTGCAAAGTCGGCCGTTTCGTCCATAAAACAAGAAACTCTGACAACAAAAGGGATGGAGCGGTAGGCCTCTTCCACTTTTCTAAAAAAAGGCAAAGAATAGTATGGAGTATCATCTACAAGGAACAGACAATTGACCTCATACGGAGATCGAGCCAAAACATTGTCGATAAATTCATTCAGTCCGCCGTTGACGTGTGTTTCTCTCTCTTCTGTTTTTGCATCCATTCTTGGTTTGGAAAGGCCTTTCTGGGCTACATCATCAATAACGGCCCTGGGCATGTCTTTCAGCGGAGCTCTTCTTTGTCGGAGCATCCCGCCGGGAGTATCGATACTTCCCACCAGAGCATTAAGGGAATGAACGGCCAGAATATTGAATAGATCGTTTGACTGAAAGGAGAAATGAGAATCCACCAGCGCGATGGATGGCCTTCTGGAAGAAAATTCTTTGGCGATTTCGATGATTGCTCTAAGAGGAACGCCTGTTCGATCAGATACCTGATCAAGGCGAATGTTTTTAGTAACAGCACTCTTAAAACCGGGATGACGTTCTCCTTTTGCGCTGATCCAATCCTCAAAGTTTGACGCAAATTTTTTAATATACGTCTTATTGTAAAGGTCTTCTTTAATGATCACTGAAGCAATCCCTAAAGCCAGCAGCCCCTCCGTGCCCGGATTTATCGGTATCCAGAGATCCGCTCTCGAGCCTTCGATGGAAAATCTCGGCTCGATATGAACGATTTTCCCGTCTCTATTCGCCCTTTTTTCTCCATAAATCCTTTGATTTTCCATGACATTCGGCCAGTTGGAAAGGAAATGAGAGCCGAAGGATAAGATATATTCGCTCTTCTCAAGGTCCGGAGCTAAGAGGTTATAAACGCCCTGCGTCCGATAATAGGCATTTTTTACAGACATCCATTTATCGTGCCGCACATGATTGGGGGATCCATACACTTTAAGAAAAGAGGCGATAAGGTCGGACGAAGCATCAAAATCATTCCTCCCCACAAAAGCAACCGTGTGTGATTTTCCCGACTCCCGCAGCGTTTGCAGTTTTGCAATAATTATGTTTATGGCCTCATCCCAACCGATGGATTCCCATTTACCCTTCGACCGACCCCCGACTTTTTTAAGAGGCGTTTTGATCCTGAGAGGACTGTACAAGAGCTGCAATCCTGCCTGCCCCTGCGGGCAAATTCTTCCCTTGTTTAGAGGGTGAAGAGGGTTGCCTTCGACCTTTACAGCCCGATCATCAATTTTGCGGACCATAATTCCGCATCCTCCCGGGCACGCCTGGCAAACGGCAGGCACCCATTTTTCAATACCTGGAAGCCACCGATTTTCCGAATCAGAAGGAGACAGTTTGTCTAAAGTGCAGTTGAAGAGAGGGAAACTGAGCGAGGCGGCCCCAGCAATCTTTAGAAAATCTCTTCTCTTTAATGGCATTTTCATTTCCTCTCTTTCCACACGCTCCTGCTTTATCTATGGCAGGCTATACAATCATTATCGACTTCATTCTCTTCATGACATCCCATGCATGTCTTCATGGAAATTTGTTTCGGTTTAGTGGGCGGGGATGTACTCTCTCCTATAGTCCCATGGCAAATTTTGCATTCGAGCCCTCCCAATACGACGTGCCTTCTGTGGGAAAAATAGACATCTTCAGGGACTCTAAAGAGCCGCTGCCATTCAATCTCTCTGTCTGATTCGATAAATTCGATCAACTTTTTTTCCTGACGGCTTTCTCCCAGCGGCTCTTCATGGCAGTTTGAACAGATTTCGAGTGTTGGCCTTCCTGACGAACTGTGATCCTTAAAATATAAATGGCAGTCCAGGCATTCCAAATCGTTTTCTGAATGGATCTTGTGATTAAAAGCGAGCGGCTGTTGAATCCTTCCTCCAGAAACGAGAATCACGACGATCAACACCAAGCCACAAAACATAACGGCCCCTGATAAAATAAAAAAATGGATTCTCGGTAATTTGACGATTTTCATTTCTTCAACATCCTACTTTTTCAGAACAATTCTGGCTACCCAGATATCATCAACTTTGATATTTTTCTCGCCCATTTCCCCTTGATAAAAATAAAAAAGCCAAATTCTTTCCGCAATTATTAGAAATATTATAGAATACGAGAAATGTGATTGGATATATAGAATTTGTAGCCATGGAGACAGATTTTACTTGCAAAAAAAGTGATAGTCAATGAAAATATTTACAAAGTTGAAAATGACACACAGGAACAGCAGCATTCATCATAAAAAATAGAGAATATTATATCTTCAATATAAAACATCGTGAAAAAAAAACTGATTTAAGGAGGTAAATTTTGCGAAGAATGATTATTGCCCAGGTTTTCCTGATCTTGCTGCTCGGTGTATCAGCATCATTTGCCCAGGAGTGTGTTGACTGTCATAAGAAAGTCACACCGAATATTGTCTCTGACTGGCAGTTGAGCAAACACAGTCAGAACGAGGTGGATTGTTCTGTCTGTCATGGAGACTTGCACAAGGACGGCTCTGACACCGATAAAGTCCAGATTCCCACCCCTTCAACCTGCGCCAACTGTCATGAAGAGCGTGTCGAGCAGTTCATGGCCGGCAAGCACGCTGCTGCATGGGCCGCCATGAAGGCCATGCCAACAGCACACTGGCAGCCAATGGCCATGATGGAAGGAATGAAAGGATGCGGAGGATGTCATAAGATCGGAATAAAAACGGAAGCAGAGATCAAAGAGCTGAAAAAGACCGGGCCCGGCTTCGGCACGGCATCCTGCGACGCCTGCCACACAAGACACACGTTTTCTGTGCGGGAAGCCAGACAGCCTCAAGCCTGTCAGACCTGTCATATGGGTTTTGACCATCCTCAGTGGGAGATGTATTCTGGTTCCAAACACGGCGTCAGGTACCTTTTAAAACAAAACAAAACCCTGCCCGAATCTGTTGCGGCCCCCACATGTCAGACCTGCCACATGCAGGAAGGCAATCATGCGGTCATGACTGCCTGGGGATTCCTCGCTGTCCGCCTGCCCATGCCGGAGGATAAGGAATGGGCTCAGGATCGGGCAACGATTCTTCAGGGTTTGGGTGTTCTCGATCCCGAGGGAAATCCCACAGGCAGACTTGAAGTGGTTAAAGCCGCCAAGGTGGCCCGTCTAACACAGGAAGACTGGCAAAAAGAACGAGAAAAGATGCTCAAAACATGCAATCAATGCCATTCATTAAACTTTGCAAAAGCGGAACTCGAAAAGGGGGATCAGGTCATCAAAGCCGCAGACCATCTGATGGCAGAAGCCATCCGCATCGTTGCCGCCTTATACACGGACGGGATTCTCATGAAACCGGAAAACTATGCCTTTCCTTTCCCCGATCTACTCACCTTCCACGATGCCCCCACACCGATAGAACAGGAGCTGTTTGTGATGTATCTCGAGCACCGGATGAGGACTTTCCAAGGAACGTTTCATGCCAACCCGGATTATGCCCTCTGGTACGGTTGGAGCGAGATGCAGCGCGACCTATCTGCAATCAAATTGATGGCCGAAGAGCTCCGGCAAAAACACTAAAATAGAAAAGAAAAAAAATCGGCGATCACCTGAGTTATTCAAATTAGAAGTCCAGATGTAACTCAAAACCCAGGTTACGTTGCTCTTACACAAACCGTTAAAATAACGTTGCATAAAGCTTTTTAATCCTCTATTATTAATAGCTATTATAGATACCCTAATATATCAAACAAATGAAATCATTATTGAGATTTTTAAGTTCTGTCAAGCTGGCCATTTTTTTGATTATCATCATCACCAGCGCTTCTGTGATCGGAACCCTCATCCCTCAACTGAGAAGTGCAGAGGAGTACGCCGCCCGCTACGGTCAGCTGTCGGAACTTCTGATACGGCTTGAATTCACGAACCTCTATCATTCCTGGTGGTTTATCGCCCTTCTTTTTCTTTTTTCTCTAAATATTTTGATCTGCACACTGACCCGGCTTTCTCCCAAGTTCAGAAGAGCATTCAAACCCAATCTGGAATTCGAAACCAAAACACTTTTAGCAGCCAAAGTTCAAGAAAGATTCAAAAAAAAATGGGGCCTGGAAAAAGGCAAAGAAGAACTCAAAAAGGCCCTGCGATCCGGTCATTATCGAGTCAAAGAAGCAAGAAAGGAAGGTTCGATCCATCTTTTGGCACGAAAAAAAATCCTTGGTATTTTTGGCTCCGATATGGTCCATCTCGGGCTTCTGATCATCCTTGTTGGAGGAATAATCAGCGGCATGACCGGTTTTCGAACAAATATCAACATCTCTGAAGGAGAAATCGTTCCGGTTCTTAACACCGACTTCAAACTCCAGCTGGACAAATTCGAAATAGAATATTACCCGGATGGAAGGATCAAAGACTGGAAGAGCACCCTCACAATCATAGAAAACGAGTCTCCCCGCCTGACTAAGACTATCGAGGTCAATCATCCTCTGAGCTACAAAGGGCATGTTTTTTATCAAAGCGCCTATGGGTGGGATTGGGAGAAGCTCACCCTTGAGGTATGGGCCACAAAAAATTCCGATCCCTCCCGCCAGAAAAAAGCCTTCCTCCGGCCCGGCGAAAAAGATGTTTGGGAAGAAGAAAACCTGGAATTCACGGTTCTCCAATTCGTCCCGGATTTTATCATCGACGGGGATCAGGTCCGGACCCGTTCCCTGGATCCCAACAATCCTGCGGTTTTTATCGAGGTCTTTCGAGGCAAAAACAAAATATCCTCGGGCTGGATATTTGCAAAATTTCCCGATTTTCCGCAAATGCACTCCGAAGAGGAAACGGATTTTAAATTCGAATTGAGAAATATCCAGGCCGCTCAGTATTCCGGCATCCAGATGTCCAAGGATCCCGGTGTGAATTTCATATGGGCCGGTTGTGCCCTTCTGATGATCGGGCTGTTTATGGCCTTCTACTGGCCCACAAAGGATATTCGCTTTATCCTGAAAGAAATCGACGGAAAAACCGAGATCATCTCAGCAGGAAGGTCCGCAAAAAGTAAACTGGCTCTAGAGTCGGAATTTAGGCGGATCATGACATCCCTAAGGAGATCATAATGAGCGAATCAACTCTATTTCTTATCACTTTTATTTTTTATATCGCTGCGGCTTTTTTTTACTTAGTCTTTTTATTTTCAAAAAAAGAAAGCCCGGCCAAAGCGGGCTTATCTGTAACAACGATCGGATTTTTTATCCACACGCTGGCTTTAATCTGGAGGACAATCGAAAGCGGTCATGCCCCTTTCACCAACATGTATGAATCTCTCTCCTTTCTTGCCTGGTCCGGGGTTCTGGCCTACATCATCACCGAGTACAAGTACAAGATCCGGAAGGCCGGACCCTATATGATGCTGATCATCATTGGCATTATGGCGCTTGCATCCTCACCTTTGATGCCCAAAGAAGCCACCCCTCTTGTCCCGGCTCTTCAGAGTTATTGGCTGTGGCTCCACGTTTCGGTGACACTGCTGGGTGAGGCTTTCTTTGCTGTGGCATTTATCACAAGCCTCATGTATCTTGTGGCCGACTCCAGAGAAAAAAGAGGAATCGCTAAAGAATCTGCCCTTTCTTCTGAAAAACTCGACTCCATCTCCTACCGCTGTGTTGCTGTGGGTTTTCCGCTGTTCACTCTCGGAGGCCTGGTATTCGGAATGGTCTGGGCCTACAAGGCTTGGGGGACCTACTGGAGCTGGGACCCAAAAGAAACATGGAGCCTGATCAGTTGGTTTGTGTTCGCCCTGTATCTTCATACCAGAATCGTGATGGGATGGAAGGGGCGCCGATCTGCTCTTATTGCCATCATAGGTTTCTTAGCCGCCCTGTTTACATACTTCGGCGTGAACTACCTTCTGGCCGGACTGCACAGCTATGCCTGACGCTCAAGGATGATCCTGACATAAATAAGATCAAATCAAGATAGAAAAACAGAAGATGGAGCAGAAAAAAATCTCAAAAAAACAGAAGAGCAAAAAACGCAGGAAACGTTTGATCATAACTGTGGGTATTTTTGGGTTCTTTTTAATCCTTACTGTTTTGGCCGTAGAATACACATCCCAATCCCAGTTTTGTTCTGCCTGTCACTACATGAAGCCTTTTTTCCAGAGCTGGAAAACTTCCTCCCACAGCCAATTTGAATGCAGCGAATGCCATTACCCTCCGAGTGGCGGTATCCGTTCGAAGTTGAGAAAAAAAATAGAGGGGCTTGTCATGGTGGGGCGTTACTGGACGAAGCTCTACGTCAAGTCCAAACCCTGGGCTGAAATTCGCGACGAAACCTGCCTCAGAGAGGGCTGCCACAAAAAAAGGCTGCTGGAAGGCCCCGTGCAGTTTAAAAAAGTGACCTTTGACCACAAAATCCATTTATCAGACTTGAAACGAGGCAAGAAACTTCAATGCACAAGCTGTCATTCCCAAATCGTCCAGGGGGAGCACATCACGGTAACCGAAAGCACCTGTTTTATCTGTCATTTCAAGGAAAGTGAGCATTACCCAAAAATAGACGATTGTTCCCACTGCCATAGAAAGGAGAACCTCGTCGGAAAAGAAGGCTTGCGTTTCAACCATTCCATAGTCTTCGAGAATAATTTTGCATGTGACAAATGCCACAGCAACACCATCCTTGGGGACGGAGAGGTCCCCCGTGAAAACTGCTTTAAATGTCATGGGGAACTGGATAGACTCAGCAAATTCGATGATACAGACCTGATTCACACCGAGCATATATCTTCCCATAAAATTGAGTGCAATCAGTGCCACATGGAAATCCAGCACAAAATTATCAAAGATATCGAGGCCATTGCAGACTGTCAAACCTGTCATGTGGACTTTCACAAAGCCCAAAAAATTCTTTACTCGGGTGAGGGAGCCAAAGGAATTTCACACCCGATGCCCAACATCATGATGGAAAAAGGGCTGAGCTGCAAGGGATGCCATATTTTTCATGAAACAAAGGGCCCAGAAGATATGATAGCTGGGAGCACAATGGTATCCCAGGGGAAGGCCTGTGAGTCATGCCATGGGAAGGGCTTTTCCAGAATCTTAAAAGATTGGGAAATCTCCACAGACAAAAAACTGAGGCAAATGCAGGCAATCTATCAAAAAGCCAGCCGGGAAATCCGGCTGACCCAGCATGCAAATAAGAACAAAGCACAGGCCCAACTGGATGAGGCGTTGTTTGACATGGAAATCGTCAAAAACGGAAAGGCAGTTCACAACATATCCTTTTCGCAGCAGCTGCTGATGACGGCATATAAAAAAATCCTCGAGGCTCTTGCAAGTATTAAATCCTCCTATAAACCAGAGAAAATCACAACCGTTTCAGCAGAAGTTCCGACACAATGTGCGAACTGCCATGCCGGGATTGAAGAGATCAACACCACAATTTTTGGTTTGACCTTTCCGCACAAAAAACATCTGATCGAACAGAAGATCGATTGTTCGACATGCCACTCAAACGTTCGAAAACACGGAGAATTCATCGCCACAAAACAAAGCTGTGCAACCTGCCACCATAAAGATACGAAAATAGACTGCGGGAGCTGCCATCGATTGCAGCAGTCTTTTTACCAGGGCGGGATCACGGCCGGTCAGGAAATCCCAAAAGACATAATGGCGGAAGCGGAAGTCGAATGTACGGATTGTCACCTGAGCGGAGAGGATAAAATTTTCCGTCCCAACAAAGGGAAATGTCTTGACTGTCATGATGAGGACTATGCGGATATTTTCGATGAATGGCAAAATTTTGTGAAAGATCAAGCCCTGTCAATCGAATCCTCCTTAAAAAAACTAAATAAAATGGAACTGAACACCGAGGAAAAGAATATTGCCCTAGAAACAGAAAAAACCATTCAAAAGATTAAGCTGGATGGGAGTTCGGGAGTGCATAATTTCATGTTTTTCGAAGATGTGTTGACAAAGCTCAAAAAAAAGATAGAATCTATAGGAAAAATCACAAAATGAGAAGACGAAATTTCATCCATTTTTTTCTGGGAGGAAGCCTCATCGGAACCATCGCTTCTCTTCTCTATCCCGTTATTCGATATTTAATTCCTCCGAAACAACCCGAAGCCGGAGTCAGCAGCATTCAAGTGGCAAAAATCGGGGAGCTTGCTCCGAATACGTCAAAAATTTTCAAGTTTGGCTCAGCACCTGGAATACTCATCAATACGTCAGAGGGAGAACTGAGAGCCTTTGTGGCCACCTGTACTCATCTCACCTGTACTGTTGTCTACGAGAGCGATTCCGAGATACTGTTCTGCCCCTGTCACAACGGCAAATTCGATCTTAACGGCAATGTCCTCTCCGGCCCCCCGCCTGCTCCTTTAGAAGCATTGGAAGCGAAAACCGTCGGTGAAGACATCATCGTATCAAAACTGAGTTAATATGAAAAAACTAGGACAACAAATTTATGCCTATCTGGATTCCCGGTTTCTTCTATCCGGCATGGCAAAATTTGCCAAAAAAAAGAAAGTCCCAGAACACAAGCATGCAATCTGGTATTATTTTGGCGGGATCTGTTTATTCCTTTTCATCATCCAGGTGATTACAGGGATTCTCCTCCTGCTGTATTATAAGCCCACGATAGACTCTAGCTATGAGAGTATCCAGTTCATCATGAGCCAGGTGAAATTCGGATGGCTCATCCGTTCAGTCCACAGCTGGACAGCCAACATTTTAATCGGTGTCATATTCGTCCATATGTTCAGCACCTTTTTCTTGAAAGCCTACCGATCTCCGCGGGAATTAACCTGGATTACAGGATTCTTTCTCCTGCTGATCTTCATGGCCTTCGGTTTCAGCGGATACTTACTGCCCTGGAACGAACTTTCTTTTTTCGCTACTCGAGTGGGCACAGATATCGCAGGCTCCCTCCCCTTGATAGGAAAATCACTCAAAACATTCATTCTCGGCGGCCCAGACGTTTCAGGCGCCACGATCACGAGGTTTTTCTGGCTCCATATCGCCGTCCTCCCGATATTCACCGTGATATTCATGGGATTGCATATCCTGCTGGTTCAAATACTGGGGATGAGTAAACCTATCGGACTTCCTGAAGATCGAGTCAAAGAGGTCCCTTTTTTTCCGAATTTCATTCTCAAAGATTCTCTCGGATGGATGCTCATTTTTACACTCATCGGAGTTTTATGTGTGTTTTTTCCCTGGGAACTCGGAAAAAAAGCGGATATATTCGCCACCACACCCCTGGGAATAAAACCCGAGTGGTATTTTACGTTCATGTTCACCACCTTAAAAATTATCCCGGCTCATGTTCTGTTTTTTGAGGGAGAGATTCTTGCCATCTTAGGTTTCATGGTCGGTGGGCTGTTCTGGATGCTCGTCCCTTACCTGGATCGAAGAGCCATCAGAGAGATAAAAAGTCCGGCATTTTCACTCATTGGACTGATAATCCTGGCTTATATTATCGTCATGACTGCTTTGACATATTTGCATCCAAATCTTTAAGAGTATGAAAAAAAGAAATGAATAAATCTATGTTTGTTCTGTTTATTTTCCTTTTTCTTGCCTTTTTGGCACCGTTAAATATTCAAGCAGATGGGTGCATCAACTGTCATAAAGAGCTGGAGAACGCACTCAAAACACCTGCTGAAGCTTTCCAGAAGGACATTCACCAGAAATATGGTCTTACCTGCGCCAGTTGTCACGGTGGAAATCCTGAGCTGGAAGATATCGACGCCAAAGATGATTCTTTTAAGGGTGCTCCTTCCAGAAAAGACATCCCCGAATTTTGTGGATCATGCCACTCTGATTCTCGATATATGCGCAACTTTAATCCGAGTTTGCGCATTGACCAACTGGAATCCTTCTGGACGAGTCAGCATGGTCAACTTTTAAAAGAGGGCGATACAAAAGGTGCTGTCTGTACGGATTGTCATGGAATTCATGGAATTCTGGAGTCATCCCATCCAAAATCATTGACATTCCCTTGGAATATCCCTGACACGTGTGGAAAGTGCCATGCAGACAAAGATTACATGCAGGATTATGGAATTTCTGTCTCGCAGGTTGAAGACTACAGCCAAAGTGTCCATGCCAATGCGCTTTTTGAGAAAAAAGACCTTTCTGCCCCCGTATGCAACGACTGTCACGGAAATCACAGCGCCACTCCGCCTGAAGTAACGTCCATATTTTATGTTTGCCGTCAGTGCCATCCCAGCGCAGGTGAACTTTTTTCTGAGAGCCCTCACAAAGCCGCTTATGATGAACTCGAGATAGCCGAGTGTGAAGCCTGTCATGGGAACCACAAAATTGTTAAGCCATCAGACGAAATGCTCGGTACGGGAGAAGGAGCCGTGTGTATCGAATGCCATGATCCCGATTCCGAGGCCTACGGGATAGCTGCCACAATCAAAAAGAAACTGGATGACTTTAAGTTAAAAATCGCCAGCGCTGAGGGCAAGCTGGAAAGAGCAGACAAGGAGGGGGTCGAGGTTAGTGAGGCTAAATTTCGACTCCAGGAAGCCCACACGGCTCTCATTCAAGTCAGGAATCTCACCCACAGTTTCTCACTGGATAAAATCGAAGAAAAAATTGGCGAAGGAGATTCTATCATCGCAGATGTAACAAAAGCAGGAGATGCAGCCTTGAAAGAAGCCAAGTTCCGGAAACGAGGATTGATCATCGCAACAATTTTCATTTTTCTCCTCGCCATGGCTCTCCTTCTCAAAATCAAACAGATCGAGGAAAAAACGCAGCCGTAACCAAATTAAATTACTAAATTATCGTATTACCCATGTTCAGATGGGTATAAAATTAAATTTGATTTTTTTAAGAAAAATTATGTATATATAACAAGGATGAAAAAAACATACCGCTATTATGAGCTGCACGCTGAAGTCTGCAAAACTTTTGGCCACCCGAAAAGACTTCTCATCATAGAGACACTAAGAGAAAGCGAGCTTTCTGTGACCAAACTTTCGGAAAAAACACAAATTGATATCTCAAACCTATCACAACATCTGCATCGTCTCAGAGAAAAAGGACTAATCCTTCCCAGAAGAGAGGGAACTCAAATCTTTTACAAATTATCTCATCCCAACATCATTAAAGCTTACGATTTGATATCCGAAGTCCTCACACAAAGCATTACAGAGTCCCATACAATCCTGCGGAAAAAAACCTAATAATTAGCCTGACCTATTCATAAAAAAGGCCGATGCCATCTTTCAACATAAACAGAATCAAT
>CAZOJY010000021.1:0-39831 GCA_964580235.1 uncultured Eubacteriales bacterium | reverse complement strand
TATCACCGTCCTCCCCCCGGATCGTGGTTTTATCCCCACTGATATTCTGTAATGTAAGATCGCCGTCATCGATCCGGCAGTCGATTTCGGCTGCCCACCCCGATATGTCCACATTGCCATCATCCCCAACCATGTCCAATTTTATATAATCTGGCGAGTGGATTTCGTAGACGTACTCGTAGTGTTTTTTGTTGTAAAAACCGATGGTCCCCCTGGATGTTTCCTTTCCTGTGACATAAACGGTATTCTCGGTTTGCCGGAATTCCACATTGAAGTCATCTTTGGAGCCTAACCGGATCCCAACAGCATCGATATCGACCCTGTAGCGCACCTTCACATCGATAACGTTTTCTTCCCAGGGAATCAGTTGCACATTCCCGTCTCCATGCCGGAGACGCAGCGTATCCCCATGCTTGACATCGAAGGACTGGTGGAAATCTTTGTTGATTTCTTTGGCTAAAGCCGAACTGCTCCAAGTGACGAAGATTAGCAAAAAAAGGGTCAAAACAGATGATATTTTTTTTGTCATAATATTCTCCTCCCACTAGACATAAATCATCCTTCTTTTTTGTATACGAAATTGAGTCCAATATTGTTCCCTCCTGAATTTCCGGTACATGTCCCTGATTTCAATGCCTATGGTATTAAATCCCGGTAAAAAAAATCATGTTTATGAATAATTCAGGCAGTCTGATGGTGTTTAATAAAAAGTGAAAAGATGAGTAATAAGAAGTCTATTTTAATCTGGAATTATTTAATCTCTTCTTTTTCTTCTTTGGGTTTCTCCGCCTGGAGTTTTTCAATCAATGCTTCGGGAATGCTCGCATAGATCTTGACATGATCTTCGCCAGAAGTGATCTCGATCGCATTCAAAAGCTCTCCGACCTCGGGCTTTTCGCCGGCTGCCATAGCGCCGAATGATTTAATCCCCGTCAATGCCTCAGCCACCTGTTTGTTGCTGTCGGCATCCGGGCTCATGGCCAAAATTTCGGCGACGATGTTCTGGTCTTTGTAATCAAAATAAAGAGCGATAGCACTGATAGATTTCAAGGCCCCCATCATGGGGTTGGACGATGCCGCTTTTTCCATGGTTTCAGCCGGAAGAAGCATGGCTCCCCAAAGCATGGCGTCTTTGTTGGTTTTGTCGATGATTGCCGAAAGGTCTTCGTTTTTGAAAACATTGTCTTTCTTTTTATCCAGCACATCCAAAACGGATTTCACCTGAATTTCATTGCCCGCAACGATATTGGATTCATCGATGAATGAAAAGGCTAAGGGTTTGCCTTCTTCCCACACCTTGTACAAGGTCCTGCCTTCGTACTCTTCTTCTGTTAATTCCTGTTCCTCTTCTGCGGCTTTCTCTTTTATCAATCCCATCACCGTGTCGGGATCATATTTCATGTTGACGACAGCCACACCCTCTTGATTCTCACCTTCCAGCTCTCCTGCTATGCCCACTGCGACATAGTAGATATCTTTTTGGGGATCGATTCCGGATTTTTCCACAAACTCCTGGTATTTCTGATAGTTTTTGTCTTCCTGGATCATTTTGTTGGCAAACTCTGTGGCCATGGCTTTATGGGCGTCCACAAAAAAGACACCCTGCACATCAGCAGGAATAAGGCTGAGCAGATCCTCAGCTTCAGCCGTTCCGGCTTTTGGAGCAGCAGCTTCCTTTTTACATGCTGTAAAAGAAAATAAGGCCAAGCCTAAAATCAGTCCGATTGTCGTGATTCTTTTCATCCGTATAGCCTCCTTATTAAATAATACAATGGATTTCGGAGAGACTATATCAAAAAATGCAATCGAAGAGCAAGAAAAAAAATTTACTTTAAATATCTGTAAAGTTCCATTTGGGAGGAGTAAAGCCAGCAGCGGATCCATATCAGTCCAAAGATGAAAATCTCCTGAAACAGGAATGCCAGCGCGACACCGATGAAAGCGGATTGAGGGATGACGCTCTGGATCAGGATATAGATCAGGGTAAAGATAATCTGTGCCAGGAACAGGAGATAAAAAAGTCCGAGGGTAGAGCCAAGATGCCGGAAAACGAATCCGAACGCACCCGCTGCGGCTGTTAGAATATTTGGGCTGTCCTCCAGGACAGTTTTGATGCGGGCGTAGTCGAAAACCATCTGGACAAACAAAAAGAGGATAAATACCACGGCACTGAAAACCAGTCCTATGTAAAAAGGTGTGATTTCAGAGAAGGCCGTTTCTCGAATGCCATTGAGAACGGAATCCAAACCGCCTTTTAAGACCTGCCCGATTATCAGAAAAAATGCCCAGGAGAGAAGCATCAGAAGAATGAAACGAAAAAAATGAAAACCGGCTCCTTTGAAAAACTGTTTCAAAGAGAATTTAGGGTCTTCATTTCTGAAAACCGACAGAATCCCTCCGGCCAAAAAGGTGTGAAGAATGATGTATAGAAGACCAAAAATCAGGACAATCGGGGGAAGATCGAATACTCGCATCTGGATCAGGCCTTCCAGGTTGTTGAGGATGGCGCCTTTCCCGATGATCGAAGGCGTAAAGGTCTGCTCCAGGCTCTGGGCCTCATCTCTGTATTCTTCCCACCACAAGTAATCGAAACCTTCGGCCATCCGTTCGCCCACAAGGCTGCTGTCGAATGAGCCCTTCAAGGAGTGATACATCGGCACAGCAAGGATCAAAGAGAATGTGAGGTTTATCACAAGAAGAAAAATGATCATTCGTGTCAGTTCGCCAGTTGTTTTGAAGCCTTTGAAAAAATTTATCATCACTTTCATGTTTTTTCTCCTGACCCGAAATTTAACCGCCAAAAATGGTAAAAAACTCCATGGCGTGCTGCAGCCATATCAACCACCGGGATGTCCATTTAACAGGGGGTAGTTTATTGGTTTTTTTTGCCATGCTGTTGTTGGTCCGGTCCACATCGAGCACCAGTTTGAACTCGGGATCAACCACCGCCTTTACGATCTGATTTGGGCCGGCATAATGGAATTTTTTCCATCGGTACTGGCCGTCCCAGTTTTCTTGGATCTCAGAGCCATCGTCAAAAACGACCAGCACCTCGACTGGAATCTTGACCTCTCCCAGCCGGCGCACCAGAACTTCGGACTCATAGGTTTTTGAGTTTTTTGCTTTTGATGGTTTTTCCTTGAATTCTCCGTTAAACCAGCCCTTTTGCTCTCTTGATCGCTGGTTGGATAAACTGCCGATCGCATAGTCCATTTTTCCCGATCCATACACAAGCTGGTCCAGGAGCCAGCTCATATCCTCGCTGGCAAATTCTGAAACGACATCGTAAAAGTCCTTCGGTTTTGGGTGCTTGAACCACCAATGCTGGGAATAGGACTTGATCATATCGGCGAACAGGTCTTTTCCCATGTATCTCTTGAGGGTCCTCAGCATGAGTTCGGCTTTAGAATAGGAATTGGCTCCGTAACTCCCGCTCTCCATAAAATTCCATGCAAAGCGCTGAATGTTATCCATGTTTGACATCAAACGATGCCTGGAAATCCCGTCTGATTCGATCGGAATGCTCACACCTTTGAAAACAAACGGTATTCCAAAATATGTACGGGAATACAGGGGATTTTCATAGGCTGCATAGTATATTTCTGTGTCGAGAAAGGATGTGAATCCCTCGTCCATCCAGGCATTTTCGAACTCATTGCTTCCAACAAGTCCGTAGAAATACCCGTGCCCGAACTCATGGATGGTGACGCCTTCCGGGCGGGAAATTCTCTTTCGAGTGATGAAATAAGCTCCACCTGTGAAGAAGGTGGGGTATTCCATTCCTCCTGACCGGCTGTTGTAGCCAGGGTCCACACACGTGACTGTGGTGTAGGGATAATCGCCGTAGAACAAACTGGCGTATTTTATGGCATTCTTGACTGCATTCATGTACCTGTCTCTAAGATTTTTATGGTACGGTTGGAGAAGGAGGGCGATTTCTGTCGTTTTTCCTGGGGCAAACTCAAAATCCTCCTTGATCTCGATCAAATGAGGGCTGGCTGTCCAGGCAAAGTCGTGCACGCTGTGCTGGACAAAGCGGTGGGTTGTGGTTCCGTCCCCGTTGTCAACCCTTTCACGATGTTCTCCTGTGGCACCGACGATCATGGAGGAGGGGAGTGTGATTTTGATATCATACGTTCCATAATCTGCAAAAAATTCCCCAGGCGTGTGGAATTGATGACAGTTCCACGCCTCGTTTTCAAACACGCCGATTTTCGGAAACCACTGGGCGATAAAATAATTATCTTTATATACACCGGTGCGGCTAATTGGTCGAGGAACTTTTGAAAAAAATTTTATGTGGAATTCAATAGTTTGTCCTGGCTCCACAGGATCGGGGAGCTTCATAGAAAAAACAGTTTGATCAAAGATGTTGTCGTTGTCCGGCTGTTGAAATTCCATAGCTGGGGATAAGTCGACTTCTGCGAAATTTTCCTTATCGATCAGGTGGATGGAATTGACATGGCAAAATCCCCAATCATTTTTTTCGAACTCTGTTATTCCTCTTCCCCTCTGGCCAGCCTCTGTCATAAACGTGCTCATGTTGTTCTGGAACGCGTTCCAGTAGAGATGAAACCAAACCTCATCTGTCGGATATTCTGTGTCGTTTGTCCAGGTTAGAAACTCGTCACCGGTTATGGTTCGCATCTCTGTATCCAGCACAACATTCATGGTATAATTGGCGACCTGCTTGCAAAAAGGTTCATCGGAAGAGGAGAGGAAACTGACAAGAAAGAGAAGCGCAATAAAAAGCAATCCTAAAATCTTCTTAGGCAAGGCTACCTCCTTGATGCGTAATTTTATCCATATTATTAAAGATGGGGTCTTTTCGCAAGCAAAAGGGCAGTTTGACAGGCTAAAACTTCGGCCTGATGACGTCCTCATTTGCTTATCTGGCTGTTAAAATTTAGGATTGAATCTAGCTATTATCAGGAGATGTAATCATGGGAGTCAGCCTTCAAGTGAATAAACTGATCGCAAAACGAAGGAGTATCCGCCGGTATCTGGATATACCCGTCGAAAAAGAGAAGATACTCACCTGTTTGGAGGCCGCCCGGCTGGCTCCATCGGCAGACAATGTCCAACCATGGCGATTTCTTGTCATCGATGATCCTGAGCTCAAGAATAGGTTTTCGAAGGAAGTTTTTTCTGGATTTTATTCCGCCACCAAATTCGCCGCAAAGGCACCCGTTCTGATTTTAATTCTTGCCCGCCTGGATATCATTGCCAACCGGATCGGTAAACAGATCCAGGGAGTAAACTTTTATCTGATCGATACAGGGATCGCAGGGGAGCACATCGTATTCCAAGCCGAAGAACTGGGGCTCGGCACCTGCTGGATCGGATGGTTCAATTCCCGCAAAGCCCGGAAAGTGCTGAATATACCTAAGAAGTACAGAATCGTTTCCCTTTTGTCTTTGGGATATTATGAAAAAAGGCCCCACAAGGAAAAGAAACGAAAGAGCCTGGAGGATATCGCCTGGTTCAATAAAATTAAATAGCCTGAGCTTCTTTTATTACCTCTTCGATAAGGGCGAGGGCTTTTTCCAGTTTCTGTTTTTCCTCTCCAAACCCGATGCGCAGGTAGTGGTCCATTCCAAAATGATCACCGGGACAGACAAGGACGCTTTTCGTCTCACGAATCCTATCGACGAGTTCACTTGAGTTGATATCCAGTTCGTAGTGAGGGAATGCGATGGCTCCTGCTTGAGTGGGGATACAGCGAAACAAGCCATCCTGTTTATCTAACCAGGACGACACGATGCCGATGTTGTTATTCAGGATGGTTCGTGTTCTTTCCAAGATTTTGTTTCTCTTTTCCGGTGTTAGCGCGATTCTTGCCAAGTGATCGCTCAGAGCACTGATGGATATGGTGGTGTAATCATGATAGGGCCAGACTTTCTGAACGAAATCTTCTGGAGCCAGCATCCATCCCATCCTCAGCCCGGGGAGGCCATAGGCTTTGGAGAGGCCATTAGACACGACAACTTTATTGTATGTTCCCCAGAAGCTCGGGGTTGTCTGTCTGTCCAGTTCGGCTCCTTGGTACACCTCATCGACAAAGATCCAAGCGTCGTTTTTTTCTGCAAGGTCCAGAATCGTATCTCTAGCCTCTTGGCTCAGTCTGCTTCCTGTCGGATTGTTTGGATTTGTGACACAGATGATTTTTGTGAGGGGCGTGACCAGATTCTTCAGCTCATCGAGATCAGGATTCCAATTCAAGTCTTCTTTGAGCGCAAATGTCTTCACATTGGCTCCAAAGGCACGCATCAATCCCCAGAGCTGCATATAATTCGGGATCATAAACAGGACTTCGTCTCCGGGCTCGATCTGACTCCAGGCCAGAAGATAATTGGCCTCAACCGACCCTGTGGTGACCAAGACATTTTTTATGTTTGTTCCAGGATACAAGGCACAAACACGTTCTTTCAATCCTGTCGTTCCGTTTGTTTGGATGTAACCCAATGGTGTCTCAAGGATATCCTGAAGCTGTTCTTGCGGGAGAAGTTCTTTGAAAGAGAGGGGATGGACACCGCTCTCAGAGAGATTGTAGTCCACCCTAAATTCCCATTGGGATTGCATCCGTTCCATCTTAAAATAGTCAATTTTCATAGCTTTTTCCTTTATAAGATAATATCTATTTCTTCATACTCGTTTTTGCATGCTTTTTCAAGCCTGGATTATTCACGAGTCAAGATTGCTGCAATGAAGCCGATGGGGTGAGATCGACTCCCCCGGAGGGCAAAAATTGTCGATTATGAGTTTTTTTAGTTTCAAAAGTTTAAACATTTTTTTTGATGAATGGCATTGACAATTTTTATGAATGATTCAAGCTTTAGACTTGGACTTTAAATACCCCTTTGAAAGCGTATCCGAATACAATCGAGAGAGCAAAATACACGATTAGCCAGTGTATCTTCCACCCGAAAAGGTTCATGCTGTTTGTGGGATACTGAATTTCAATACTTTTGACCGGAATGCGGCCATCTATCGGAGCTTCGGTAGGATACATGAGCTGGGAGACAATGTTTTTTTCTGTTTTTAGAGGCGAGATTTTGCTCAGTGGTTTTTGAGCAACAGAAACTTTTTTAGTGACAGATTTCCCGTTGATAGTCAATACAAATTGTTGATTTTCTTTTCCGGTGGTAGAGAATCGCCAGTTTATTTCATGGGATTCTTCGATTCTAAGAGGAGGTGTTTCCACCGCAATCCCGGGAGAGGGTTGAAGCGCAATTTGAGCTTCTAGAGGGTTTTGATCTTCTGTCAATATGATTTTCAGGATGGCAGATTCGTTTGGTTCAAGAGATTTGTATCGGAACCAGAAATTGAGCTGAATGAGGATCAGGATGAGCGGCAAAATCATCACCAGCATGGGTTTGGCTGAATAGCCGATATATCTGAAATTGCAGCGCAGGATGTTTCCTTGGGAACGCAGGGACTGCCTGAGGCTGTCCTTAAACAGCCACAGTTCCAGAAGATGGGCTTTTATCCTGTTTTTGATTTTTTGGATTCCCTTTTGGTTGGATGTCCACTTGAAGACAAACAGCATTAAAAGGCCGGTAAAAAAAGAGATAAGGATCATTCCTACCCAGGGACTCATGCTGCGAAAAGGCAGGAAGAAAACATCGAATATTTTGCCAAAAACAGAATTAAATATCCACATTTTCACATGCCGGCAGAAAGCTTAGGAAATGTAGCCCAGCCCCTTTAATTTTTTTTTGATCTCCTCTTCTGAGTCTGATTCTTCCAATTTGGCAATTTCTTTTTCCAAACAGTGCGTCACGAATTCTTCGGCTGAAGAATAGCCTGAAAGTTCAGAATATTTTTTTACCTTATCCAACAGGTCCTTTTCGATTTTAACTTTTGCCCTTCCCATTTTTATCTCCTAAAAAACCTTATTGCCGACCATATTTCCCGGTTTTGCAATCCCAAACAAGGAGAGGATTGTTGGGGTCAGATCATACAGCGCAGGAGAGTCGGCCTTGATTTTTTCGCTGGCTAAAAGAATTCCTGGACAAACGGCCGGATCCATGCAGTGGTCGCCGCTCCATTTGTCCATATTGTCGCTAAATATTTCTTTTGTGATTCTTCCCAGAGGGGCTGACCAGGAGGTGCGGTAACCGCGGTTGTATCCCACGATGATCTCCGGAGCCTGCTCGGTTTGAGGCCCCAGGTAGCAATCTTGTGTGATATAAGCCTTTGTAACCACCCTTTCTCCTGTTTTGGGATCTGTTACCTGCTCGAGTTTTTGGGCGATCTCTCGAACCAGCGCCTCTTTTTCAGCCCCGGCATTGACGATGCCTTCACCCTCGCGTCCTTTTTGATTTATATATAAGCTGTTCAGCCCGTAGGAGTATGCTTTGGTCCTGGACCAATCCGTATTCATGAACGCTTCTTCTTCTCCTTGGCGCCAGTTGTTGATCAGGCGGATATACCCGTTTTCCTTAAGCCAGGAATTCACATTGAATGTCCGCCGAAAAGGAGTGAATCCATGGTCGGACATCACCATAATGACGGTATTTTTATCGGCTTTGTTCAGCGCCAAGTCCAGCATCTTATCGGCTTCTTTGTAGATGCTTTCGATGGTGTTGCCATATTTGCGCGCAAGGTCCTGATCATACATCGGACTCTGTGGATCGATAAGTCTCCAGAACATGTGCTGCCGCTGGTCTGTGCTCGAAACATAGTGAAAAAGAAGGCCTGAATCAAAATGGGAAAGCTCATACTCGAACATTTCTGCGCGTTCCTTCAGGATCATATCATCCTGGGCAAGAAATTCTTCATCATCCAGAACGCCATGGGACATGGCTTTGAAATCGGCCGGAAGTCCCTTGGTAAAGAAGGGACCGAATTTTTTTTCTAGTTCCTTGGCATAACTTTCCGGTGTGGATATCGGCATAGCCGGGGCGGCAGGATCAATGTTTATTGGGGAAATATAGAGTTTAAAATCGGGATGGACCTGCTTGAGATAAAACATGCAGATTCCGTGGACACCTTGGGTGGGGATCATTGAAAAGCGGATTCTTTTCCAGCCGCTCCATTCTTTTTCTTTGAGGATAAACTCCTGGTCCTGGATCACGATCTTGGCCAGTGGATTGACCATGTCAATGAAGACTTTAAAATCGATCGAGGATTCGGGCCGGCTCTTTTTAAACGTGTTTCTGGGACCGGGAATTTTGGCTTCCACTCTGTTTCCGATGACATTAACCTCGTGGATTTCTCCTCCCCCGATATCCTGTTGGAGTTCGGTGACTTTTGTGGTGTAGTAGTGGAATTCTCCTAATGAGCCCGTGATATCTGGCGTTCCCATCCCGGATAGAGTTTTTTGTTTGGTTTCAACGGGCGGAAAATTGGAGGGCATTTTAAAAATAGTGGCGGGGATGTCGTGATCTTCCAGGATTTGCCAGAAGGCTCTGCCCTTTCTCAAATTCACAACAGATCCACCAGATAGAGGAAGCACAAGATTTCCGATGGATACCGTTTTTGAGGGATCGTGTGTTTCTGTGCCTGAAAAATCGGGGAGGTAATATTCTGGTTTTCTCCTGAGAAAATCAAAAATCCCATGACCGCCAGGATTCATTCCTGTGATGAAATTCGACCACGCCACAGGGCTTTGAGGAGGAGTGCTAGTTCGAAGAGGGGAAAATCCACCCTGGCTCTGCAGCCGCTCGAATGCAGGAAGTTTTCCCTGGCTCATCCAGATGTTTGTCAGGTGGGGGTCCATCCCGTCGAATCCGAGGATGAGAACTTTTTTCTGCGTCTCTTTTTGGCCGTAGATTTTTGTCACGATATTTTTTGAGCTGCCCAAGGCGAGAAGCGAGCTAGACATTATTCCCAGTTTGAGGAATTCCCTTCTGTTTATGTTAGACATTTTCCTTCCCCATTTTTTTCGACTTTGAGGAAAAGTTCTCTATATTGATCAAGCTGCAGCCATCCATGTGTTTTGGCGCTTCCAGGCCGAACAGGTTAAGGACTGTCGGGGCAATATCGATGATGGACGGCGTTTTTGTGTTTATGCCGTTGTTGCAGAAAAATACGCCTGGAACAATTCTCGGATCGATGCAGTGATCGCCGCTCCAGGCTTTGGCGTTGTCTTCGAAGAGACTTTTGTTGACCTTCCCGGTGACAGAATCCCAGGAAACGCGGTACCCTTCGTTGTAGCCGACGATCATGTCCGGGCAGTTTTCTTTATACGGGCCTGGAGGGAGGTCGTCCCTATCGAACACGGTATTGATGGCTGTCTGGCTGTTTTCTTCATCTTTCAGGCCGTTGAGCTTGAGGATGATTTCTTTCTTTAAAGCTTTGGCTTCATTGCCTGGAGAAACCGTCCCATGAGATTCTCTGCCTTTGATGTTAAGATAAATGCCGCCGAGTCCGAGTCCGTAGGCTTTTGTTTTTTCCCAGTCGACGTCTTTAAACCACTCTTCACTCTGTTGTTTTCCGTCTTTAAGTGCGAGGTACCCGTTCCGGCAGAGCCAGGAATTTAGGTGTATGCCGCGGCGAAAGGATTTGATCCCGTGATCGGACATGATGATCAGCAGGTCTTTTTTATCCAATTTTGCTAAAACCTTTCCGACCAGATCATCCATCTTGATATAGAGCTGCTCCATGACCTCAGGCCCCATGTTTGCCTGATCACTTCCTAAGGCAGGATGTTTGTCGTCGAGATAGCGGTAGAACATGTGTTGGATGCTGTCTGTGGTCTCAAACCAGCTGACGACCACACCCTTCTTTGTCCTGCTGATTGTATTAAAAAGCATCTTTTCCCATTCCTGATGGTTGAAGTAGCTCAGCTTCAAAAATGCCTCTTCAGAAAGGACGCCTTCATTCAATGCCCAAGTGTCATTTGCTTCGCCCAGCGTGATAAAACTTCCCAGCAGTTTGGACAAATAAATAGAATAGATAAAAGGGTGAGAAATCGGAAGGGCCGGTTTTTCCGGATCGATATTCAGCGGAGTGACGTACATTTCGAAGGCAGGATCGATTTGGTTTATGTAAAAACGGCAGATCGCCCGGATTTTGATCCACAGCCCCGGCCGGAAGGTTATTTGAATCCAGTCAGAAAACCTCTTTTCTTTGAGCGAGATTTTTTGATCAGAAACTTCCAGAACCGCCTCTCTTTTGTCTTTATCTACGGTTATAGACAGAGGCATTTTCATTTCTTCAGGCTGTTTGAGCATCGTGTTTTCTGGGCCAGAAATATAGGTTTCGATCCTGTTTCCGTTTATGGTCACAGGGATGTTCATCCCTCCTTCGCGCTTCTTGATTTTGTTTTTGTCCGACGTGTAAAAAGAAAATGTTCCCTGGCTTCCTTTCAAATCCGGTGCACACATGCCGGAGAGAAGATGACCCCGGAATTTTTCGGGGGGAAAAGTGACGGGTATTCTGAGAATGGTGCTGAATATTCCGTTTTCTCCGAGGATTTTCCAAAAAGGAACGCTTTTCCGCATGCCTTTGATCTCAGGTTTGGAAAGAGGGATGTTGTATTTGCCCAGAGGCAGGACTTTTTTTGGACTTCCAATGCGCGCGGAAGACAGGTCGGGCAGATAAGTTTTGGGATCACGGCTTAAAAAATCGAAGATATTGTGTTTAGCGGGATGGCATCCTGTCATGAATGAAGACCAGGCGACAGGGGAAATGGAAGGCGTTGTGGTTTCGAGTTCACGAAAGGTTCCCTTGTCGGCCAGCCTGGAAAGATGGGGCAGTTTTCCCTGGCTTCTGTATTTTTCGATCAGAACAGGATCCATTCCGTCTAGGCCCAGGATGACCAGGCGGTTGATATGACTCTTTTTATACGCTTTTTGTCCTTTGATTAGCTGAAAAAGAAATCGAAAAGGCCAGGATAGGAAGGAAAAAACTGCCAGGAAAAACGTCAAAAAAAGCACAAGAAAAGAAGACAAAAATGCAAATCCGGCTCCCGGACCGATGTAAGCACTCAAAGGCAGGGCAGAGGCAAGCAAAAATGCCAGAAAAAATGTCCGTCTTGAAGTCATATCAATGTGTCCAAAATAATTTTAGGAAGATCAGAAATCGCGAGATCCTGACCATAATCCGTGTTTGCCCAGAAAAAGGCGTCGTCCCAGGTGTGCATGCCCTGGAGATTAGTACGCCCAAAAATCTCTTTTTTCTTGATAGATCCTTTCATGTCGAACCCATATTCGGATAACACGATGAGATCTGGGCCCCGGGCGGCCTGCGGACCGCTGTATATCTTATCGGCATCAAAAACTTTCTGGACGACTTTTTTGCCATCCCATTCCAATTTTTCGAGCTTCTCTGCAATGTCCTGCTTGAGGACATTTTTATCGGATGGATTAACACTGCCTTTGGGGAACTTGTCTTTCAGGTTGAGGTATATCCGATTGGGGTCCATAGCAAAAGCGCGGGAAGATGATAAGATATCGCCAAGAGTTTCTGGAGGGGAGGGATCAAATCCAAGATACCCCTGTTCCTCAAGCCAGACATTGAGATAGACCTCCTGTTCGATGCCTGTGAATCCATGATCGGAAAGAAGATAAAAACCTTCCTCGCTGTCGGTCCGTTGATGGTATAAATCGTTGACATGGCTGATAATTTGATCGATTTGATGGTAATAATTCAGGAATTTTTTGTGGTGTGTGTGCTCTTTATCCTGGAAGGCGGTCCACAAAAAATGCATGAGCCTGTCCGTCCCCGTGATCACAAATTCAAAATAGTCCCAATCCTGTTTCCAGAGAAAATCAAGCGCACTAATTCGTCTGTCTAATGTTCTTTGCAGATCCTTCCAGAGAAATTCTGGATCTTTTCTTGATTTCATCGTGTCGATATCGATTTGATACTCCAGTTTATCCAGGGATGGGCGCAAAGCGGGGGGATACACAGCTTTTGCCAGATCGATGGCCACAAAGCCTGAGATCAGGATACCGGAGATTTCTCGGGCAGGATAGGTTGAAGGTTGATTTATGACGACTGAACGTTTCTTTTGTTCCCCGAGAGTGTCCCAAAATGTCTTTGTTTTTAAGTCGAGGAAATTCGGAAAGCTCAGGTCATAAGTGTCGGGTTTAAGATCTGTGAATCCAAAAATACCGTGTGTTCCTGAGTTTGAACCCGTCATGAAGTCTGTCCAACTCACAGCAGAAATTTCTGGAAGGCTTGCTTTCATTTTGTGAAGATGTCCTGAATCGATAAGGGTTTTCATTGTCGGCATGATGTCCCGGCCTGCCAGGTTCTGCAGGAGAGAGTACGGAACACCGTCAAGGCCGAGAACACAAACACGTTTTTTTCTCTTTTTTTTAAATAAGGCCATAAAGCTTATCTTTCATTCCGGTTCTGCAAAACCTATCTATTATAAAGATGTCTTTTTTTATGTCAATCAAATCTCATTATAACACGAATGAAGGATAATTCGGGCATCCACTATCTTGCATCCTTTTCCTTCCTGATAAACGATCAGGGGATTGATATCCAATTCTTTAATATCCTCAAAGTCTGTGACAAGCTGAGACAGACGTTTTAAACATTCGGATACGGCCGGTGTATCATAGACAGGGCCTCCTCGGAATCCGTCGAGTATTTTGTATGTTTTGGTCTTTGTGATCATCATATCTGCCGTTAATTCCCGAATGGGTGCCAGCCTGAAAATGACATCTTCCAGTGCCTCAACGTATATTCCTCCCATCCCGAACATTAAAACTGGTCCGAATTGTTCGTCATAGTTCATGCCGAGAATGACCTCTTTTCCCTCGGCAGCCATCTCCTCGACAAGTATCCCGGTTATCTTCGATTCCGGTATTTTGGTGCGTATGTTTTTCAAGATTCTGTTGTAGGACTTTTTGGCTTCACTTTTGTTTTTCACGTTCAGCATCACACCTCCGACATCGAATTTATGCAGGATGTCGGGGGAAGCAATTTTCATCACCACGGGAAACCCGATTTTTTCAGCGTCAGATACGGCTTGAGCCTCGCTTGATGCCAGCGCAGATTTAACAACGGGAAAACCATAGGCTTTCAAAACTTCGTATCCTTCCTCTTCCAGAAGAAAAGATCTCCCCTTGGATTTCACTTGTTCGAAGATCTGTGCGGCTCTTTGTCTGTCAACATTGAATTTTTTCACCCGTGTTTTGGGTCTTTTAAGCCAAGAGTTGAATTTCGATATTTCTGCCAATGCCCTGGCTGCTGATTCTGGAAACCTGTAATCCGGAATGTTGTGTTCTTCCAGGAGGTCTATCCCTTTTGATACATCGTATACGCCAAGAAGACAGCTGGCCAATGGCTTTTTTATTCCCTTTGAAACTTTGATGATGGATCTGGCGATTTTTTCAACATTGGTGAATGCCGTTGGTGTGAGGATAACAAGGGCCGAATGAATGTTGTTTTGTTTGAGAATGGCTTTGAGGGCTGCCTCATACTGTTCATGCTGGGCCTCTGCTATCAAATCCATAGGATTGTTAAGACTTGCCGTTGGAGGAAGGATTGTTTTCAATGTTTTTTTTGTGGCTTTAGATAGAGACGGGACATTCAATCCATACCGGATGCAAGAGTCTGTGGCCAAGATTCCCGGTCCTCCTGAGTTGGTGACGATGGCCACATTTTTTCCCCTGGGGAGAGGTTGGCTGGAAAAGACTTTAACATAATCAAAAATTTCATCCAGAGTATCTCCGCGGATAACTCCGCACTGGTCAAAAATGGCGTCATACACTCTATCGGATCCTGCGAGCGAACCAGTATGGGATGAAGCAGCCTTTGCTCCAACAAATGTGCGCCCCGCTTTCAGTGCAATAATGGGTTTTGGATTTCTTGGATGGCTCGTTATTTTTCGTGCAATGGACATGAACTCTTTTCCATTGACCAGGTCTTCCAAATACATCAATATCACTTTCGTCTGGGGATCTTCGTTGAGATAGACGAGAAGATCGTTTTCGGTCAGTCCGGCTTTGTTTCCCATGCTGATGAATTTGGAAAATCCGATATTTGCTTCTTTTGCGTAATCCAGGACCGCAACACAAAGGGCCCCGCTCTGGGATATGAAAGCAATATTTCCTTTTTTCGGCATTTGCGTGCCGAAGGTGGCATTCATTTGTGTCTCTGACGCTGTATTTATCACACCCAGGCAGTTAGGTCCGACAAGCGCGATGTTGTATTTCTGAATGATCTCTTTAACTTTCTGTTCCCGTTCAATGCCGGGTCCCCCGATTTCTTTGAAGCCGGCAGAGATTGTGACCGCTCCCTTTATTCCCTTAACAGCGCATTCTTCGAGGACTTGAGAAACCAGAGGAGCGGGAACAATAACGATAGCCAGGTCAATATCATCAGGGATATCCAAGACGCGGGGATAACTTTTTATCCCCAGAATGGCTTGGGCTCTGGGATTGACAGGATAGACCACTCCCTGGAACCGGCTGTCGATAATTTTGGCAAGAAGGGAATGGCCCACACTTCCCTGTTGCCTGGAGGCGCCGATAATGGCGATGGATTTTGGATAAAAAATCGAGTCAATATTATTCATGACATTCCTTTTGATTTGATTGGATTCGGACAAATTTATCACTTTATGAAAGGGAAATATTCATTATTCTGTATCTTCGGACTTTGCCGCTTTGAGAACATGCTCCAGAAAAGTTTCCTCTTGAACCGCTCTTTCTACAATGGTGGATTCGTTTATTATGGTCCGTGGAACTCCAATGACATTTGAAGAACAAACAGCCTGGGTTCTTGGGTGAAAATGGATAATTTCGACCTCATCTACCAGAGCTTCCGCAAATCTTTGTTCTGTTGCATCCCTAACTTCTTTTGTGAGGATATCCATGGGCTTATCTCCAATGCTATTCTTAGCTATTGTAGTTTCATACAACCCAAAATGCAATTCCCTGTATCGTTTATCCTTGCCACTCCTTATGGGTTAGGACGGGGTGGGTTGGCCCGAAGGCTTTTTTAAAACAAGATCGAGGAGTATTATTGTGCCATGGCCAAAAAATAGTCAGAAATCCGAATATTGTATTTTTCCGGATCCAGAGACTTAACGATCGTCCTCCTGTGTTGGCCCGTATGCTGATCCTGTTCTGTTAGATCGAGGATGTCTCCATCTATTTTGTTCCCGTTTTTATCTGCAATAATTTTGATTTTTGGCCGCAATATTGCAGAAAGGTCTGGATTTGTCTCATACACAATGCCGATCTCACCTGTATTTATCAAAACAAGGGTTCCAACTGGATAGAGTCCCATCATGTTAGAAAAAACTTTCAGAATGATCGGGTCGAATTCTGAGCCGCTATTCTCCATCATCATATTCAGAGTTTTATCCCGCGTGAATACCTTATCTCTGTATGGCCTTTTTGTGGTCAAAGCATCATAGACATCACAAATTTTGGCTATTTTGCTGTAAAGGTTAATGTGTCTCTTTTTTTTGTATCTGGGATAACCGCTGAGATCAGCCTTCACATGATGCTCCATGGCCACATTTATGGCTCTAATCGGTAAACGGCTGGTCTCTTTGAGTTGGATGAGTTTCTCGGCCCCCAAATGCGGGTGTTTTTCGATGATTTCCCGTTCCTGCTTGTCCAGTTTTCCTGGTTTTACCAGAATTTCTCTGGGGATATCCGTTTTCCCAAAGTCATGGAAAAAAGCACTGATTCCCAGCTCAGCAAGCTCGTTTCTGTCCAGCCCTAATTTTCTTCCAAGGGAAAGGGACAATATACAAACATTTATCGAATGATTCAAGGTATATTCATCGAAATTTTTAATGGTTGTCAAACCATGAGCAAATGATTCGTTTTGGACAATGTTGTTGAAAAGAGATTGCACCAAACGGCGGGTTGTTGTGATTGGTATTTTTTCTTTCTTTTTAAAGGAATCAAACATCTCCTTCAAGTGAGTGATTCCGAGGAAGAATAGTTTTTTCGTGTTTTTTTCGTTTGCTTTGGATTCTTCAATGGCCTGAGCTTTTTCAATAAATATATGTTTTATCTTATTTTCTTGCAGAGTGTTCAAAAAAGTCTCGAACGGCTTTTTTAATTTTTTTTCCTTTTTACCCAATAAAAACAAGAATTGCTTCAGTTCGTCTCTAGTCAGATTCTTTTGGAATTTGAGGAGACCTATTTCTTTTTTTGAGAGTTGAACGTTCAGATATTTAAAAAGAAAGTAGTTGGAAAAGCTGAAAAGGACCTTGATTCCATTTAAGTATAGTGTGCTCAGCCGGAGCGTAAAAATCACTTCTTCCTCTGCCTGCAGCAATTCCTGGATGTGTTTGCACACGGATCCAATTTGCTTAATAACGAGATGATTATTCAGATCATAGATCTTTATGTTTTTGTGGGCCATATACATCCCCTGGAGGATATCTATGGCTTTTTTGGCAATCTTTTTTTCTCTCTCTTTTTTATCCGTCATAATCCTGTCCCTTTAGCTCTCGCTGCTGGGAAAGTTTCCGGAGAGCCGATCCGCATGCTTCTTTTATTTTCCTGTTTCTCGACTGCATACCTTTCTTCAGGATTTTTCTGGACTCCGGGCTGGCCATTGCCTCGAGAGTCCGAATGGCGCATTGACCTGTTTCACAAATTTTTGCTCTGTTAAAAAAAGTAAGTTTAGAAAGGATATTTTCAAGACGCTCATAGGCTTTTTTTGTTTTATTCCTGCCAAGAACATCGAGGATAGCTTGTTTTTCTTGTTTATCTTTATTCTTGAAATTTCTGTTTTTTGTGATAAAAATGACCTGCTCATTGATGAAATCGTCTTTTGTGCCGGGAATGTGGCGGGCAGCCAAAATCCTTATGTTTTCATCAGGGTCATTCAAAAATCCAAGGAGGATTTTACTTGAGGTTAAATCATTGAATTTTCCGAGACTTTTTATGGCCTCGGATTTTATGGCCCTGTTTTTGGATTGGGTAAAAACAGCAAATCCTTGGATGGCTCTTTTTTCAGGGATTGAGCTAAGGATGGCTATCACCTCGCTGGTCAGTGCTGTTCTGGTGTCATCGACGATTCTTGTCAATATCTCCGGATTTTTTTGGGCCTTTTCCTTGAAATAATTCAGAGTCCCTTTCCTAAAATCTGTGTTATTGATCTTTTCATACAGTTCGGCAAGCAGGGATAATGCATCGGTTTCGAACAAAAGATCTAGGTATACAAACAGAAGACGAAAATCCGTCACTTTATTTTCCAGCAGTGACTTTTTCACAAGTTCTTCATTATCTTTGGCTTTAAGTTTTTGGAGAAAAACCTTGACAAGAGATTCTTTATAGTCGGATTCATAGGATGCGATTATTTTTATCTCAAGGGTATTGCTTAGAAGCTGATAAGCTCGGGTAAAATCTCCTTTTTGCACGAGATCGTTATGTACATGAGTGATGGCATCAAGAATTCCCTTAAATCTTTCGGATTCTTCTTCCAGATTCAACATTTCCGTAACCAAGAGAACGAGTTCATCTTCCGGTGTAACCTGCCTGTTGGCCGTGAGCATGGCATCCAGAATGCGATTTTCCTGTTCACTCAGTGTCGGGGTTTGATCAACGAAGTCCATCCCCTCCCATAATTCTTCTTCGTCAGGAACAGCATGTTCCAGGATGCCCGGCTTCTCCCTTGCTGTCTGTAGTTCTGCTTTATCTTCTGGAAGGAGTTCTATTGTACCTGAGAATAGAACATCCCTGTCGACTTGAATATCTAACGCTTTTTTGCCTATGCCAATTTTTGTTTCGAGAAACTCATCTGGAGCAAAATAACGAATATTTGCAAAATCTTTTTCCCATAACAAGTTGACAAGATCGCTTTCTTCCGGCGGCAGTTCATAGACTTTTTTTATTATTTCCATGAATCCTTGAAGTTCTTCTTTTTTGAGCCCTTTGATGAATGATAGCTTCTGCATTCCGTCCTTGTAGAAAAGGAAGGGAAGGCTTTTGATGGTCTTTTTATCCTGAAAGACAGGCTTATTCTTGTATGTGAAAGAAAACTCCTGGATTTCAATCTCCAAGATCTGGTATTTTGTGAGAAAGCTATCTAACCTTCTCCATAGTTCAATGATTTGTTTTTTTACGGTAGTGTGGTCTGCATGAAATATTTTTATCGTTGAGATTGTTTTAGAGAGCAGCCGGAGAATTTCCCCAACTTCTGTGGTTTCATTCACATCAAGAGATGGGCTCAGAACGTCATCGTTTTTTTGGTCACCGGGTTTGCTCATGTTTTCCGACAATGTTCTCTACAACGTAATTTGTTGTACAGGCGGCACAAAAATACCAGATAAAAGTTTTACCTTGTTAGACGCCTCCAGTCAAGAGAATAAGTTAGCATCTCAATTTCCGTGATAGTTCTAAAAGCGGTCAGTAGAGCTGAAGAGGAAGCCATCCGGTCAAGTATCATGATTTTTGAGATGCTTCCAGGGAATAATCGATGAATCATGACGAAAACAGAAAAATTGCGCAAACAGTAGACAAGCTGAACACAGGATGTATATAATTTTAAACATGATCCATATACATCAAGGAGTAAAATACGTTGGCAGATAAGGTGAAAGTGAGCTGCCCTGTGTGCGGCAGCACCAACAATTATCCGATGGATTCTGCAGGAAAAAAGGTCGTCTGCGGCCGGTGTAAACGGCCTCTTCCCCAGCCCGGCACTGTGATTGAATCCACTCCACAGCAGGCATATACCCTTATACAAAAGTCTTCTTTGCCAGTTCTCGTTGATTTTTTTTCTCCCACCTGTGCGCCCTGTCAGATGATGCATACCATAATTCGTGATCTGGCCGAGAGAAGAGCCGGGGAACTGATGGTGCTTCAGATGGATACGAATAAGCATGGGGAGTTTGGGACTGCATTCGGAATTCAGGGAGTCCCCACCTATATCATTTTTTCCAAAGGGTTTGAAAGAGCCCGGACTTCTGGGGCAATGTCTGAAACGGATTTTTCGTTATGGGTAGCCAGCAAAATTTGATAATGGAGGTGGATGATGGATGGCAACAAACTCAGGACTGTGAAGAGGCGGGAGTTCTTAAAAGGGACAATGGCAGGACTCGCCTGTCTTCCAAATTTGCGGCTTTCTTCATTTATCAATAAGGAGAAGGAAGGCATGTCAAAGCTTGCGCTCATCAAAACCACTGACAGGAGGATTGGTGTCCAAGAGAGCATGAACCTTTTGGATTTTCCTGAGATGAAAGGAAAAAATGTTCTGCTAAAACCGAATTTTAATACGGCCGATTTCTGTCCGGGATCCACGCACAACGATACGCTGAGTCAATTGGTGAAGGAGATCCAAAAGAGAGGAGCCAAGGAGATCATTGTCGGAGAAAGAAGTGGTCCTCCGGAAACGGAAAAAGTGATGCGGGAAAAGGGAATTTTCCAAATGTCCAGAGATCTGAATTTCAAAATCAATAATTTCGAGAAAATTCCGGAGGAAGATTGGAAACATTTTGATCCCGAAGGAAATCACTGGGAGAATGGTTTTTATATTCCCCGTTCTGCAGCCGAGGCAGAGTATTTCATCTCGACGTGTTGCTTAAAAACTCACCAGTATGGAGGGGTTTTTACCATGTCCCTAAAACTGGCTGTAGGATTGACGCCCAAGAAACTGATGAGAGAGCTTCATGGGAAAAGAACAACGGATATGAGGAAAATGATTGCCGAGATTAATGTGGGCTACAAGCCGGATTTGATTGTTATGGATGGCGTGGAAGTGTTTGTGGATGGAGGACCGATGAGTGGGGCCAGGAAAGAGGCCAATGTTTTTATTGCTGGGTCTGATCGGGTGGCGTTGGATGCTGCTGGCATTGCGGTATTAAAAGATTTGGGATCGAATGACGCTATCATGGGTACCAAGATTTGGGAGCAAGAACAGATCAAGCGCGCAGTTGAATTGAATTTGGGCGCGGGAAATCCTGACCAAATCGAGTTTGTCACTTCTGATAGGCCCAGCCGTTTATACGCGGATAAACTCAAATCCATCCTGGCTAAAAGCTAACCCTCAGGGCAAATCGATCTCAGCACACTGGTTTCGTTGCGGCCTATTTGAGGTATTTCATAACAGCACCCTGGGCACCTTGTCCTGCCAACAATATTGTATGGGTGGGTTAGGTCGGCTCAACTTGTGAATTATCCAGACCGTTTTTTGTAGGCTATTTGAGATTAGAGATAAGGAGGTCTGAGAATGAGTCTGTATGATTTGATCCAAACGAGAAGATCCGTCCGCCAATTCAAGCCAAAATCCATTTCCCAGGATATTCTGGTGGATATTGTCGACGCCGGTCGCCTGGCTCCTTCTGCCGCTAACCGCCAGCCCCTGGAGTTTATCGTTGTGGATGAGGAAAACAAAAAAAAACAGATTTTTCCTTGTTTGAAATGGGCAGGGTACATAGCACCTGATGGAGATCCAAAGCCCTGCCAGGAGCCTCAAGCGTATGTTATCGTTCTTGTGAACACAGAGATAAGGTCAAAAGGATTTGAGCGGGACGCGGGTGCAGCCATCGAAAACATGATTTTGGCTGCATGGGGAAAAGGTATCGGAAGCTGTTGGATCATATCTGTGGACAAAGATCGCGTTAAGACATTGCTTGATATTCCTGCTGCCTATAAACTCGATTCTGTGATAGCGTTTGGTTATCCGGCTGAAACTCCTGTGGTTGAAGATACAGATGATTCGGTTAGGTACTGGAAGGATGAAAAGGGTTGTTTGCATGTGCCAAAGCGGAAACTTGCAAACATCATGCATTTTAACAAATTTTAAAGACCCTCTAGATTTTTTTTATCAAAATCAATCGGTGCGTTGTGTGTCACTGTCCCTATTGACAGGCAGTTATCGGGATATTATGTTTAGGGCACAGGTTATCATTCGATTGATGGATAGAGTGAACGGATGAAGCACAGAACGCTTTCTTTAACGCATTACATTTTTATCGGATTTTTCCTGGGAATCATCGCAGGATGGGTATTCGGTGAGGGCATCGCTCCAATTGCTGAACCTTTGGCCGAGATTTTTCTCCGCCTCCTGCGTATGGCCATCATGCCCCTTATCATCACTTCCATCATTTCCGGGGTTGTGAGCGTGGGAAGTGCGACTGGTCTTGGTCGACTGGGCATTAAAACTTTTTTTTACTACATTCTCAGCAGTCTGATGGCCATATTGACCGGACTCGTTTTGGTGAATATTTTTAAACCAGGGATCGGCGCTGAAATCGGTCTTGCTATGAACCCAGAGAAGATCGCCGCGACAGAGCAGGGGATCGGAAGCATTCTCGTGAATCTTATTCCTGAGAATCCTTTTGCGGCGATGGCCAAAGGGGAGGTGCTCCCAATCATTTTTTTTTCCATCCTTTTCGGATTTTTCATCACCAAACTTGCCGGAAAACAAAGAACCCATCTGACGGATTTTTTCCAGGCCGCATTCGAAACCATGATGAAGCTGACTCTGTTTGTTGTCTGGAGTGCCCCTTTTGGGGTTTTTGGAATAATCTCTCGGATTGTCTCTCAAACGGGATTTGATGCCTTCCGATCCCTCGGTTTTTATTTTCTGGTTGTTCTTATGGGACTAGCGCTCCATGCTATGGTGAACCTGCCTCTGCTTCTGTTTCTGGCGGCTCGTGTGAATCCTGTCAAACATTACAAAGGCATGCCGTCGGCTCTTGTTATGGCCTTTTCCACATGTTCGACTATTGTGACCCTCCCACTTACGATGAAAGCGGTTACAGAAAATTCCAGGGTCTCTGAGAAAGTGTCCAACTTTGTCCTTCCTATCGGGGCCACAGTCAATATGGACGGAACGGCTTTGTATGAATGTGTCGCAACCGTATTCATTGCCCAGGTTTATGGTTTCGATCTATCTTTTGGAGCGCAGATCGTTATTGTCATCACGGCCCTTCTGGCTTCTATCGGGGCAGCGAGTGTGCCCATGAGCGGGATGGTCATGATGTCTATCATTCTGAAAGCTGTCGGACTTCCGCTGGAGGGCGTGGCCATTATTTTGGCTGTGGACCGGATTCTGGATATGTTTCGAACAACTGTCAATGTTCTAAGCGATAGCTGTGGGGCTGTCATTGTCGCCCGCCTGGAAGGCGAAGATCTTAGAGATATTGGCAAGAGCGTTCAGTAATAGTACCAAATGCTTTTATAATCCGAAATATTTTCACCGATCGCTTTTAGCCTTTGCAGATAACCATAGATTGATACATCCGTATAGACATAAGTATCAACCAGGGATAGTTTCTCCTCCCAGGGATGAAATTCATAAACCCGCCGGCCATCAGGTAAAATAGATATCACATCATGATGTTGAATGGCACGAAGGTAATTTTTTCCCAGCCCCGGAACATTAAAAACGATTTCATCGGTTCTGACCGTGCCGGGTACGAGTCTGGCTTCTTCCTTCTGTTCCTGAAGTAATCTTGAAATCGGAACGCGAAAGTCATCCGTTTCTCCTTTTCCTTTTGTAGCAAATGTGTAATAGGGCGTGACTCCGATCAAGCGAAGCTTGTGCCGTAGAATGGCAGCTTCGAATTTGCGTGAGTTGAAGAACGTGTAGACCATCTGATTATAAACTTCCATTCCATAACGCCGGAATTTTTGCACAGCTTCCATGGATTGCCGAGTTATTTCGTAAGGATGTTCGTAATGAGTAACGATCAGGACCTCTCGTTTTCCAGGAATATTGAAGTGATTGATATCTTTGACCAGCGTATCGGTGATCCGTTGCGGCAGGGTCACGGGTGTTCGAGTCCCGATTCTGATCCTCTGGATGTGGCCGAGACGGGATAGCCTAAAAAGAAGATTTTCTATTCTTTCATTAGATAATAAAAGGGGATCGCCTCCGGTGATCAAAACTTCGTTGATTTCAGGAGTCTTGGCAATCCATTGAATGGCATTTTCCAATTTTGATTTTGGGAGGGAAGCCGTCTGCGAGTAGACATCTTCGATCTCCCAGTTTCGTTGACAGTACACACAGATCTGGGGGCAGGTCAGTACAGGCTTGAGGATCACTATTTGAGGATATCGACGGGTGATCCCTTCAATAGGAGATGTATCCCGCTCCAGCATAAAATCCATTGAACTTTCCTTGCTGGCTCTATATTTTTTTAATGTGTTGATGTAGTGAAAGGAGGGAATCACTTGAGCACGGATGGCATTATCTCTCCCCTGGTGGGATTCATAGTCCATCAGAGACAAGTAATAAGGAGTGATACCGAACGGAATTTTGAATTTTCTGGCCTGATTGACAGCTTGGTATTGTTCATCCGTGAGCTTTATCAGATCATTCAATGTATCCGCATCTCTGATAATATGGCGGAGGTGCCATCTCCAGTTATTCCATTCAAAATCTGTCGCATCGAAATATCGAAGAATCCTCAGCTTGTTTTTATACCGTCGTCGTTTTGCATCATCTTCTAATCCAAAGGGATAGCGTTTGCTAAATTTTTCTACGATTCTGGCCATTCGGGAGAGATCAGCCGAGCGGAGTTTTGCTGCTCTTTTTCCCTTATACAGGCTGAATGCTGGTTTACTTTTAGGGTAGACGTCAGCATGACCAGAGATCCCATGAATGAGGTGCTTGAGTTCTGCGAAAAAATCTTGTGATGGGGAAGCCCCTGAAAAAACCTTGCCCTTGTGAATCAAGTCATTCAGGTAGCCAAGGAGACTGAATCCGGCAACTTTTTCGCTGCGGCGTGATGTGATATTCCGGAAAACCAAAATAGCGTCCCGACTCAACACCCATGCCAGAGAAGGAAGGTCAGGATTGTCATCATAGGTATTTATCAACATGGCGTTTAACAGATTTCTGATCTTCTTGCGTTTTTTCTCGAGCGAATCATCGGAGACTATGATCTTTTTAAGGGAAGGGACCATTTCCAGGATGCTTAAAAGTCTCTTTTTGGCTTTTTCTTTCATAATTTAGAAGGATCTAGGCCTAATTTTACTGAACCTAATTCTGTATCGAATCAGAAAAGAGGCAAATGGCTTAATTATAATATATCATTATTTGTCAAATTAAAAGTCTTAGGATTAGCGGCTTTTACTCCCCGGCAACAGTAAGCTGTTGGATTTTTATGCTGGGGCCGCAAATCGAACTTCTAAACTCAAGGTCATCTCCTATATCCTCGATTTGATTCAAAATTGTTTCGAGGTTGCCGGCTATCGTGATCTCTGAGACAGGATAAACAATCTCTCCGTTTTCGACCCACAATCCAAATGCGCCCCGGCTGATGTCTCCTGTCACTGGATTGAGACCATGACCAATGGTCTTTATGAGGATAAGCCCTTTTTTGGTTTTTTGGATAATCTTTTCTTGCGAAATATTACCGGCTTGAAGATAAAAATTATTCGGTCCTACGCTTCCACCATCCGCATTACCAGTAGAGGCGAGTCTGAGTTTTTTGCCGGCATAAGTGTTGCAGAGAAAGTTTTTCAATTTCCCATTTGCAATGACACGATTTTTTTTTGTGAGGACTCCTTCAGAATCATAAGGCCGTGTTCCCAGCGATCCCGGCATTTGTCCGTCATCCCAGACGGTGATGTTTTTTTTAGCGATATTTTCTCCCAACTTATCAGAGAGAAATGACAGTTTTTGATAAACAGCTGTTCCCGAAACGCATGCAAAAAGAAAGCCCAATAACCAGGAGGTCATCAGAGGTTCAAATATGACCGGGACGACCTGAGTTTTTATTTTACGGGGATTGATCTGCCGGACCGTCCTCTCCACTGCTTTTTTACCGACTTTTTCCGGCGGATCAAGCGTTCGGAAGTGCCGTTTTGTGCAGGACCAAAAGTCCTCGACTTTACGATCCGTTTCGCCTGCCTGGATGCCCACCGCCAGGCTGCAAAATGTTTCTCTGTACCCATGGACAAACCCATAGGAGTTCACCAGGACAGAATGTATTTCTTTTGTTTCAAAACTGGCTCCATGCGAGTTTGTTATTCTTTTGTCAGATAGTGCAACTCGTTCCGTTTCCAGAGCTAGGGACATTTTTTTTTCGGTGGGAAGCGAGGAGATTTCTGGATCAAAAATGTTCAGGTGGGATACGTCAATAGGGCTTTGTTTGAGAATCGGCAGACCGGCAAACTCATCTGGACTGGCCAGCTCCGCCCGTTTGATGGAATTTTTCACCAGACGTTCTAACGTGTGTTTTGACAAATCAGAGGATGTGGCATAGGCTGTTTTGTTTTCTTTGATAACTTTGATTCCGAGATATCTGGCCCCAGCTTCGACCAGATTTTCGATTTTTCCCATCCTCACGTCCACGTTGAACTCTAAGCCATCGGCGATAGACACCTGAGATTCATCAGCTCCAAGCGATTGTGCGAAGGCAACCGTTTTTTCGGCCAGGCCTATCAGCTCTGAGGACTTTTTTTGGCCTCTCATTTGATGCCTCCCACAGTCATTTTTGTGATTTTGAGAGTGGGGCAGCCATCTGTAACAGGAGCTGCCTGGCCTTCCTTGCCACAGGTCCCTGTCTGCAAACCAAAGGCTAGATCGGAGCCAACTTTTTCAATATTCTGAAGGATATCGATATTCGTCCCGATAAGGGTTGCCTGTTTAACAGGGGCGGTAAGTCTGCCATTCTCTATCAAAAAACCTGAGCTCACAGAAAATGTGAATTTCCCTGAATCTTCCACCTGCCCTCCCTGGAATTGATGGGCATAAAATCCTCGCTTTACAGATTTTAAGATCTCTTCCCGGTCGTATTCTCCTCTGTCGATGTAGGTGTTGCTCATCCTTGGAATCGGGATACATGTGTAATCCTGCCTTCGGCCGTGTCCGGTTAGCGGCAGGCCCATCGATTTTGCGGATAACCTGTCCTGGATCAAACCGACCAGTTTTCCACGTTTGACTAAAGGGATTTTCTGGGGAATAGTCCCTTCATCATCGATATTGTAAGTGCCGCGGAAGAAAGGAATGGTGGGATCGTCATATATGGAGATCTGTTCGCTTCCAACTTGTTGGCCCATTTTATTCCAAAAAATGGATGTTTTTTTTCTGTTGAAATCAGCTTCGAGAAGATGACCAACAGCTTCATGGATCAAAACCCCGCTATTCCCTGGAGATAACACAACCGGCATTTCTCCAGCAGGAGGCGGAATTGCTTCCAAAAGGTTGATGGCTTCTTTTGCGGCTTCTGTTCCGATTCGTTCCGGCGTAATTTCTTTGGCGAAGTGCTCCAATCCGATCCGGCCTCCTCCTCCTGAAAAGCCTGCCTCTCTTATGTTTGCTTTTTCCGAGATACACAAACAAGTCATTTTTACAAGGGGCTGGACATCGGATAGGCTCTGTCCTTCGGAGTTCGTTATCGTAATATACCTGGTTTGATCTATAAAGGACACTTTCGCTTTTTTAATTTTCCCAGCGAACTTAAGAGCCGATTGATAGGCAGATTTAACCAAGGAAATTTTATCTTCCAAGGAGACTTGCTGCGCTGGATGGAGAATCGGATAAAAATTATGCGCGATTCGAGTGGGCTGAATGGGGGAGGAAAGAGCGGGAGATCCTTTGGCGATGGACGCGGCTGTGAGGGCAGCTCTGGTTAGTTTTTCTAACGATAGATCATTGGTGTACCCGTAGCCCGTTTGATCTCCGCAGATAACCCGAATTCCTGCTCCAAGCATAATATTTTCAGAGGTTTCCTTAATGATATCCTCTTCCATATTTATGGAATTGAATTCTCTGTATTCCAAGAAAACTTCGGAGAAATCTCCCCCCCGGGATAACGCGATGTTCAGGATTTTTTCCCAGTTATCAAGGCTTAGCGAAAAGTGGTTCTCCATATGCAAAGCCCAATTTGTCGAAAATGGATATTTTTTTGTCATGCAACTTTCCCTTTTTTGTTTTTGTTCGTCTTTGAGCGAAGAAAGCTGAGGATGAGAATGCTGACGGTACCTAAGATGTATTCAAACAGATTCGTAATAAGGTGCACGCCGCTGGAAAGAATAGCTATCTGCTTTTCAAATCCCATCAGCATGAGCGTTAAAGCCCATGCGGATTCCCACGTTCCAAATCCTCCGATCCCTTTTATCGGGAGAGCAGAGGTCAGTTCTGCACCGGTGATTCCCAGAATGGTTTTAGAAAAATTCAGGCTCCCCAATGAAAATCCGTGACTGCGCAAAAGAGCGAAAAGAAGAAAAAACAGAGCGCCATATTTTGCAAGACGTATTCCCAATGAGAGAAAGAAAAGGGGCCAGCCGATTTTTTTTTCTTTTATATTTTGAAGTTCATTTATAGTTAGATGAATTTTTTTAACACTGATTTCGGCCCATCTATTTGAATCCTTTCGGATAAGCCGCAAAAGCCATTGATAAACCTTGAGGCTTATTCCCGCTAATTTTATAACTTTCCAGAAGATAAAAAAAACCAGTAGAAAAAATAAAAAGGAAATGGCCAGAAGAGTCACGTTAGAAACAGAAGTTTTTCCCAAACCTACGGCTAATATGGCAATCACTAAAAAGGGGCTCAATGTAAGAAAATCCAGAACAAAGGCTAAGACAAAGCTTGAAGAGGAAGCTTCAAAGGAAAATTTCATGCTCCGGTTAAGCACGTAAACATAAGAAAGAGATCCAAGACGCGCGGGAAAAAGATCCACAAAGAGATTGCGGATAAAAGTAACCAGGAAAACATCTCTCCAACTTATAGAGCGGGGAAGCAGTAACCATTTATATCGCCATGCGCGCAGTGTCGCGCCTATCAGAGAGATGATCGTGAATGCCAGGAATCCCGGGATGTAAATTCGGGAAAATGTTTGTATGAAGTCTTTGAACTCAATTTTTGCGAAAAGGAACCAGATAAGTATGGCAGAGACAGCGATCGAAATCAGGAGGGAAAAAATCTTCTTTTTTTCCACACCTGTATTTAAAAGAAGATTCCGATCAATGTCAATCGACTTGACTTACGTTTCTGTTGGATTTTTTCTTTTTTAGTGGATAAACTATCGGCCACAAAAAAAATCTGGTACTAAACAGTAGTTCTTCTGGGGATGCTTAACTCTGCTGGGAAGGATTTGACTGGGAGAGATGAAAAAACTATAATTTTTCCTGATGTGGAAGAAAAAAATCGACACCCTGATTGCAGCAGCACTTAAGGAAGATATGCCCGCCGGAGACATCACTTCAGAAAACATTGTCTCGGCAGAGGCCGTCTCGCGAGCCTTGATTTTAGCAAAAGAAAGGGGAGTGCTCGCAGGGATCTATGTTGCGGAAAGAGTGATGAAAAAAATTGACTCCTCAATTTGTTTCGAGATTTATAAAAAAGACGGCCAAAAAATAAGCAGAGGTGATAAAATCGCTGTTTTAAAAGGATCTGCCATTTCCTTACTCAAGGGAGAGAGGACAGCTTTGAATTTTCTTCAGAGGATGTCAGGAATTGCGACACTGACCAACAAATATGTGAATGCTGTGGAAGGGAAAAAAACAAAAGTTCTGGATACGCGCAAAACCACTCCGGGGCTGAGGAGTCTGGAAAAATATGCCGTCCGGATGGGAGGAGGGACAAATCACCGTATCAGTCTTTCTGACATGGTTATGATAAAGGACAATCACATCAAGATCGTTGGGAGTATTTCGAAAGCTGTGATTTTGGCCAGAAAAAAAATCAAGCCAGGGATAAAAATAGCGGTTGAAACGACTGATAAGGGAGAGGCGGAGGAAGCTCTAAAATGCGGGGCTGATATCGTCATGCTTGACAACATGTCCCTGGACAAAATGAGGGATGTTGTGAAATCACTGGACGGCAGGGTTCTTGTGGAAGTCTCCGGGAATGTCAGCTTGTCCAGAGCCCCAATGATTGCGGATCTGGGAGTTGATTTTATCTCTGTTGGAGCTTTAACTCATTCCTATAAATCGCTGGATATCAGCATGGAGTTTATTGATTAGGGGAACCATGGAAGCAGCCGGAACATTAAAAACCGATATTCTGGTCATCGGTTGCGGCATCGCTGGAGCGAGTACGGCTTTGGAGGCGGCCAAATGCGGCTTAAAAACCGTGATCATCACAAAAAATAATGCGCTGGAAGAATCAAACACATACTATGCTCAAGGCGGAATTGTATCACTTGGGCCGGATGATCAACCAGAACTATTAAAGGAAGATATTATCCAGACCGGAGACAGGATAAATAATCCTGAGGCTGTTGATATTCTTTCTACAGAGGGGAAAAAAATGGTAGACTCCGTCTTGATCGACGAGCTGAAAATCCCCTTCACAAAGAGCTCCCCGGATTCTTTAGATTATGCACAAGAAGGAGGCCATTCGCGCAGGAGAATTCTGCATATCCGGGATACAACCGGCAAGACTGTCGAGGAAAAGTTTGTTGCCGCGTTGAAAAATTTCTCGAATATTACTTTTCTCCCTGATCACACAGCAGTTGATTTATTGACTGTTCCTCATCATTCAAAAGATCCAACATCATTTTACAGAGAGCCACGGTGTATCGGATGTTATGTTTTGGACAATAAAACAAAAAAAGTGAAAATCATATTTGCCACTTATACCATTCTTGCCTCGGGGGGCTGTGGAGCTGTGTACCTTTACACTTCGAATCCCAAGGGAGCGATCGGGGATGGGTATGCGATGGCATACCGGGCAGGAGCAAGACTTGTCAATATGGAGTACATCCAATTTCATCCCACATCTTTATTTCATAGGGATGCGGATGGCTTTTTGATATCGGAAACAGTAAGAGGGGAAGGGGCCAGGTTAAAAACAAAAGACGGGCAGACATTTATGGAAAAATATTCCGAAAGCGGGGAATTGGCTCCTCGTGATGAAGTCACGAGGGCCATCTATGAAGAGATGACCAACACCAACTCGAATTATGTTTATCTGGACCTGGCATCATACGCAAAAATCGATATAAAAAAACGTTTTCCCTATATTTTTAAGACATGTCTTCGTTACGGGATTGATATCACGCGAGAATCCATCCCTGTGGTTCCCGCCGCTCACTACTGCTGTGGAGGGGTTTTGGTGGATAAATGGGGTCGAACCTCCCTGAGCGGACTCTATGCCGCTGGGGAGGTCTCCTGTACCGGCGTGCATGGCGCCAACCGACTGGCTTCCACTTCTTTGCTGGAAGGGCTGGTTTGGGGAACGCGGGCCGCCCAGCACATTGCCTCCCATTTCAGTCCGGTTGTCGAATACACGAGCTCTGATATCCACCAGTGGTACTATCCAGAAAAAGAAGAGGAGACAGACCCTGCACTCATTAATCAGGATTGGATATCCATCCGGTCGACCATGTGGAATTATGCAGGAATCATCCGCACCCGGAAGCGGCTGGAACGTGCAAGGGCAGATTTGGAATATCTCAGCCACAGGATCGAAAAGTTTTACAGGGAAGCCAGGATGGACGCCAAGATTGTTGGCCTCAAGCATGGAATTCAAGTGGCCGTGTTGATCACATATGCTGCGATCGGCAATTCTGTCAGCTGCGGCTCCCACTACCTCAAATCTTAACTCCGTTGACTTTAGGCTGGCTTATTCTATAATAACAAAATGAATGTGAATGTTGGAGTGAAACATGGCTGGTAGCGACAATATCAAAGAGACGCTGAATCTTCCGCAAACTTCTTTTTCTATGAAAGCAAAACTGGCCCAAAAAGAGCCAGAGATAATTGCAAAGTGGGAGCGTATAAATCTGTATAAAAAAATCCAGAAAAGAGGGGAAAGACGGCCGTCATTTGTCCTTCATGATGGGCCTCCCTATGCGAACGGAAAAATTCATTTGGGGACAGCCCTGAATAAGATTTTAAAGGATTTCATTATCAAAGGAAAAACCATGCAGGGATTCCGGGCCCCATATCTCCCGGGTTGGGATTGCCACGGGCTCCCGATTGAGATTAAAGTGGATCAGCTCCTGGGAACAAAAAAAAGCGAGATGTCACCCCTGGAAGTAAGAGAGGAGTGCAAAAAATATGCGCTGAAATTTGTTGATATCCAACGCAAACAGTTTAAAAGACTCGGCGTGTTTGGAGAATGGGAAGCTCCATATCTGACTATGAATCCGGCATATGAAGGAGAGGTGTTGCGTCATCTCGCAGCCTTCTTTGAAACGGGCAATATCTACAAAGGAAAAAAACCCGTTCACTGGTGTGCTCATTGCCGGACGGCTCTTGCTGAGGCTGAAATCGAATACAAAGACAGGGAATCCCCTTCGATCTATGTGAAATTCCCTGTGATATCTGATTTAGCGGAAAAATTTCCTGCCCTTAAGGATAAAAAGGTTTTTGTCCTTATCTGGACCACGACTCCCTGGACTTTGCCTGCCAATTTGGCCATAGCTTTCCATCCGGATTATGCGTATTCCGTTTTCGAGTCAGATGGGAAGGTTTTTATCGCCGCCAAGCGGCTGATCCCTGTCCTTTCAGAGGAATTGGGCCTCGGGAACGTAAAGGAACTCGCAACATTTCTGGGGAAGGAGATGGAGGGCCTCAAAGCCAGACATCCGTTTATTGAGAGGGAATCAATTTTTGTCTTGGCTGATTATGTCACCCTGGATCAAGGAACTGGATGTGTCCATACTGCCCCCGGCCATGGGCATGAGGACTATCTCACAGGGATCAAATACAAAATGGATATTTATACTCCTGTAGACAGCAAAGGAAATTTCACTAAACATGTTGATAAGTATGGGGGAATGAACGTCTTCGAGGCGAACAAGATCATAAATGAAGACATGGCCAAGGACGGCTCCTTGCTGAAGGAAGACAAGATCGTCCATTCCTATCCACACTGCTGGCGGTGCAAAAATCCTGTTATTTTTCGCGCTACAGCTCAATGGTTTATTTCTATGGATAAGAACGAATTGAGGACAAAGGCCCTGGAGGAGATCAAAGCCATTACCTGGATCCCGCCCTGGGGGGAAGAGAGAATTTCCAATATGATGGAAGCCCGGCCCGATTGGTGTATTTCTCGTCAGAGAACCTGGGGGGTGCCGATCCCCGCTTTCTACTGCCATGATTGTGGCGAAATTCTGGCCAATGCCCAAATCACCCTGCGAATCGCAGATATTTTTCTTGCAGAGGGCGCAAATTCATGGTTCTCCAAAACAGCTGGCGAGCTTCTGCCTCCGGGCACAAAGTGTCGCCATTGCGGTTCCTCACATTTTAATAGAGAAAACAACATCCTTGATGTTTGGTTTGAATCAGGAGCCAGCCACAATGTCCTGGGAAAACGGGATGACCTTCCTTGGCCGTCCGACATTTATATCGAGGGCCATGACCAGTACAGGGGATGGTTCAACAGCTCCCTCATTATAGGCGTGGGAGCTAAAGGGGCTTCGCCTTATAAAACATGCATAACCCACGGTTTCGTCCTGGATGAAGAGGGTAGAGGAATGTCAAAATCTCTGGGTAACTTCGTTGATCCTGAAAAGGTAATTAACAAAAACGGTGCAGAAATTTTGCGTCTTTGGGTAGCCATGCTCAACTACAAAGAGGATGCCAGGTTCGGAGAAGAAACAGTCAGTCGGATTGTTGAGGCCTATCGCAAAATGCGAAACACATGGAGATTCATTCTGGGAAACATACATGATTTCAATCCAGATAAAGAATGTGTTCCCACCGAAGAAATGATGCATCTGGACAGATGGATTCTGGAAAAAGCTAAGCAAATCGGTCAGAGGATTTTAAGAGGTTATGAGGAGTACGAATATCACATCGTGTTTCACACCATCTATAATTTTTTCACCGTGGAATTGAGCTCTTTTTATCTGGATGTGCTGAAGGACAGGCTTTATTGTTCGGGGAAAAAGTCGCTGCTTCGAAGGTCTGCACAGACTGCGCTGTTTGAATTGCTTAAAACAAGCCTTATGTGGATGGCACCGATTCTCCCGTTTACTACGGAGGAAGCCTGGACTTCTATGCCTGATTTTCAAAAAAAAGAGGAATCCGTTCACCTGAATTTGTTTCCGCCATTGGAAGAAAACTGGTTTGAGGCTGAGCTTTTCCGTGAATGGGAGGAACTTGTGGTTGTCCGGGGAAAAGTTCTCAAGGAATTGGAAAAGGCCCGCGAAAACAAAATGATCGGAAACTCCTTAGAAGCCAGTGTCACGCTGAACATACCTGCAGATAAGGTGGATCTTCTGCGCAAATATGAAACGGAACTCCCGTCCCTTTTCATTGTTTCCGAAGTGAATCTCTCTCCAATTCCAGGAGAGGAAATTGCTGTGGAAGTTGCGAATGCACCAGGCGAAAAATGTATTAGATGTTGGAATTTTTCCCCTTATATTGGCCGGAGTCCGGACAATCCCGGCTTCTGCAAACGCTGTGATAAAGTTGTCGGCCGGATGAATTCATGAAGCAAAACATTTCTTATTTTGCCATGATTGTCTTCCTTCTGTTTGCCGATCAGGTAACCAAATCCATGATTGCGCGCAACATCTTCTTGAATTCGAGCGAGGAGATCATCCCTGGCTTTTTCAGGCTTGTCCACATCCGTAACAAAGGGGCTATTTTCGGCTTTTTTTCTCAATCGGGAAACCGAAATGTGTATCTTTTATTGACTTTTGCATCGCTGATTGCATTGGGCCTGGTCGTGTACTATTTTTTCAAGACACCTCCCGATGAAAAATTCTTGAAGATATCCTTGTCTCTGATTTTGGCCGGAGCTCTAGGAAATTTTGTTGACCGCGTTTTCAAAGGGTATGTGATCGATTTTCTGGATGTGAGCATAAAAGGCTGGCATTGGCCTTCTTTTAACATGGCTGATTCCTGTATTTCGACCGGGGCAGTTCTTCTTATTTTTATTTTCTTATTCAAAAGGAGTCCAACATGTTCCCAATCCTCGTAAAGATTGGACCCGTCAGCATCCACACATATGGTTTTTTAATGGCTTTAGGCGTAGCTTCTGGATTATGGTTTCTTTATGTTCAAGCTAAAAAGCAAGGTCTCGAGGCTCCCAAGCTCCTTGACATGGCTTTTTACACCATAATCGTCTCTCTCATTGGGGCGAAACTCGTGCTGTTGGCCGGAAATATTTCTTATTATATAAAAAATCCATCGGAATTGGTCAGTTTTGCCCGCTCAGGAGGAGTTTTCCAGGGAGGCTTGGCCTTTGGGCTTGTGTTTGCCCTCTGGTATATGAGGAAACACAAAATCCCGACGTGGAAGGTTGCGGACATAGCCGGTGCGGCTCTGGCCCTCGGACATGGATTCGGCCGAATCGGCTGTTTCAGTGCCGGGTGTTGTTATGGCCGCGAATCTGTTGCCCCCTGGGGAGTGGTATTTCACAGCGAATATTCCCACAATCTGACAGGAGTTCCTATCGAAAGGCTCCTCCATCCCACACAGCTTTACGAGTCCATCCTGAATTTTACCAATTTCCTGATTCTATTTGTTATTCTGAAGAAAAAAAGATTCGACGGACAGGTTTTTTCCTTTTATATCATCAACTACTCGATTATCCGGTATTTTGTCGAATTCTTTCGGGGGGACCATCCGGATAAAGCTTATCTGTTTAAGAATCCTTCCCCCTATCTGAGCATGTCTCTGCCTCAATTATTCTGCATCGTAGGGTTTGTGGGAGGAGGGCTGTTGTATTTCTTCTTGAAACGAAGAAAAAGTGCCTAAAAGAACCTTCCACGTTGATTTATCTCATATGGGAATAAGACTTGATGTTTTTCTCTCCCAAAGGATAAAAAAGCTGACCCGTTCTCAACTTCAGAAGAGGATTGAGCAAAATCAGGTCAAAGTCAGTGGTATTCCCCGGAAGTCGAGTTTCAGATTGGGAGAAGGGGATTTTGTTGAATTCGATTTTGAATTTCCCGAAAAAGAGGACATTCTTCCCGAGAATATCCCTGTAAAAAGTTTATATGATAACGGCCATGTGATTGTTCTAGAGAAGCCATCTGGTATGGTTGTCCATCCTGGAGCCGGCAGACGGCATGAGACTCTTGTGAATGCTCTTGTGTATCATTTTCCGGGAATAAGAGAAGTCGGCCCTGAGGAGCGGCCGGGAATAGTCCACCGACTGGACAAGGAAACGTCGGGATTGATGGTGATTGCCCTTACAGCAAAGGCCTACTCTGACCTTCAGCGCCAGTTTAAGCAGAGGCTGGTCGAAAAGGTTTATCTGGGGCTTGTTTGGGGAGAAATCACAAAACTTGAAGGGACCATCTCATGGGCATTGGGGCGGCATGCGAAACATGGAGAAAAAATGTCCGTGAAAACAAAAAAACCCCGGTCTGCCCAAACCCATTTTAAAGTGCTGAGAAAATATTCTGGCTTCACTCTTCTGGAAATAAAGCCGGTCACAGGGAGAACTCATCAGATAAGAGTTCATATGGCTGCCTCAGGACATCCGATTGTTGGAGACGTCAGATACGGCAAAAAGAAGTCAAATATTCAGTGTCCCCGACTGTTTCTTCATGCCCATCGTCTTGTTTTTTCCCATCCTGAATCGCATAAAAGAATGGAATTCGTTTCCCCCATTCCGGAAGATTTGGATATGTTTTTAAACAAAATCTCTCCTGCTTAAAATTATCTTGAGCATAGGGGAATTTTTGTTGTATCATAGGCGTTGCTAAATTTCTTCAGAAATTTAGCTCTCGATTCTTTGTAAGATCAAAGTTTGCTGATAGATGGAGGATGTTTCATGAAAGATTACTCACCAGATAAAATCAGGAATATTGCGATCGTCGGCCACGGCTCTTGCGGAAAAACATCCTTGACTTCTGCCTTTTTGTATGATGCAGGAGCGACGACAAGATTAACTAAGGTGGAAAATGGGAATACCGTGACAGATTATGATCCAGATGAGATTGAAAGGCAGATTTCCATCAATTCGGCTGTCTGCTACGTCAAATGGAATGACCACAAGATAAATGTAGTGGATTGTCCAGGATACATGAATTTTTTATGGGACACCAGAGCAAGCCTTAGAGCTGTAGATGCAGGAGTGGTTGTAGTTTGTGGAGTTGCTGGTGTGGAGGTGGGAACCGAAAAAGTGTGGGCGATGATGCAAGAGCTGGAGCGCCCGCGATTTATTGTTATCAACAAACTGGACCGGGAGAATGCCAATTATGAGCGGACTGTCCAATCCATCCATAATTTTTTCGGCCGCCAGGCCGTTCCCATTCATCTGCCCATCGGTGAGGAGAAAGATTTCCGGGGTTTTGTAGATCTGATTAACAAAGCCGCTTATATTTTCCAAAAAGACAGCAGCGGAAAATTTAAAAAAGAAGAGATTCCTGATGATATGAAGACAATCGCAGAGAACAAATTTCAGGAACTTACTGAAATGGTGGCGGAAAATGATGAACGATTGATGGAAATATATTTTGAAAAGGAAGAGCTTTCTCCAGAAGAGCTCAAGGAAGGACTGAGAAAAAGCATCTCCAACCTGCAGTTTTTCCCGATTCTTGTCTCATCGGCCCAGCTGAATATAGGCGCCCAGCCTGTCCTGGATGCCATCGTGGATTATATGCCGACGCCTATCCAGGTTGGAGAATTAAAAGGGGAAAGAGGTGCTGTGAAGACGGCCATTGGCCAGCCTTTTTCGGCCCTTGTTTTCAAAACGATTTCGGATCCGTATACGGGAAGGATATCCCTGATGAGGATCTTCTCCGGCAAGGTCAATCCTGACGCCACTGTCAGCAATTCCAACAAAGAATCAGCCGAAAAACTGGCCGGACTGTTTTTCCTCCAAGGCAAAGAGCAAATTCCAGCAGGACAGGCCAAGGCGGGTGATATTGTGGCCACCGCCAAATTGAAAGAAACATCGACCGGGGATACCCTGTGTGCAAAAGGTTTTCCCATTTTATTTTCTCCCATCAGATTTCCCGAACCTTCAATTTCTTTTGCTATCGAGCCCAAAACCAGGGCGGATGAGGACCGCATTTCCCAAGCGGTCCATAGGATTACCGAAGAGGATCCGACTGCGAGAATCGAAAGAGATCCGGAGACAAACGAGTTGATTATTTCAGGCAACGGCCAGCTTCATGTGGAAATCATCACTGACCGCCTGAAAAAAAGATTTAACGTAAATGTCGATCTTAAACCGCCAAAAATCCCCTACAAAGAAACCATAAAAGGAAGGTCTGACGTCCAGGGGAAATACAAGAAACAGACCGGTGGCCGAGGCCAGTATGGCGACGTTAAGATAAAAATGGAGCCTCTTGCCAGGGGTTTGGATTTTGAATTCGAGGATAAAATCTTTGGAGGAGCGATTCCCAAAAATTATATCCCTTCAATCGAGAAAGGCATCCAGGAAGCGCGCAAGAAGGGAGTGATTGCCGGATATCCTGCGGTAGATTTTAAGGTTATCCTGTATGATGGCTCTTATCATGATGTCGACTCTTCGGATATCGCTTTCAAAGTGGCCGCATCCATGGCGTTTAAAAAAGCTGCAAAAGAGGCCAAGCCCACCATCCTGGAACCCATCATGAATGTCGAAATTTACACACCTGAAGCTTATATGGGAGATATCATGGGAAATCTCAACGGGCGGAGAGGAAAGGTTCAGGGAATGGAACAGAAGGGCAGCTTACGGATCATAAAAGCCCAGGTTCCAATGGCCGAGATGCTGGATTTTGAACCGACCTTAACATCCATTACAGGGGGAAGAGGATCCTTCATGATGGAATTCTCTCGCTATGAGGAGGTCCCCAGCCATCTTCAACAAAAAATCATCGATCAGTCAGTCAAAGAGGGACGCATAAGGGGAGGAGAAGAATAATCCAGATATGGATGTTTTCCCTACTGCAGTCGTTTCATCCCTGAAGGAAGACTGGCTATCGGTTTTTGACAAAGAAAAGAAGAGCAGTCGCGATAGCTGTTAGGAAAAGCGAAAAATAAAGAGGATACAATGCTCCAATTCCTTCCCATAGAACACCAGCGATAAGGGATGCAGGAAGGGAACAGAGGCCAACGACCATCTGGAAACCGCCCAGACAGGAAGCCCGAAAATCACAGGGCACCAGCTCGCTGACAAAGGTTTTTTGAACGGGATCTAATGCTCCTTTGTGAATGCCATATATGACAAATGTTAGAGCGATCATCAGACGGCTTTTGCTGGTGATAAAACTGAAACACACAAAAGCCCATGATAGAAAAGAAAGAATCAGGACTGGTTTTCTTCCAATCTTATCCGAAAGCCTTCCGAAAGGATAGGAAGAGAGGGATGCTGAAGCTGTGTAAATAAGATATAGCACAGGAAGTAGAGATGTCCTCAATCCAAATTTGTTAGCATATATCAACAAAAAAGAGTAGCTGAAGGCTCCAAGGGAAAACACAGAACTCAGGAACAGAAAGAGTCTGAAGTTTTTGCTCAGATCCTTGATCGATATCCCTTTATAAAGCTTGATTCGATTTGTTTTTTTTTCGTTGAAAATCAAGACAATAAGAACTGTGCTGGCAAGAGAGGGAAGAGCGGCTAAGACAAAAAGAAGCCTAAATCCAATCAGGTTGATCAAAGCAATGCAGATGAGGATTCCCACCACGGCCCCTAAATTGTCCATAGCTCTCAATAAACCAAAATTCCCGCCTCTTGTTTTGTCTATCGACAGATCCGCCACAACAGCATCCCGGGGAGCGCTTCGAATTTTACCCACGCGATCCATGACCCGGAATGGAATCAGATGAGGCCATATGGAGGAAAGAGCATATCCAACTCTGGAGAGAGAGCCACAAAGATAGCCAACCCAAATGAATATCTTGCGTTTGCCAATCTTATCAGATAAATATCCCGAGCCTGCCTGAGAAAGGGAGACAAGGGCGTCCCCAAGACCATCTATGAATCCAAGGGCGGCCATGTTCGCTTTTAAGACCATCGTCACAAAAAGCGGCCAGATCGGATAAATCATATCGGAGCCAAGGTCATTCAGGAAGGAAGCCGCTGCAAACATCCGGATGGTTTTATTCGTTCTTTTGTAATGATTTTCCATCTCCAGGATTCCTTGTGTTC
>CAZOJY010000020.1:0-40395 GCA_964580235.1 uncultured Eubacteriales bacterium | reverse complement strand
ATCGCAGAATTTTGCTCTTCAATAATTGGAAGGAGGGAAAAATGCTAAATTATCTATTTTAACCTGTCAGTAGTTCATTTGGAGATGGCAAGACTTAATTTTATTAAGGAGGAGCAATGAATAACAAAAAAGTTATGCTACAAATGTTGACAATAGCTTTTTTTCTCCTAGTCTTTGTCGCAAGCCTAACCTTTGGGCAGATCATAACAGGAAAGATTGGGGGGGTCGTGAAAGATGATCAAGGTACGCCTCTTCCCGGAGTATCAGTCGAAGCATCAAGCCCGTCTTCAATGGGAATACGAACGGCTTTAACATCAGATAAAGGAAAGTTCCTAATTAGCAATTTAGCACCTGGAATTTATAAGCTGACTTTTACATTAGATAGCTTTAAACAAGAGGAAAAAGAAAACATTCAGGTGACCATTAACACGACTGTCACAATAGAGATATCGATGATTCCAGAAACATTGACTGAATACTCTGAAGTCATAGCAGAACTCCCTGTTATTGATGTGAAAAAATCTGGAATGTCATCGAATTTTACCGTAGAAGATGTGGAAAATATCCCTGCTGGACGGCACTCCTTTGCGGATGTTGTGAAACAAGCCCCTGGTATGCTTTCTCAAGGTGAATCCGGAGCTTTAAGGTGGTCTTTTGCCGGTTCGGGAGTTGAAGGGAATGCTTTTTACTTTGATGGAGTGGAACAAAGCAGCCCAGAGCTGGGAATTCCCTGGACCAATCCAAATCAAGATATTTTTGAAGAAGTGGAAGTTACAGGAATAGGGGCTGCTGCCGAGTATGGATTGATAACAGGTGCTGTGATCAATATTGTCACAAAATCCGGAGGGAATAAATTTGCAGGGTCAGTATCCCATTATGGGCGATACGGTTTCACAACCGGAGACAATAATCCTGATCCGGAAATGAGTGAATCCTTCCAGCGGTGGTATCGATATGACCTGTCGTTCTCTTTGGGCGGTCCCATCGTAAAAGACTCACTTTGGTTTTTCGGTAACTTCAATATACGAAGAGCTAAGGAATCAGATTGGCAGGGAGATCCTGATTTTGTAGCGAAAGACATACAAGACGAAGGTTTTTTCAAATTGACTTCCAATATAAACAATAGACACAAACTTGTGGCCAGTTTTGCTTACGAAAACGAAGATTTCGGCGAGGTTCCTGACCCATGGAACTTGCCTGAGACAGTGATTAAAGAAGTCGTACAAACCTATATCTGGAACCTGCGGTACACATCGCAGGTAAGCAGCAATTCCTTTTTTGACATCAAATATTCCGGGTGGTGGAGCCCCGATCACTACGATGTTCCAATAGCCGGTGCTGACCTCGACAAACGGCCCCATCTTGATGATGCGACAGGAGTGTTATCCAATGCCCCAAGTTGGTCTGGCAAATGGGATATAACAACCCATCAAGTCAATGCGGGATTCTCCCATTTTGCCGAGGATTTTCTGGGAACAGATCATGACTTTAAAGTTGGGGTTCAATACAACAGAGGAAGCCTTAAAGCCATGGGAGGCTATCCTGGAGGAGGTTATTACATAGATTATTATGAGGAACCCTATTTACTCTATGTACAGCAACAATACTCTTACGGAGGATTAGTAAATAAAATCGGAACTTTCCTGGATGATTCAATCAGCATGGGAGACAGACTGACAGTCAATATTGGATTAAGGTTTGATCACCAGAAGGCTACTTATCCTGCTCTTCCTCTATTGGAAGGATGGGAAAAAACCAGTGAAAAAGCCCCGAAAATAGATGATTTAATAACCTGGAATGTCTTTTCGCCCCGAATCGGCCTAGCCTTCCAGTTAACGCCTGACGGAAAAACTCTATTCAAAGCCCATTACGGCCGCTATTATGATGCCATGTATATTTCAAACTTTGCTTGGCCAGGACCTGGATTTACAGATTGGTATGCGTATGAGTGGTTTGATGGCGAATGGGAGCTCTTTGATTATTTCCCAGGAGAAATAGGCTATATCATGGACCCCAAAATAAAGAATCCCTATTCCGAGCAGCTATTCATCGGCTTAGAGAGAGAGCTTATTCCTGACTTTTCAGCAGGAGCAATGTACATTCACAAAACCGAAAAGAATAGCCTTGGCTGGGAGGGGAGAAATACAGAATACGAGCAGGTACAAAGAGTTTCCCCTGATAATGGTCAAAAATATACGGTTTTCAATCGAACAGGTGATTATCCGGAAACCTGGCAGACAAATCCCGAAGGTTATGGCCAAAAATTCGATGGTTTTATTCTTACTTTTGACAAGAAGTATTCACAAAAATGGATGATGAACGCTTCTCTCACTTGGAGTCATTCGACCGGCTTGAATATGGTGGCAAAATCAACAGGCCAACACGTTTTGACGAGTTATGCTGGAAACTTTGGAGTAGATCCCAATGATCTAATCAACGCAGAGGGTGACTTGCAGCATGATAAAAGATGGGTGATTAAATTCGCAGGGGGCTTCACCCTGCCATGGGATATTTTCTTCGGTGCCTACTTCACCTACCAGACTGGCCGCCCTCGCCCGGCTCTGGTAAGGGTTTCCGATCTGAACCAAGGACGGCAGGAAATTCTGGCAAATCCAAGAGGTGAGGACAGATATCCCTCATTCTATACCCTAAATCTAAGAGCGCAAAAAACCTTCTCGCTCAAGGGATCATGGAAGCTTAAAGTTATGCTCGACCTGTTCAATGCAACCAATGACGCAACATTCAGATCCTGGCGCTCTAACAGTATGTGGCGTGATACTTTTTATGAAAAATCGGGCCTCCCTGATCCAATAAGCTTGCAGTTAGGATTCAAGCTGGAGTTTTAATCGATCTAGGTCCAAAAATCTTCATGTCTCCCCCACAGAGTAAAATCTGTGAGAAAAGGATGGCTTTACGTCTAAAGGCGAGTGAGTCTTTTTATCACCGCCAAGTTCAATGAATAAAGTGCTTGTCTTAGGAGGCCAATCGGTCAAAGTTGACTTGAAATGATTAAGGTTTGCTGGCTCCCGGAGTTTTGAAAATTGAAAAATGTTAAGGGCTATAAATGCTTTCACTGTGGGGCTGATTTTAAAACAGATGATATCGAGTATACCTGTAAGAACTGCAGGGGTTACCTTCAAGTCACTTATGATTACCAGTACATTAAAGAGAATTTAAAAAAATCAGATCTAGCGAAAAATCCAGATTTTAGCATCTGGCGGTACAAAAACCTTCTGCCTGTCAAAGATTTATCGAGAAAACCCGTCGTACAGATAGGATGGACACCATTGTACAAGGCTAAAAGACTTGGTAAAAAGCTCGGGATAAAAAATCTTTATATTAAAGATGAAGGAAGAAACCCGAGTGCCTCTCTCAAAGATAGGCCGGGAGCTATTACTGTCATAAAAGCCCTTGAAAGAGGTGAAAAAATCATCACCTGTGCTTCTACGGGAAATGCAGCTTCGTCGCTCTCATGTCTGACCGCTGCACTTGGTTTAAAAACGATAATTTTTGTCCCTGAGACTTCTCCTTTGGCTAAGATTGCCCAGCTGTTGGTGTTTGGTGCCATCGTTATCGCTGTAAAAGGTTCGTACGATGAGGCGTTTGATCTTTGTATAAAAGCTACTGAGAAATATGGATGGTACAGCCGCAATTCCGGCTACAATTCTTACACTCGTGAAGGGAAAAAAACATGTTCCTACGAGATTTGCGAGCAGTTGGGTTGGGAATGTCCGGATAAGTTATTTATTCCTGTCGGTGATGGAAATCTCATAAGCGGTATATGGAAGGGTTTTGTCGATCTCTATGAGATTGGCTTCATAGATCGCTTGCCCCAGCTCATTTCCTGTCAGGCTGAAAATATGGATGCTATCAATCGTGCATTTAAATCAGATGGAGTTATCCGGCCAGTCAAAGGAAAGACTATAGCAGACAGCATATCAGTGAGTTTCCCTCACGATGGAGATGCTGCTCTAAGAGCGATTCAAGAATCCAGAGGTTTTGTCGTATCTGTAAGCGATGAACAAATCATTCAAGCCATACCGGAATTTGCAAGGGAGACGAGTGTTTTTGGTGAACCCTCAGGTGTTACTCCCTTTGCTGCACTGCAAAAGGCTGTCAGTAACAATAGGATTAGGAATTACGAGAAAATTGTAATATTGATGAGCGGAAATGGATTAAAAGACATTGATTCAGCTATGAAATCAGTGGGGAAACCTCTGAAGATCAGACCTGATATCAAAGAGCTGGAGAAAATCGTTTCATTAGGTTTTATTTAGAATAAAGGGAATGTGAATGGATAAGGAGATATCAATGACTCGAGAATCTAAAAAAACAATCGTCAATTCTTGGAATGAATGGGATCCACTGAAGCATATCATTCTCGGCCGGGCTGACGGGACTATGGTCCAGGCTCCTGAAATCGCCGTCCAACGTGATTGGCCGGAAGATGGATTTCCTTTAGGTAAATATGGGCCCTATCCTCAGGAAATGGTAGATATGGCCAACGAAGAGTTAGATAATTTTGCTAAAATCCTCGAGAACCGTGGCATTCGAGTGGACCGCCCTACTCCGATCGATTTCAGCCAAGCGGTTCAAACCCCAGACTGGAAACAGGAATCGATGTTCGGCTGTGCGCCTGCACGGGATTTGCTGCTCACAGTTGGCAATGAAATTCTGGAAGCGACTATGTCTTACCGCAGCCGCTGGTATGAATATCTTTGTTTCCGTCCCCTGTTCGAACAGTACTTCAGAGAAGACCCAAACTTTCGCTTCGAAGCTGCGCCAAAACCTCGCTTAACAGAGGAAACTTATAAAAGTAAAAACTGGTGGAGCGAATGGAACTCATTAAGCGAAGAAGAGCAGTGGGAGCGTGCTGAAAAGGGCGATTGGATAATCTCTGAAAAAGAACCGCTGTTTGATGCTGCAGATGTTGTCCGCTACGGCAGAGACCTTTTTGTCCAGAAGTCAATGGTTACCAATAATGCTGGTGTTGACTGGCTGAGGCGGCACTTTCCCGATCATCGAATCCATAAAGTGGGGCGCAGAGAATTACTCCCTTGGCATATGGACACGACCCTTGTTCCTGTTCGCCCTGGATTGGCAATAATGAATCCGGAGAGAATACCCCTCGATAGGGAGGAACTGGAACTATTCGAGAAGAATGGCTGGGAAATTTTGAAGGCCCCGAAAGCACTTCTCAAAGAGAAATCAGCCTATGATTTCTGCAGCTGGTGGCTAAGCATGAATACTCTTGTACTCGATCCGAAAACCATCTGTGTTGAAGCCAGTGAGACTCCTACCATGGAGTTGTTCGATAAACACGGCTTTGAAATCGTCCCAGTTTCGTTCTATAAAGTCTCACCATTTGGAGGCGGACTTCACTGCTGTACGGCTGATGTTTACCGGGAAGGTGCCTGTGAAGATTACTTCCCGAAGCAGATTGAAGGTTTTTAGCCGGGATTTCTAGGATGAATGACCTAAAAAAAGTTTTGGAAAATACAATCAACCGGTGCCGGGAAAGAAACATCATCATCCCGACATATGAGGAAATGGCTCACCCCGAAAAAATCCCTCAGGGCATCAAGGACGAGCTTAAAGAGATCGGCCTCTGGGATCTCCATTCTCGGAATCTATTCAGGATAACGTGGAAAAACGAACCTGTAAAATTTGGGGGAGGGTACGGTGAGGTGAATTTCTTGGAGATTCCTTCTGAATTATCAGGAGTAAAAGCCCGGATAATGATCCTTATCGGAAAGTATTTCCCTACCGGCTCCCACAAGGTTGGGGCCACATTCGGACCGCTTGTAGAAAAGCTGGTAAGAGGAGCCTTTGACCCCACAAGGCAGAAAGCATTATGGCCCTCTACGGGAAATTACTGCCGCGGAGGGGCCTACGATTCTTACCTTCTGGCCAGTCCAAGCATCGCGGTTCTTCCCGAAGGAATGTCAAGAGAACGATTCGAATGGCTGGAAAAAATCGGTGCTGAAATTCATGCCACGCCAGGTTCTGAAAGCAATGTCAAAGAAGTTTATGACAAGACTTTCGAGCTAAAAAGGGAAAGACCGGATGAGATTGTCATCCTCAATCAGTTCGATGAAATTGGAAATGCCATCTGGCATTATGTCTGCACTGGTCAGGCTGTAGAAGAGGTTTATAAGAGTCAAAAAGATGACGATCAAAGGTTAGCTGCACTTTTTCTCACACAGGGATCCACTGGGACCTTGGGTTCGGCTGACTATCTCCGCGAAAAATTTCCCCTGATAAAGGTTTGTGCCGGAGAAGCTTTGCAGTGTCCTACACTTCTTTACAACGGACATGGCAAACACAAAATCGAGGGGATTGGAGACAAACATATCCCTTGGATACACAACTTAAAGAACATGGATATGGTCGCAGGTATCGATGATGAGTGCTGCATGAGGATTGTCCGGCTCTTTAATGAAGCAGAAGGGATAGACTTTCTCAAATCCAGAGGGATTCCAGACGAAACAGTAGAGAAACTTGAACTCATGGGAATCTCATCGATTGCGAACCTAGTAGGTGCTATAAAAATGGCAAAATATTATGAAATGAACAAAAACGATATGGTTTTCACAATTGCTACAGACTCCATGGAACTTTACCAGTCCAGGATACAAGAATTGAGGAAAGAGCAAGGGGATTACACAGATAAGCAGGCAGCGGTTGATTTTGAGAGCTGCTTGATGAGCCTTACTACAGACCATATGCAGGAGCTGAGTTACTGGGATAAGAAAAGAATACACAATCTTAAATACTTCACCTGGATTGAGCAACTGGGGAAGGATGTCGAAGAACTCGACAAACAATGGTATGATGAAAACTACTGGAAGGAAAAGTATCAGTCTCACAAGGAATGGGACTCACTTATCCGAGAATTTAACGAAAAAACAGGATTGCTAGAGAAATATAGCTAGACTAGAGAGATACGGATACAAGAAGAATCTTTAAAATCTAAAATGAATGTAAATAACAACAAAAAAAAATCATCCCCAATTGGCCTTGCCCGGCGACTCGGACTTTTCGATTCGACAATGGTCATGGTGGGGATTGTCATAGGATCAGGCATATTCCTCACGACCGGAATCATGGCCAAGAGCATCCCATCCGCCGGTCTCATCCTGCTTGCCTGGTTTGTCGGAGGACTTCTGACCTTGGCTGGAGCTCTGACCTACGCCGAACTTGGCGCGGCAATGCCCGAGGCCGGAGGACAATACGTCTATCTCAGAGAGGCGTATGGTCCGATGTCCGGATTCTTATTCGGATGGATACTGTTTCTTGTTTACATGACCGGGGGTATCGCAGCTCTTGCCCTGGCATTTGGCGAGTATGTGGGCTACTTCTTCCCATCCCTGGGAACAGAGCACATTCTCCTGGCTTTGAATATTCCATTCTTCCAGGATTCGCTGCGCTATTCCATTTCAGCAGGGCAGATCATTGGAATCATTGTTATCATCCTATTGTCTATTTTTAATTTTATCGGCGTCGGCCTGGGTAAATCCATTCAAAACCTGTTCACCGTTATCAAAATAGGAACCATTGCTGCCATCATCATCCTGGGTTTTACCATCGGGAAAGGTGCCTCCCCAGAGATGGCATTGAATCCTTCAGGCCTGAGTTTTGGGAGTATAATTATCGGCTTCGGCGTTGCTCTGGTTGCTGTTTCTTGGGCATTTGACGGCTGGAACAACGTCAATTTCGTGGCTGGCGAGATAAAAAATCCCAAACGCAACCTTCCCTTGGCTCTCATCGTGGGAACGTTGGGAATCACCATTCTTTATGTTCTGGTCAATTATATCTACCTCTATGCTCTCCCCATGCAAGAAACCATCGGAGTCGTGCGAATAGCGGAAAAGGCAACAGGAGCTCTTTATGGCTCTTCCACAGGGGCCCTTATTTCCGCGCTTGTTATTGTATCGGTATTCGGTTCTCTTAACGGCTCAATTTTGGTCGGGCCCCGGGTCTATTACGCAATGGCTAAGGACGGTCTTTTCTTCCGGAAGGTGGCACATGTCCATCCCCGTTTCCGGACTCCTGGGTTTTCCATCCTCATCCAGGCAATTTGGGCTTCCCTGCTCACCCTTCTTGGCACATTTGAACAGATCTTCACCTTTGCCATGTTTATCGCCATAGCTTTCTGGGTTGCAGCGACAGCATCCGTGTTCACGCTCAGGAAAAAACGCCCCGACCTGCCGCGGCCCTACAAAACCTGGGGCTATCCGATTGTACCCGCTGTTTTTATTATCGCATCCTGCGGGATTCTTCTTAACACACTGCTGGAAAAACCGGTTGAAGCAATGGCAGGACTCCTGCTAACAGTCCTAGGAATACCAGCTTATTTTTACTGGAAGCGACGCCTGAAGAACGGAAATTCCGATGAGCGAGAGTTTTCATCTGAGAATTCCACTATAAGAGAAAAAAGTTAGAGGCCGTGTACACACATAAAAAAAGGAGTCTCATGATGCAAAAAATCCAATATTTAATCTTTGCGTGTTTAACAATAGTTGTATTCTCTTTCACTTCAAGCTGCAATCAGACTGCTGTTGATTACGACATTCTCATCTTAAATGGAAGGATCATTGATGGAACAGGAGATCCAAGTTTTTATGGGGATATCGGCATATCTGGAGACACAATCGTGGCGGTTGGCGACCTTTCAGATAAAACTGCTGACAGAATAATAAACGCTCAGAGATTTGTCGTTGCGCCTGGATTCATTGACATGCATACCCATTGTGATGAGGGGTTGGGTCAAGTTGACTCCAACGTGAACCTGAATTACCTCATTCAGGGAACAACCACGGTTGTGACAGGGAACTGTGGAAGCGGCACGTTTAAAATTGCAGAAACCAAAGCTGAATGGGAACAACTAGGCATAGGAACAAATGCCGTTCATCTTGTTGGATTCGGCACTATCAGGGAAGCAGTGATGGGGAGAGAACCGCGTGAGGCCACACATGATGAAATTGAAAAGATGAAATCGATTGTGCATCAGGCGATGAAGGAAGGTGCCTGGGGAATGAGCACAGGACTGGAGTATATCCCTGACCGCTACTCAAGCACAGAAGAAATTATCGAAGTGGCAAAAGTAGTTGGTGAGTATGGAGGAGTTTATGCCAGTCATCAGCGCAATGAGTTTGATCGTGTCCCTGAATCCACCCAAGAAACCATTAGAATCGCTGAAGAAGCCGGAGTGCGAGCCAACGTGTCTCACTTCAAAGTATGCCGCAAGGATTACTGGAGAACATTGAAAGACGCTGTCAAATTAATTAATGACGCTCGGACCAGAGGAATTGACATCGTTGCAGATATGTATCCCTATCATTATGCATCAGGAGGGCCCATCCTGCCGATCACCAGAAATGCTGGCTGGGCCCCTTTTCACCTTCCGGATGACATGGAACCATTCGCAGGACTTAGAGAGAAGATGAGAGATCGGAGTTTACCAGATTTGGAGAGGCAGAAGTTGAGAGGGCAGTATGTTGAGGAGCTGGCAAAAGCCCTTGCTGATAAATCAAAACGGAAGCAGATCAGAAAATCGGTACTCGAGGGTGAGCTTCATAAGCCGAGTTCTGTAGCCTTGGCAGGTTGGGATAGTTATTTGGTTACAGTGGCCAAAAAAAATGCTCATTTGATCGGAAAAATCCTTTCAGACATAGCCAAAGAACAGAACAGAGATCCATTTGATGTTGCCGCGGATCTAGTCATTGATGAACCTGACTTATATGTTGCTTGTGGAGTCATGTCGGAGGACGACATGAAGCATACAATGGAACAGGATTGGCTGATGTTCTCGAGTGATGGGGATGCAGTGTCTATCCTAAAAGGAGCAGACAAACCAAGGATAGGACATCCCCGTGCTTTTGGCAGCCAAGCCAGGGTGCTCCGCAAGTACGTTAGAGAAGAGAAGGTATTGACCCTGGAGAATGCCATCAAGAAAATGACTTCACTTCCTGCCTCTTTTCTTGCCATGGAAGATAGAGGAGTAATCAAAGAGGGCTGTAAAGCGGATATCGTCATATTCGATCCTGAAACTGTTAGGGATAACGGCACACCCTCTAATGCACGTCAATACAGCACAGGAACTGAATACGTGCTTGTAAATGGAGAGATCAGCATAGAAAGCGGTGAATACAATGGAGCCCTTAACGGTAAACTGCTTCTGTTAACTGAGAACCAATAAACCTGACTTATCCAGGTAAAATAGGATGCTCACTAAAATTAAGTCTAAATATCTTAACCTGAATTATTCATAAACATGTACCAGAAATTGGGGACTTGTACCGATTTGTTTTAAAATCGGTAACGTGTCCCCTGAATTTCTGGCAATGTCTCCCTTCATACATTGATAATTCAGGGTAACCTGGATAATTTATGAATTATCCAGGTTAAAGGAGGTTTGCTTGAAAAAAAATATTCTATGTAAAATTTTCATTCTATTCTGTCTCAGCCCACTTTACTCACAGAAGGCAAATCTCCGTCCTATGACTGTCGATGATGCATTGAATATGGTTCGTCTGGGAAATGTACAAATGTCCCCAGACGGTGAAAGGGTATTTTTCTCAAAATCGGAACTGGATTGGGAAAAGAACAAAAGAAAAACGCAATACTTCATGATTCCAGCGAGCGGTGGTGAGGCCGTACGATATATTGGGGATGCAGGCGGCAGTTCATTTCAGTTTTCACCAGACGGAAAATATCTCTCTTTTAAGCGTACAGTAGAGAAAAACAGTCAGATATACATCATGAGCCTCGGCGGCGGTGAGGCCATGCAGCTCACACATCACAAAAACAGCATCGATTCTTATAAGTGGTCTCTGGATGCAAGCCAAATATTTTTTACGGCTGAAGAGGCGATAGGTAAAGAAGAGAAAAAAGAATATGATTTGGGAGATGACGCTATTTTTATTTTTGAAGGGCCGAACGGGAGAGAAGAAGCCCGTTGGCGAAACCTCTGGGTATTCAATATTTCATCCAAGGAAGAAAAGAGATTAACCAATGAAGAACTTATCATCAATAATTTCGATGTTTCTCCCGATGGTAAGCGTGTCGTATTTGAAGCAACTAAACAAGAGACCGATAATTTTTTCTTTCTGTCAGAGCTCTATTTAGTTGACGTAGGAAATCCAAATCCAGTATGCCTCACCAACAATAATGCTCCGGAGAGTAATATCCTTTGGGCCCCCGATGGAAAGACATTTATCTTTCACGCCCCTTCTGATCAGGATTTCGACCTGACTCACGGGTACCTCTGGATCATGAACCCTGATACGGACGAGAAAAGGAAGCTGGAAAATCCCAGGCAGGGGAATATTTCTAGCCTTGCATGGACACCCGACGGTGAAAATCTATTGTTTAACGAGACGCGCCGTACTGATCTCAATCTCCACCAAATCAACATCAAAACTGGAAAGATCACAGACATCACGAAAGTTAAGGGCACACTCCGAATTCTCGCTTTTTCCAAAGACAGGACAAAGATGGTCTATTCCTACAGCAATTTTGACACCTGTCCAGATCTGTATGTTTCTCCAGTGGGAAAATTAGATCCTGTTCGCCTGACTGATGCAAACCCATGGATCAAAAAAGAGATTCTTCTTGCAAAGAGCGATATCATACGTTGGAATAGCAAGGACGGCATGGAAATTGAAGGAGTCCTGTATGTTCCAAAAAATTCCGAACAAGGGACAAAACTTCCTCTTATTGTAACCATTCATGGAGGTCCGCCGGGGCGTTTTGCTAACAGATTCAGGTCTGTGTTCCATATTTTTGCTGGACTGGGGTATGCCTCGCTCGGCCCGAATATTCGCGGCAGCGACAGCTACGGAGATGATCTTCTATGCGCTTTGCAAGGAGATGTCGGAGGCGGCGAATACGATGATGTCATGACAGGAGTTGACTATTTGATAGAGAAGGATATTGCGGACCCCGAAAGGCTGGGAGTCCGGGGTTGGAGCTGGGGAGGAATCCTCGGCAGTTGGGTTATCACACAAACAGACCGCTTCAAGGCGGCCTCCTTGGGTGCTATGGTGGGGAGCTGGACTGCGGAGTCAGGACCAGGCCTCAGCTATGACCTCAAACTTCATTATATAGGCGGAGCCCATTGGATAAATCCTGAGGAATGGCGCAAAGTTTCTTCTCTCTGGTATGTTAAAAATGTGACGACTCCTACCCTGCTGCTCCACGGCTCCGAAGATGTTGTGAGCACTCCCGGCCAGGCCATGATGTTCTTCAATGCGCTCAGAGAGATCGGCAAAGCTCCGGTAAGATTCATCAAATTTCCTCGAGAACCGCATGGATTTCGCGAACCCCGGCATCAGCGTCGACGTGATATAGAAGAAATTAGATGGATGCAGAAATACATCCTAGGAATAGACTGGAAACCATGGGACAGAAAAGATTGAAAATATAAATTTTTCGGAATTAGGATACAAAATGAATAGAAGAAAAAAAATTCCGTTAGGATTTGCATTGTGGGTGTCCTTTTTATTAGTTTTTGGCACTTCGACACAGCAAGCCGGTGTTTCTCAAGCATACACACACACAGATCTTACAGATCGAGTGGATGAATTGTTTAAGCAGTGGGACAAAGCTGATTCCCCGGGGGCAGCTCTTGGAATATTCAAGGATGGAAGAATCATTTACGCTCGCGGTTACGGACTGGCTAACCTTGAATATTCTCTGCCCTGGACTCCACAGACTCCTTCACGAACTGGTTCTATTTCGAAACAGTTTATTGCCATGTGTATAGCCATTCTTGCCGAACGGGGAAAACTTTCCCTGGATGACGACATCCGAAAATACATCCCTGATTGGCCCGAGTATAATGGACCGGTAACACTCAAGCGCCTTCTCCATCATACCAGCGGTGTGCGCGAATATTTGACTCTTGTGGAATTGATGGGGAAACCGGAAGGAAGCGGTTATGTCTATACTCCCACCGAACTTGTCAGAACGCTCTTGCGGCAGAAAGAACTCAATTTTAAGCCTGGAGAGATGTATTCCTATTCAAATTCGGGGTATTTTTTACTCTCAGAAATCGTGAGTCGGGTGAGCGGAATGAAAACAAGCGCCTTTGCAAAAAAATATATCTTTGACCCGCTCGGGATGAACAGCACTCATTTTCATGACAATCCAAATTTGATTGTGAAAAACAGAGCGTATGGATATTCTCCAAAGAAAGAAAGCGGATTCAGATTAGATATACTTCGGCTTAAAGTGATTGGTGATTTGGGTGTTTTTACAACAATAGAAGATTTCTTTAAATGGGACCAAAATTTCTATCAAAACAAACTGGGAAAAGGCACTCAAAATCTGATCAATATGATGTTAACTCAAGGGAAACTGAACAACGGTGAAGTTCTCCCCTACGCCTCTGGGCTGAATATAAGTCTTTATGGCGGTTTAAGGACCATAAGTCATGGAGGATCTGCCGTCGGGTATCAGGCTCAATATATGCAGTTTCCTGACCAGCAGTTTTCTATTGTGATCCTGTCAAACTTGAGTAATTTTAGTGCAGGAAGAATCGCAAGAAAAATTGCAGATTTGTATCTTGCAGATCAATTCACCGAGCCCCCTGCTCCAAGACAGAGGGGACGTCGCTCTGAAGACAGGCCCGAGCCCATTAGGCTGTCTTCTTCACAATTGCAGAAATATGCCGGGAACTATTACAGTGATGAACTCGATATCACCTATATTCTGGATGTGGAAAACAATAATTTGGTCTTAAAACTGAGGGAAACTTCAAGCATTCTTGCACCATATTCCACCGAACGTTTTGGTTGGGGCATGCGTAATCTGAAATTTACGAAAGACAGAGAAAAAAGAATTACGGGTTTCATACTCCAGGCAGGACGTGTTAAAAATTTAAGGTTTCAAAAGCTGAAGGAATAGTGACTGGCTGATACGTTTACCAAGGTCACTTTTATTAATCTGGAGGAATCAATGAACAAAAAAATCCTGTTTTCTATCTCAGTTCTTTTATTATTATTGCCCTTGATTCTTGTTTCCCAAACTCCTCCTGAAAAAGTCTTAGGCCATAAAATAGGCGCTGACCGGAAGCTAGCTGATTACAATCAAATCCAGGCTTATTTCCAAAAGCTCGATGAAGAATCGGGAAAAATCAAGGTTTTGACCATAGGCCAGTCTACCTTAAACAAGCCTATAATTATGGCTGTCATTACTTCTGAGGAAAACATGGCCAGGCTCGACACCTATCGGGACATAAACAAAAAACTGAGAGATGCAAGAGACCTGACTCCTGATGAAGCCGGAAGACTGGCAAAAGAAGGCAAGGTTATGGTTTTTATAACTTGTAATCTTCACTCAACAGAAATCGGCTCTTCTCAGATGGCCATGGAATTTGCACACAAATTAGTGACAGGCAAAACACCATTTGATGCTGATAAAGTTCTGGAAGATGTCATCATTCTGGTCGCACCAACCATTAACCCGGACGGCCAGCAAATGGTTACGGATTGGTACAGAAAATATGTAGGAACCCAATATGAGGGAGGCCGTATGCCCTGGCTGTACCAACATTATGCCGGTCATGATAACAATCGTGACTGGTTCATGTTAAACCTTTCCGAAACAAAAGCCGTCACCAAAGTCATGTATCAGGACTGGATTCCACAAATCCATATCGACCAGCACGAGATGGGAGCAACGGGTGCGCGTCTTTGGATCCCGCCTTTTGCGAATCCTCCCAATCCCAATGTCCATCCTCTTCTCTGGCGTGGTGTGGCTCTGTGCGGCATGAATATGGCCTATGACCTCCAGAAGAATGGCTTTAAAGGTGTCCAGTACGGACACGAATTTGCTGGATGGTGGGATGGTGCCTGTGATAACACTCCTTGGTTTCACAACACCATATGTCTGCTCAGCGAAGCGGCGTCTGTCAAGGTAGCCAGCCCAATTAATATTGACTTCTCGGAAATATCAGAATCATATATCGAAAAAAGCATGGAGTTTCCGGACCCATGGCCTGGTGGCTGGTGGAGGCTGAGAGACATTGTGGATTACGAGTTAACCTTGTCCATGAGTCTGATTAAAACAGCCTATCTTCACAAGCAAGAATTTTTGTACAACTTTTACAAAATGTGCAAGGACTCCATCGAAAAAAGGGAGGAAGGGCAACCCTATGCCTTTGTCATTCCCAAAAAGCAAAACGATTACCCCACCACACTTAGAATGCTCGACACCCTAATGTTCGCTGGTGCAGAAATCCATCAAGCTGAAGAAGACCTCATTGTTGGCGATAAAGTCTATCCTGTTGGCTCTTTTGTGATCCTGACGTCTCAGCCTTACAGGCCTTATGTGCAAGCTTTACTCGAAAAACAAAATCATCCAGATCCGCTCCGCCAATATCCTAACGGCCCATTTATTCCACTGCTTTACGACAATGCAGGCTGGACTCTTCCATTACAGATGGGAGTTAAATGTGTTCAAATCAATAATCCCTTTAAGGCAAATCTTGTAAAACTGGATAAAGTTACATACCCTTCCATAACACCACCCCAAGAGACTGCATCATTTATCATCCTTGATTCCCGACTTAATTCTTCCTATTCAGTCGTTTTCTCCCTTCTTAAAGATAACGTTGAAATCTACCGTACCAAGGACATTGTCAAAGGTGAAGGATTTGAAGCGGCTCCAGGAAGTTTTATCACTAAAAACACCTCAGAGGTCCAAAAGATCCTTCCTGGTTTTTTGGAAAAATGGCATGTTAAAGCCAATACACTCGAAAACATCACTGAAATCCCAAAAGCTCCAGTCAAGAGGCATCGAATCGGGCTCTATCAGTCATGGAGATCTAACATGGATGAAGGTTGGACACGATATGTTTTTGATGATTTGGGTATCCCTTACACGACACTTCACAATAAGGATTTTAAAAAGACAGATAAAAGGAAAGTCAGCCTGAGAGCAAAGTTTGATGTGATCATCTTTGCAGATGAGAATGGTGCAATCATCATACAAGGAAGGCGAAGCCTATCCTCACGCGATAGAAGGTCAAATGAAGGCATTCCTCCTGAGTATGAAGGTGGCATCGGAAAGGAAGGAGTCGAAGAGTTGAAGTCCTTTATCGAACAAGGAGGTATTGTTGTTACTCTCAACGGTGCCTGCGGATTGGTTTTCCAGGAGTTCCAAGTCCCTGCTGGGAATGCCCTGGAGAAAGTTGACCGGAGCGAATTTTTCTGCCCTGGTTCCATCTTAAGAGTCGAAGTCGATAACAAATCCCCTATTGGATACGGAATGCCAAGAGAAGCTGCAGTTATGTTTTATCAAAGCATGGCTCTTCGCACACGAGTCCCCTCTGAGGGATGGGATAGGAAAGTCGTGGCTAGATTTCCTGAAAATGACATTCTTTTGAGCGGGTGGCTATTCGGGGAAGATGTGATTGCACGCAAAGCCGCAGTGGTTGATATCCAGCAAAAAAAAGGGCACATCATTCTGATCGGCTTCCCGTGTCAGCACAGAGCTCAATCTCATGGAACATACAAATTCCTGCTCAATGCGCTGCTTTATCCGGAAACAAATTAACGAAAGCGAGAATCTTACATCATTATCCCAGCAGGATAATATTGATTGTTTTCATGTCTCCATATTATTTTCTTTTGATTTCCAGATCTTCCTTTCCATACACTCTTTCACAATACAGGCATTTCGCCTCTAATGGTTCATCTCTTATGACTCTGAATTTTGTATCCACTTTTTCTCTATTCGTCACACACATTGGATTTGAACAGTTGATAATTCCCACCAATTCTTCAGGTATTTCAACTTCGATTTTCTCCTCGATTTTGTAATTTTTTATGATACTCACCGTTGCGCTGGGAGCAAGTATGGCAATCTTATTCACTTCTTTTTTTGTTAAAAAGCGATTGTCTATTTTGATCACACCCTTTTTCCCCATCTTTTTGCTTTCCAAATTTAAAGTTACGGTTATCGGATGAATAAATTCTTGTGGATCTAAAATCCGCATGATCCTGAAAGTATCACGACTGGGAATATGATCGATCACAGAGCCATCTTTTATTGCCGGAATTTTCCTCTCTCTTTTTTTCATATCAATTCACCCTCTGGTTTTCATTGAAACCATAATATATATAAAACTGAAATTTCTTCAATGTAACATTGAAAAACAAAGAAAAGAAGTCGATTCTTCTTCATTTTGTACAGGTAAGCTCTAAATTCAACCCAGCCTTCCCGAATCGTTCTTCGAGGAAACCCGATAAAGTCGGGAGGCAAGGATTCCTGTTAGATAACCCGAGCTTTCATCCAACCGGCTGTATTGTGGAAATTCGCCACATTGCTGCCGGGAGGAACCAGATTGTCACAGGCCTCTCTTAAATCATCAGATAGGGTCATATCCAAGACGGGGATTAACTCTTCGAGATGTTCCATCCTCCTGGGGCCAATCAGCGGGGCTGTAATATCCGGCTGATCCTTGCACCACAGGACAGCTAACTGAGCCGATTTTATGCCTGCCTCTTTCGCCAATGCTGATAACTTTTTCCCCACATCGATGCCTTTTGCTGTCACACGATCCGCATAAAATCCTCCCCGCAGTGCGGCTCGTGAACCAGGAGGGTATTCGTCTTCCTTATCATACACACCTGCCAAAATGCCCATAGCAAGGGGCGACCATGTGATGATTCCCAGGCCGTACTTCTGAGCCATCGGCAGCAATTCATTCTCAATTCGACGGTCTAGAAGGTTATACGGCGGCTGTTCTGCCGAGATGCGCACATATCCCTTAAATTCAGCGAGAAGGATCGCTTCCATCACGGCCCATGCGGGAAATGTCGAGAGACCCACGTAGCGGATTTTACCCTGACGCACTAAATCCGTCACTGCGCTCAAGGTCTCTTCAATGTGCACATCCAAATCCTGACGATGGATCTGGTAGAGATCGATATAGTTCGTCTGAAAACGTTTCAAAGATCCTTCAATCGCCCGCATTATGTTTAAACGCGTGGGGCCGCTCTGGTTGGGGCCCAACTCAGGGACATATTCGTCAAGTGTCAACCCAGGTTTACGCTGTCCATGATCACATTTAGTGGCCAGCAATACAGAATGCCGCATTCCGTTGTCTTTCAGTGTCCGGCCGATTATGCGTTCGCCTTCTCCCTCTGCGTAAGAATCTCCTGTGTCGAAAAGGTTGATCCCCGCCTCAATCGCACGATTCATCATGGCCGCACATTCCTTTTCCGGCACCGGATCTGCAAAACAGTCTGTTCCAAAACAAAGGGGAGAGACCTTCACTCCCGTTCGCCCTAAATTTCGATATTCCATAATTGACCTCCGACACAGTTGTTTCTTTTTTTGATAGTAAATCCCTGATGGCCTCTGGCATGCTTCAGCTCCCGTTTCCATAACCCTGCCATTCAGTCCACCTTTCCCAAAACAAGCGCCAACAGAGCCTTCCTCACTGTTACGCCGTTGCCAGCTTGTTCGAAATAAATCGCATGTTTTGTTTCATCCAATTCAGGACTTATCTCACCCACTCTAGGCAGGGGATGCATGATTTTCAAATCATCTTTTATATGGCTCAACAATGACTGATCCAGACGATAGGCATTTTTGTATTTTTCATATTCCATTGGATCGGGAAATCTCTCTCGTTGGATCCTGGTAACATAAAGGATATCCAAGTTTTTACTTACCGCAAACACATCGTCTGTCTGGGAACACTTGATCTCTATCTCCTGGAGATCTTTCAGATACTGATCTGGCATTTGCAGCGCATCCGGGGCAATGAAATACAGATCCACTTTCCAGTGACTCAAAGCTATGGCCAAACTGTGGACTGTTCTCCCGTATTTTAGGTCCCCCAAGAATCCGATTTTTAAACTATTTATATTTTTTTTCGCTTTCTGAATCGTATACAAATCAAGAAGCGTCTGAGTGGGATGCTGGTTTGCACCATCACCGCCATTGATGACCGGAACAGATGTCGCCTCTGCAGCCAACCTTGCCGACCCCTCTATCGGACTTCTAATGACAATAACATCACTATACCGCTCAGCCATTTTTGCTGTATCCCAAATCGTTTCTCCTTTTTTAACCGAAGAAACCTTTTCATCTGAAAATCCTATTGTTTTGCCACCCAATCGACACATCGCGCTCTCAAAGCTCAAACGAGTTCGTGTGGAAGGTTCAAAAAACAAAGTCGCCAATATTTTGCCTGCAAGAAGCTGAGGCATGTCCTTCTCCATTTCTCTGGCAACATTCAGGACATGGATCAAATCCTTTTTTGTAAAATCTCGAATGGAAACAATATCTCGCCCTTTGAAATTCATATTGATCCTCTTTCAAGAATGAGCAAATAGTACTTTCTCAAATTGCTATATACCATTGCGAAGAGCATTAGGCAACTAAAGAGTGATGCGGTTTTTGAAAAATCTCATTCCTTCTTCGATATTAGGCCCTATACTCCCCTATAAATCAGTTTTTTTTCGGCGCGCTCGATCAATCCAGAGCTTAGAATCAAGGAGCACGTTACCGGAAATTTGCCATGTTCATGAACAATTCAGGTTAATAACCCGGGATCTGTTTCGGGAAATAGTCCTCAAAGGTTCCCTCTCGTGATACATCCAACGTTGTACAGTGAAGAGCACCACCAAACGGGATTACAGCTTCGTACGGAATCGGAACCACTTCAAATCCTAGCTTATCCAATTGTTCCATATACGCGGTCTCGTGGGATTCCACGCAGACTGTGTTGGGCCCAAGTGAGAAAGTGTTCATCGAAATCCAGGATCGGCTTTCATACAATCCCGTGAGATAACACAGATTTTTATGAACATAGACAGGCTTTGCCGCAGGAATCAATTCCCAGTCATTCATTTTCATCAATTTTTTAAATTCTTCCGTCATCGGATACCACTCTGGATTATAGACTCCCAATCCCGGCCGCAGCGGCAGCCAATTTACATCGATGTGCCACGGGTGAAAGTTGTTGTCGAACAAAACAGGGTGAACTCGAATCCCTTTTGCCCCGAAGTAGCGCCTCAGCCAATTCATCCCTTTGCGGTTCGTTACACAGGAGCACTGCCAGAAGATGTCCTTTCCGCAGCGCGCGGCATCCGCAGCATCCCAAAGAGGTTCCTTTTCCGTTAGTTGGTACTTCCACTCATGTACGCGCTTCAGTTTTTCTTCATCGGTCCAGACATGGAATAAATTGTGGAAGAAATTCTTTTCGTAAGATTCATCTGTGAGCCTGGGCTTTGGTGCTGCCGTGTGCAAAAATTCGGGATCCTCCTCGAAATATCGCTCAAAAATCGGCCGCAAATTCAGATATTCATACCAACGGGACCGGCGGCACGTTGTCGCTTCCATAATCTCATTCCCGATAGGCAGGAAGACATCCCGGACATTGTTAACACCGTGTTGGTTGAGCTGTGTCCAATCCGGCGTGGAGACAGGCCGCCGGTCAAGCATGGAAGGATGAAGCTCCACTCGGTCAACAATAATGCCGCGTTTTTCCATCAGCTTTACGAAATAATCCATCTGTTCATTGGCCTTTTCATACATCTCCTGAGGGAATGGGCCAAACGATCCCAAGGGATACCCTCCTTCCGGGCGGTCATACCACCAAGCTGGTTCAGGCGCAGGAATATTGGTGCCCTCTGGTTTTCCCACAATCACACGTTTCAATGGATCCCACTCGTTCCAGGAATTCACAATTTTTGCCATTTCAATGTTCTCCTTTTATGAAATGAAATTTTTAGATCTTTTATAAAACATCGTAAATCCATTTACAAATCTATCTAACTTAGGAAACAAATCCGAGTAATCGGGGTAAAAACAACGTGATATCAGGGACATAACTGATAATTAGGGTTGTCAAAGCAAGCACCAATAAAAAAGGAAGTAACATCTTAATGCTCTTTTCTAACGGAATTTTACTGATCCCGCAGGCCACATACAAACAGATACCAACAGGCGGAGTGATCATGCCTAACCCAACATTGGCCTCGACAAGGATGCCAAGATGGACGGGCTCCATTCCAAAAGAAACAGCAACAGGGACTATGATGGGAAGCAATACGATAATCGCGGGCAACGCATCCATCACCATCCCGAGGATCAGGAACACAATATTGACAAATAAGACAAACACGATCCAGTTGGAAGCATACTGCGTGATGACTTCAGCGATTTGATGAGGAATTCGATCAAATGTCATCACAAAGGAGAGCATGGAAGCCGTCCCCAGCACAATCAACACGACTCCTGACAAGGAAGCGGTTTGCAAAAGCGCTTTTTTAAGGTCGGACAGCTTGAGTTCTTTATAAATAAAGAAGGACAGACAGAATCCATAGATCACAGCCACAGCAGCTGCTTCGGTGGGAGTGAAGATTCCTCCATAAATTCCCCCAAGGACAATCACGATCATCAGCATCGGAAGAATGCCGTCGCGAATGATCTTGAGTTTTTGTTTCCAGGCAATCTGTGGCGCGAGGGGAAGTTTGAGCTTTCTGGCCATGAAATAAGCCAGCATGACTAGGGCAAAGGCATTGACAACCGAAGGAAGAATTCCGGCTGCAAACATCCCGCCAACAGAGATATTTGCCACAACTCCAATTATGATAAGATCGATCGATGGCGGCACAAGCGAAGAGGCTCCACCGGCAGAGGCAAAAAGAGCGGTTGCAAAATCGGAAGGATATTTGTTCCTCTTCATTTCAGGGAACATCACAGAACCAACAGCAGCTGTTTTTGCACTTCCAGAACCGCAAATCGCCCCAAAAAAGAAGGTGGACATGGTAACAACAATCCCGAGCCCTCCCCGAACACGCCCGAAAAAAACAAGTGTCAGGTCAACAATTCGACGCGCAATTCCCCCGTGGGACATGATCGAGCCTGCCAAAATGAAAAAGGGAATGGCCAATAGAGGAAAAGAATCAAGCCCCGCGATAAATTTTTGGGGAAGAAAGATAAAAAAATTGGGGTCAAAAGATATGGCTATCAGGCCGGCGAGGGCTGTGATGCCCAAGGAAATTCCAATGGGTACAGCAAGAAGCAACGATGAAAAAAAGACGATAATGATAACCAAACCCATTTATTATCCTAGTTAGAGGCGATTGTCTCCTTTTTTTTGCTGTGAATATCGAACCACCAGTTACGAAGGACATAATAAAGCATGAGGATGCCGCCAACGACAACAGAAGAATAGGGCACGGCCATGGACATTTGTATACTTGGCGATACCTGCTTTGACATGCCAATTGTGTACTCCACAGACTTCCAGATGAAAATAGCAAGAAACAGCGAGACTGCAAAAACAACCAAAGTCCCGATCATGTTCTGGAGTTTTTTTTCTAATCGGTCTACCAAAAATGTCAAAGCAAAATGAGATTTTGTTTTAAACGCATAAGCCGCGGAAAGTGCTGCAAGCCACAAGAATAAATACCTTGCCAGTTCTTCGGACCACGCCAGAGATAGGTGGAAAATATACCGGAAAAGAACTTGAGTGAACGTCACCAATACGATCGCCACAAGAATCACACACAGAGATAGCTCAAGAGGCTGTTTTAGGATTTGTGTGAATTTTTTTTTGTTTTCTTTTTTTAAATCTTCCATGATATTCCGCTATTGTTTTATAACTTCTTCGATTTTCGCCATTCCTCCCACTCTATCTGCATTCTTTCTGTACACCTGCTCCACTTTTTCTTTGAAAAGGTTTTTGTCCACTTCGTAAAACTCCAGTCCTAAGTTCTTCAATTCTGCAAGAGCAGAAGTCGTCAAAACATCCATCGCCTCCCGTTCTGCCGCAACAGAAGCCTGCCCTGCTTTCAAAACAGCAGCTTGAATATCTGGCGGAAGCTTATTGTACATTTTTTTGCTGAAGATCAGGGCAATGACCAAAAACATGTGATTTGTGTAAGACACATATTTTGTTACTTCGTAGAATTTTTCATACAAAAGGTCTAAATGATCTGTTTCCGCCCCATCAACCACTCCCATCTGAAGAGCTGAATAAAGCTCACCGAAGGCCATGGGAGTTGCCTGCGCTCCCAACGTATTAAAAGTTTCAATGAGAATAGGGCTGGACATCACCCTGATTTTAATCCCTTTTAAATCATCTGGCTTGAGAATAGGCTTTTTTGAATTCCAGACATTCCGGATTCCGGAAAACCAGTAGCCGAGCACAATACAATTGAGTTTATCCTCGACAAGCTTTGCCAACCACTGTCCAGTGGGGCCATCAAGAACCTTATAACAATGGTCAAGATCGCGGAAAATGAAAGGCAGGTTGAAAAGCTCAGCTTCGGGAACAGATGTCGATAATCCCCCGGCCGTGCTCGAAGCAGATGCCGCAATTAATCCCAGCTTAACCATTTGGCTTGTTTCTTCCTCACTGCCAAGCTGGGCGTTTGGAAATATCTGGACATCAACAAGCCCGTCGGTCTCGGCAGCCAGGACTTGTTTGAATTCTTCGAAACCCGCTTGGAAAGGATGATTTTCTGTCCCGTTGTGGGCCACTTTGAGAACAATCTTTTTCTTTTTCTGGCCGTTCAACTTGGAGGCCTTCGCAGATTCCTTACAGCAAACGGGAAGAAAAAACGTTACAAAAAGGAAAACAATTATGGTTCGATATTTCATGTTATCAGTATGGCCTTGGGTATGTGACATTCTAATAAATTGTCTTTTAAGCCTATGATTTTATTCGAAAATTGGACACATTTCAACTAAATCATATTAAATCCAGCAAAATTATATCAAAATCCCGTTTTGAGTTAATAAATGGATTACTTCTTCCGTAAAAACTCTTTAAACTTAAGCGCCACGAACGATGAAAATAGCAGCCACATGGCTGATGATGGCCACAGATTGAACTTGAAACTTCTTGGGCCTTGAATCCACCGATCACAGTAAGTTTCCACTTCGCGGACTGTATGCCAAGTCTCATGTCCACAAACATAAAGAACTTTTCCGCTCTCAAATCAAATCCTAAAGCGACATCAATCACAGGAATATCTTCCGCTAGTGTAAAACCACAGTTTATCTTTGACGATAGGACCACCCAAATTCAAGCACGCAGAAATCTAAGCTTTCACCACTGATTATCACCTCCTTTTCTGCCTATTTTCTTTGTATTAGTATCATTAATGACCATGGTATATTTGTTAAGCAGATAGTTCCACAAAAATCAAAAGTGGCAATTCTTTGTTTGTATATGTTTTCTTCTCGATTTTTCCCGGTTTGACGGCAATATTTCTCTATGATATTAGGTAGTAAATGAACAAAACCTCCCAGGCAACCATCAGAAAACGCCGAAGGTGGCTGTATGCTATCGTTTCAATAACTATTGTTCCCTTTCTGCTGTTTTTAGGGATGGGATTAGGACTGCATTTAGCTGGATTCGGTTATCCCTCAAATTATTTCATCAAAAAAAGAAACAACAAAACTTTTTTGAGCAATCAAAGATTTGGCTGGCGTTTTTTCTCACCTCAAATGGCCCGAAATCCTTTTAAGGTATATTCCCACTTCGAGAGGAATCTTACTGACATCATGAGCACAGCACGTGATTCAGGCTCTGAGATAATCGTCTGTATAGTAGCCACAAATCTTGAAGACAATGCTCCATTCGCTTCCATGCAAAAAAAAGGAAAACATGCAGATCAGAAAAAAACTCAACAAATACACGCAGTCAGAACTACGATGACCTCGTTGCACTCTTTCAAGAATTTCGGGAGTTCCAAAAACCAAAAATTGTTGATGGCATCCCTGATTATACGGCCCCAGCCATGGAAGAGCAGAGACTGGGCCTTAAGCAGCTACAAGGCCGGTTGGCAGCCATGGACATAAGCGCATGGCCGGTCTCCCAACAAGTGGATTATCATTTGGTTCGAGCAGAAATGAACGGACTGGAATTTTACCATCGAGTTCTTCGGCCCTGGTCCCGCGATCCCTGTTTTTATCTTCCATCCCAGGGAGGAGCCGGACCTGTCATCGATATCGGCCTTCGGATTCCTGATAACCTACCCCTTCCCGAGGAAAAGCAACATGAATTCAGACAGCAGCTAAGGATCATCCCAAAGATATATGAACAGGCCAAGCAAAATCTTGCCGAAGGCGTAAAAGATTTTGCAATTATGGCCGTTAGGAGTGCAAAGGAGGAAAGTGAAGGTTACCATAACCTTGCAGATTTACTGGCCGAGTATCATCCGGATTTGGCAGAGGAAGCCACACGAGCTCAGGAAGCTGTGGAGGGCTATGGCAAGTGGATCGAAGAGAACGGAAACCGCAAGCTCCCCCCTCTCAAACCTGTATCCTCCCAGGAGGAATACAAACAAAGCGTCAAAGATTCCCTGGAACATGTCATGAAATTCCTCAGAGAAGAGGAAATTTTTACAGTTCAAGATTATCTATTGACAGATGATTATTTTGGCACAGGGCACGAATTTGATAGCCCATGGCCGGAGCGTCACGACTACTTTTTTAATTTTTCCCATCGAGAGTCGCTTCCCGAAGAAACACATGAATGTGTCGGTCACTTTTTTGACAACTTGAGGCATCAGCGTGATAATCGTCCCATCCGAGGAGCCCAACGCCTTTATGAAATAGACTGGATTAGGTCTGAAGGATTTGCTTTCGCTCTGGAGGAGTTGTTGATGCACGCTGGATATCTTGATACACGACCACGCAGGGGGAGAGAGATCGTCTACGAGCAGGCTGCATTCCGGACTTGCCGAGCCCTTGCAGACCTGAGAATGCACAGTCATGAGTTTACGTTGGAAGAAGCCATGGACTTTGCAGTCAAGTGTGCGCCGCATGGAGAGCTGCTCAAAGACAGCCCCCACTTGCATTATGAAATGCAAACAACCCTGCGCTATGTGGGTTGGCATATGGGAATGGTCGTGGGTAAAGTCCAGTTCATGAAGCTCATCAGAGACAGAGCCAAGCAGCTTGGGAATGCATTCAATCTGCGCCGGTTTATGGATGAGTATCTTGCATCTGGCATGATCCCAATGTCTCTGATCCGGTGGGAGATGACGTTATGAGTAAAAAAAGTGTCCTGATCTTATTTTTCACGCTTATTGTTTTTCTTTCTGTATACTATGCATACGGGCAGAAATCAAAACAAAGGTATGAGATGCTGAGACTCATACGGCATGAAAAATTGGACCTCGTTCTTCCCGGGGCAATGAGGGATAACAATGTTGACATGTGGATTCATGTCGTGGAGAGCGGAAAAAAGGATCCTCTCGCCCTGGACTTAGGGGGATGGTTTGAATATAGAGCGTGGGAACCCATCGGCTACTACATTTTTACCGACCGGGGTGGTGACAGGATCGAGCGGGCAATCCTAGGCGGCGAAGACCAAGATGGTCTCTACGATATTATCGGCTCGGGAGAAAACCTGCGGAAATTTGTGGAGGAACGGGATCCCAAAGTGATAGCTGTCAACATGTCGGCCTCGCTTCCCATAGCCAACGGTCTTTCGCATACAGCATATTTGAAGATGACCAAGACATTAGGTGAGAAATATACGAGCAGGCTTATTTCTGCAGAGAATGTCATAACCGATTTTCGTGTGAGAAGGGTTCAGCGGGAGCTCATCGCATTCGCAAATGCTTGCGAAATTCAAAGACAGGTTATGGATGCGGGTCTCAGGAGAATTCAGCCAGGTGTAACGTCACGAGAAGGGGTTGGCTGGTGGGCACAGGATCAGCTTCTGGAACAAGGAATACCCCCATCGTATGAAGCTGCGACCTTACATCTTCCGTACATGCCGGGAGTATCTCATTCTGAAGTATCAAACCGTACAGAGACCCGGAAACCGGGGTATGTCTTTCAGCGTGGCGATTACATTTCTTGGGACATGGGTATCGGATACTTGAACTTCGGAACAGACTTCAAGCGTAACGCTTATATCCTGATGGAAGGCGAGATCGATATTCCAAAAGGTCTCAAACATGCGTGGAACCGCACGATCAAAGCGCGTGAGATTGTCCGTAAGACTTTCAAAATAGGCCGTACTGCAGGTGAATCGCTCAAGGCAATTGTTCGAGCACTCGAAGCAGGCGGTTTTGTCCATACGCCTTCCGACGATATCTCATCGCAGTACAGGGATATGATGGACGCACTCGGAGATTCAGATAAATCCGGCTTTTCCATCGACTTCCATGCCACCGGGAACACCAGTGTCGGCGATGTTACGGCGGGCCCGTCGATAGCCCCGTGGCGAAAAGGACGGGCTCACCTTATGGTTCAGCAGAACTACATCTTTGCATTCGAGTTCATGGTCCACACATGGATTCCAGAGTGGGGAAAACGGGTGAGCATCAGTTACGAAGACAATTCGATCGTCACCGAAAAGGGAGTCGAGGCGCTCTATCCTTGGCACGATGAGATAATGATAATACATTAACAACGTATTCGAGATCATTAATATAGGAGGTAAAATCGTGAGTAAAGTAAAGATTTTTTTCACAATTTATAGCATTATTTTCCTTGTCCAGGGGCTCCAGGCTCAGAAGCGAGAACCAGAAGATACGGTGGAGTTAATGAATAAGATTCGCCGGGATAAGTTTGACATCTACCTGCCTCAGGTCATGCGGAAAAATAAGATCGACATGTGGATCCACGTGATTCGACCGTGGGCGACTGATCCCCTTGCCTATGAATTCGGCAGCAACTCCGCAGTTTTTATCTTTACAGACCGCAGCAAAAAAAGGATCGAACGGGTTGTTTTTAAATTCGGGCGTGAAGTTGTAGATCCAGGCGCATACGACATCATCGGCAACAAAGCCGAAGATCTCGATCAACAGAACTATTATGTGCCCAAAGATCCGGACAAAGCCCCAGAAACGGAATTGGATTTAAGATTTATGGGCCTTGGCGAATTTGTTGCCGAACGTAATCCCCAAAGAATCGCTGTCAATTACTCGGAAAAGCTGTCACTTGCAGAAGGCTCAGAAGTGAGGGCGCTTACCGATGGCATTTCGCATACTGACTACCTCTTATTAGTAAAAGCTTTAGGTGATAAGTATACAAAGAGGATGGTATCGGCTGAATATCTGATATTAGATTACTTATCGAGAAGGGTGCAGAAAGAAATAGAATATCACAGCCTGATGGGTATTAGAGCAACAGAATATCTGCATAGAAATTTTGATAAAATTGTGCCGGGTGTAACCAAATTGAGGGATCTTGAGCAGAACGTTTTTGTCAGGGATCTGGACGGAAATGAACACGCCAATGACGACTATGTGATCCAGAGAGGCGACCTGGTTGGTATACTCCACGGCGCCGGTGATATGCTCAGGATCATGGATGCAGACACTGGCGGAACCGGCTATGTGCTGCGGGAAGGAGAAACGGAACTTCCTCCGGAAGTCCAGAAACTCTGGAAAGATATTCTGAAAATTCGGGAAATTTTACAAAAAAACATCAAGGTTGGTCCTACGGCGGGAGAAACGCTGAAGATTCTCATACATAAACTAGAAGAAGCAGGATATGTTTATATCGATAGGGATGAATATGACAGAAATGCAGATCCCAAAAAAACCCAGGTTCACCTCGACTTGCATGCTATGGGAAAAGGAGTGCTTTCCCCCAGAATTTCTCCTATGGGTCCTAAGTGGCATCGGAATAGGAAGATTCAAGTCAATCATACCTTTGCTTTTGAATACATGGTCCATATGCCAGTACCTAAATTGGGTAAAGGAAAACATTTATATGCTTGTCTCCATGACGGTGCGATAGTCACCGAAGATGGAGTTGAGTTTCCCTATCCCCCTGCCAAAGGGATTTATATTATTAGATAAAGATTCGCAAATCGTTCAGCTAGCCTGGATTATTCATGTTTAAACAAGGAGGCATAAAAATGTTCAAGCAAATCAAGCCGTTGATGGTACTGCCGTTTATCTTGATCTCCGCATGTTTGGGAGTAAAAAAGGAGATAAAAGATGTATCTGCTATTTCAAGTATCGATTTGGGAACAACCAATACGAAACTTAATCTACTGGATGGCTCCAAAATCAGCGACTACGATCTGCGGGTATCGGTCAGGACAAAAGAAGATACTGGAGTACAGGTGCAATCTATAACAGTTACAACTCCTTCCGGAGCATCTTTTACATGTGAACGAGATGACAATGGAGCTATTGACCAGAAAGATCCAGAGTATGGTATAGAAGTGATCCGTGATTTTGAACTGGAAGGTAATGAAAGTGTCTGGACATTAGCCGCTATAGCAAATTTAGCATACGAGCTTTTTGGAGACGGAATGTATACGATCACAGCGCAGTATGAAAACGGAAGCGACCAGATTGAGCTGTGGTATGGGGAGCCCGGCTCTGATGATCCTTTGCCATTTCCGAAAAACAACGGTTTCAAAGAGCCGGACGTGACTCAACCCATGACCAGCCCGATTACTTTTAAATGGGACACTGATCCTATAGCACAAAATATTGGTGTGTACTTTGCTGGACCAGGTCTAACAAAGTCTGATCAATTCCCGGCGACCACGACATCTTTTGGACCGTATGATTATGCACCCGGGCAATGGGAACTCGAGTTGGCAATTACTGTCGAGCGGAAAGGAACGGTTGATGGAGTGAGATTTACAATTTCCAAAGGAACAGTTTACAGCACCGAAGGAGTGTTTAAGTGAGTTTTCGGTGAAGATGGGACGGAAATTTGGATAAGGAGGTAAAATCGTGAATAAAGTACGAATTCTTCTCTTTTTCTTTTGTTTGCTTTTCCTTGTTCAGGGATTAGATGCACAGATCAAGGAAGAAGGCGATCTAAAGGAATTGATGAATCAGATCCGCCGGGATAAGTTTGACCTCATCCTGCCTCAAGTCATGCGGGAGAACAATATCGACATGTGGATTCATGTATTGAGAGAGGGAAATCCCGATCCCCTTTCATCTAACTTGGGAAGCGACTCCGGGGTTTTCATCTTTACGGACCGCGGTGACAGAATCGAGCGGGCAGTTTTCGGGCAAAGTGCTGATTTGGTCCGAGAATGCGGTGCCTACGATCTAGTTGCTCAACCAGAAATCAGAATTCCTTTAACAGCTTTACCAGAATACAGGATGCCTTTAGGGGTTTTTTATAGAAAGGGCGGGACCGAATGGCCGGGAGGATCAAAAACAGAGTTAGACTTCAGATTTAAAGGCGTCGGTAAATATGTTGCTGAACGCGATCCCAAACGTATCGGTGTCAATTACCTGGATAAGCTAGGCTCTCCCGTTTTGTACGAAATTCCCCGATTGCGATCCGACGGCCTTTCGTATACAGACTACAACCTGCTGGTCAAAGCTCTCGGTGATAAATACACCAAGAGAATCGTCTCTGCTGAATATGTGATCACGGATTTTTTATCGAGACCGGTGAAGGGCGAAATTGTGCTATTTAAGAAAATGCGTAAGATGATTGCAGAATCTTTCGAGAGACAGTTTGATCAAATCGTGCCGGGTGTAACCAAATTCAGCGATCTTGAAGGGAGTCGTTCTGTTGTGGATAAGAACGGAAATAGAGAAAGAGATGACTATGTGCTCCAGAGAGGTGACCTGATTTGTCTACAAGGTGGTTGCCAAAGCGGCTGTTATCTGGATCCTGACTGGAAGTTCGGGAACTTATATGAGGTCGCGTTTGAATATGGTTATGTGCTTCGTAAAGGAGAGACAGAACTGCCTCCAAAGGTCAAAAAGGCTTGGGCAGATGCACTGAAAGTCCGTAAAATTATCGAAGACAACGTCAAGGCAGGGCGTACTGCTGGAGAAACATTTGAAATCCTTAAACGAAAAATTGATGAAGCTGGGTTTATCTATGTAAACAGACAAATATATAACAAGGATCTGGATCTTGAAAAGACCCAGGTTCCTCTCGACATGCATGCCGCAGGCGCAGGAATTTATGCCCCCAGGATCGGTCCTTTAGGTCCTGATTGGCAGCGGGATATGACACTCCCTTTAAATCACCACTTCTATTTTGAATACTGGGTCTATGTGCCAATGCCTGAATGGGGTGAAGGGAAATATTTATCCATACAGTTGCATGACGGTGCGATTGCTACCGAAAGTGGAGTCGAGTATTTCTTTCCACCACCCCGTGAGATCCATATAATTAAATAAAGATCCGCAAATCATTAAATTAATACAAGGAGGGATGAAAGTGTTCAAAAAAATCAAGCTTTGGATGGTATTTTTGATTTTTTTTTCTTTCTTTATTGTGCCGCGAAGCTCTGCGATTAAAGTAAACCAAAAAGATGTGCCAGAACCTAAATATGAGGTGCGGTTAAAAAAAAGCCGTATGGTTCCCATGAGAGATGGGGTAAGACTATCGACTGACCTATATTTTCCTGAAATTTCAGATGAGAAGCTACCGACTGTTCTCATACGCACTCCCTACAATAAGAACAGCTTCAGAGAGAGCGAGAAGAGAGGGCAAGCCTATATGTTTGCTTCTCAGGGCTTTGTTGTTGCCGTACAGGATTGTCGAGGAAAATTTGAGTCCGAAGGCATCTATTCCCCCCCCGCAGGACATGAGGCCGAGGATGGCTACGACGCGGTGCAATGGATTTCTAAACAACCCTGGAGTAATGGCAAAGTCGGCACTATTGGCTGTTCGTATCCAGGCGAAGTTCAAGCCGCACAAGCTCCGTTAAGGGCTCCGAATCTTACGTGCATGATACCGCAGAATGGTCCAATGATTGGCGCAGCAAATGGTCGTTACAGGTATTGGACCGGTTTCAAAGGGGGTGTTCTTGATTTTGCTGCGACCCTACCATGGTATTTTGAATCTGGCAGTAAATACTCTCTCAAACCGCCGCCCGGTCTTTCGGATTCCGAGGTCCGCGAGATACGTAAATTCTACGAGCCAAGTGTGAGTAAAGCTCCTGAAGTTGACTGGGAAAAAATCAATTGGACTCTGCCAATTGTTGACATCATGGATAGGGTGGGAGCGCCTCCAAATGATTTTCGCAAATTGATCACAACGGATTTTGGCGATCCATGGTGGCACGATGTGATGGGATATTATGACGGTACGGAAAAAATTGATGTCCCGGCGCTGCATATGAGCACGTGGTATGACCCGAGTGTTGAAGAGACTATTTTTGAATTCAATTATTTTAGGAAAAATTCTGTTTCAGAGACTTCCGCTAATAATCAGTTTGTGATTATTGCGCCTACAACGCATTGCGGCTTCGAGCGTGCCAAAGAGCACACAATTGTTGGTGATCGTGATGTCGGAGATGCAAGAAAAGATTGGAATGGAATTTATCTCAAGTGGTTTGATTACTGGCTAAAGGGAATAGAAAACGGAATTACGAACATGCCTAAAGTGCAGTATTATACGATGGGGAGTAATGAATGGCATTCAGCAGACGTTTGGCCCTTGCCGGAAACTCAATATACCAAGTATTACCTCCACAGCCATGGGCATGCTAATAGCAGGAATGGAGATGGATTGCTTTCCACAAAAAGACCAGAGAAAGAGTCTTCCGATAGGTTTATCTATGATCCGGGTAATCCTGTCCCCTCTGTAGGAGGTCAACGTGGCACCTCATATGGCACCAAGGCTGGTGCTGTTGATCAAGCTAAAGTAGAAATTCGTAATGATGTTTTGGTATATACGACACCAGCATTAGAGAAAGACATTGAATTAACAGGTCCGATAACAGCTATTTTGTATGTGTCTTCATCAGCGAAAGATACAGATTTTACCGCTAAACTTGTGGATGTGTATCCCGATGGTACAGCTTACAATATACAACAGGGGATTTTACGTGCAAGATATAGAGAAGGATTCACCAAAAAAGTCTGGATGAAAAAGGGAGAAGTTTATAAGATTCAAATAGATGTGGATGCTACCAGCAATACCTTTAAAAAGGGACATAAAATCCGTGTGCAAGTGTCAAGCAGCGATTTTCCATTGTTCGAACGAAATCTGAACACCGGAGGCAATAATTATGATGAAACTGAATGGGTCGTAGCTGAGAATACGATCCATCATTCAAGGAAATATCCTTCTCATTTTATTTTGCCAAAAATTCAAGAAGAGTAAATGAAAAAATCATCTGGTGATTATGCCGACCTTGTCAGTTTGTTCGAAGAGTTTCGCGAGTTCATAAAACCTTCTGTTGTTGACGGAGTCCCTGACTTTTCGGCCGCCGCAATGGAAGAACAATATCGCGGTGTGAGACGGCTTCAAGAGCGTCTTGCTGCGATCGATAGTGGTGGGTGGGATGTCACTCAGAAAGTCGATTACCATGTGGTTCGCGCGGAGATGAACGGCGTAGAATTCGACCACCGGGTTCTTCGGCCATGGGCTCGTGATCCCGGTTTTTACAATCTTACAGACGGCATCTATCCCCGGCTCCTTGTCCACCACTCGAGGAGTTTGTCCGACTGGGGATTGTATAAACCGGAAGTTCCTCTATCGGAAGACGGAGCCTCCGATTTCCGAATGAAGCTGCAGGCGATCCCAAAGCTCTTTACCCAAGCAAAGGCAAATCTAACCGAAGCAGCCGGAGATCTCGCTACAATAGCTATCCGTGTGAAGGAAAAAGACATTCAATTCCTAAACGGCTTTGCGCTTCAGTTTGCCAAACACCTTCCTGAGCTGCTCCCGAGTCTCGAACAGGCGAAGACCGCCACAGAGGATTATCGCGACTGGCTTATCGCAAACAAAAGTAAGATGACCGCACAAGCTGGAGTAGGGAAGGAAAACTATAACTGGTGGATGAAGAATGTCCATCTCATTCCTTATACATGGGGTGAACTTCATGCAATGATTCAATGCGAATACAATCGAGCCATTTCTTTTTTGAAGCTGGAAGAACACAAAAACCGAAATCTTCCCGATTTTAAGTTAACATCGAGCAAAGAGGAAAATCTTCTACGGCAGAAAGAAACTGCGGCAAAGATCATGAAATTTCTTAGTGAACAAGAGATCATCACTGTCCCTGAGGATCTGCTGCCTCTCCCCCCTGAACAATATCCGCGAATGTGGGGAAAAAGCGCCTACCTCAGGCCCAACTATCGTGGTTTTTTCGAACAGATCAATGATCGTGAACCGATGACCAATGTTCTCCACGTAATATTCGGCCATTACTATGTGGGTGGCAGAAAAATCTGGTATCAGAATCACGACGATCGGCCCATTCGCAGTAAGATTCGCCTATTCGATATGCATGAAGCCAGGTCCGAAGCATTGGCATTCGGTATAGAAGAATGGCTCATGCAGGCAGGTTTATTCGATGAACGGCCTAGATCAAAAGAGATCACCTACATCTGGTTGGCTTTCCGCACGGCCCGTGCATTGTCGGATTTGCGAATGCACTGCAACGAGTACACATTATCGGATGGAATAAAATATTTTTCAGAAGGGCTCCCCTATCCATGGGCCGATGCAGATGGTGACGCCGTTTGGTGGGACATCGAAGAAACCCTGCGTGCACCAGGACACAGCACGAACTACATTGCCGGAAAAAATATGGTGCAGCAACTCATGGCCGAACGTTCGAGACAGTTGGGCAAAAACTTCACCATACGACAATTCTTTGATGAATTCATGGGTGGTGGTATCATCCCTATTTCCTTGACACGATGGGAGTTAACCGGCTTTGAAGATCAGGTGAAATTCCTGATGGATATCAACGATGTTTCTTGATTGGCTGGTCGTTCTTGTGTATCTGATCGGTGTAACACTGGTGGGGGTCTGGTCTGCCAAAAAAGTAAGGACATCGTCTAACTTTTTTATCAGCGATCGTAAATTCGGAAAGATCATGATGATGTTTTTCACATTTGGGACAGGAACCAATACCGATCAGGCGGTCACAGTCGCTGCAAAAACTTATCAGTCCGGAGCGTCCGGTATATGGTATCAATGGTTATGGTTGTTTTCAACACCTTTTTATTGGTTACTATCTCCCCTATTCAGGCGTATGAGAGCGGTCACAACAGCCGATTATCTGTTCAAGCGTTATGGAGGCAGTGTAGCAGTCCTTTTTGCTCTGGTCGGGATGGCACAATTATCAGTCAGCATCGGTGTCATTCTTAAGGCATCAAGCGCCGTGATCACGGCTGTGACAGGTGGGGTTATCAGCCCTGCTCTGGCCATACTTGGGATGACTGTTCTGTTTGTGATTTATGGTGTGGCTGGTGGATTGAATGCCGCCATTATAACTGACTTTTTTCAGGGTATTTTAACAATTATGTTCTCTTTTCTGATTTTACCTTTTGCTTTAAAAGCAGTGGGAGGCCTGGGAGGATTAAAAGCCATTGTTAAAAATCCGGCCATTTTCGAGATCGTGACTCCCGGTGAGATCACGACACTCTATGTCATAATAATCGCTCTTAATGCACTTATTGGTTGGGTGACGGCTCCGTATTCCATGGCCATGTGCGGTGCCGGCAAAACTGAGCAGGAAGCAAGAATTGGGCTTGTGGGCGGAATGCTGCTTAAACGCATTTGCACGATCTCATGGGTTCTGACAGGTTTGTGCGGAATAGGTTTATACCTGGGTAAAACTATCCATATAGATTATGTTTATGGTTTGATGGCACATGATTTACTGCCAGCGATAGCACCGGGTCTTGTCGGGCTTTTTATTGCTTCCATGCTGGCAGCTGTCATGAGTTCCTGCGATTGCTTTATGGTCTCCTCAGCCGCACTGTTTACAGAAAACATTTATAAACCTCTAATCAAGCCAAATCGGGACGAAAAGCACTATATCCTGATAGGAAGAATCACATCTGTTGCTGTTGTTGCCTTTGGAATCATATTCGCGTTCCGTTTCTCGAGTGTCGTACAGGGTTTAGAGATTTTCTGGAGAGTGCAGGCTATGATGGGAATTGCCATATGGCTAAGTTTTTTCTGGAGGAAAGCGACTGCTGCAGCTGCCTGGGCTTCGACCATAAGCAGTTTTGCAGTATGGTTTTTCACCAGTAAGATCAATCTCATCGGCTGGGACTTCAATGCTCATTTTGCTCGTTTTCTTCCGGATTTCATGCTCTATGAAGGCCAACTTTCTCTGCCATGGCAGATGATCCTTTACTTGGCAGTTGGGCTGGCTGTCATGGTGGGGGTGAGTCTTTTTACAAAACCACAGGATAAAGAAAAGCTGGATCGCGTGTATGAATGTATTCGGACTCCCGTGGAACCGAATGAACCGGAAGTCGAACCCCTCACCCTTCCAGAAAGCACAAAACCTGCTCCGCGAAACGTTTTAATCAAACATCCTGATTTTGAGATCACAAAACCCAGCCTTGTTAGTGTGCTGGGATTTCTTGCTACCTGGGTGGCCGTAGGATTATTGATCGCTGCATTTGTCTGGATTTTAAAATGAAATCCGTAATTGAAAGGAGTTCTCATCTTCACAGACCGTGGAGGCGATATGATCGGTTTGATCTGTGGTGCGAGCGCAGGGAGCTATTCGACGCACATATACGGACTTGCCTATGTGCTTCGGGAAGGAGAGACAGGTCCAAAAAACCCAGGTTCATATCGATTGCCATTAAACAATTCTCCCTTCAATTCAGCTAAAAAATACAAAAAAAATATATAATCTTCTTCGGCATATTTTCAAGAACCACTCTAACTCAATCCAAAAATCCTGGATTTGCTTCTTTTATCCAAACTTTTTAAACTGGAACGCTATGATCGACGAAAGGGGAAATCTTACATACAAAAAAATCTTCATCTTCTGGGTTCCACTGGCAGCCACATGGCTGATGATGGCCACCGAAGGGCCCTTTCTTGCTGCCATCATTGCGAGACTCGCAGATCCCAAATACAATCTGGCCGCTTATGGAGTGGCCTATTCTTTTGGTGTGCTTATCGAAGCGCCAATCATAATGATCATGAGCGCATCGACAGCCCTGGTCCGTGATAGAGATTCCTATCTCAAATTAAGAAATTTCACATTTGCACTGAACGGCATCTGCACCTTGATCATGATTTTTTTCGTTATTCCGCCTGTTTTTTACTTCATCGTGCAGAGACTGATCGGACTGCCTCAAAACGTTGCCGATATGACTCATCAAGCGTGTATTGCTCTTCTGGTGTGGCCAGGGTCCATCGGTTACCGCCGCTTTTACCAAGGTCTGCTCATCAGGAGCCATCTGACCAGGCGAGTGGCTTATGGCACAATAATCCGGCTTTCTACGATGGCCACAACAGCCTTAATGTGTTATTTTTTCTTCAATATGAATGGGGCCTTGGTGGGAACCCTGTCTCTTTCTTTATCTGTTGTAGCAGAAGCGGTGACAGTGAGGTTAATGTCTTATCATACCGTCAAGCGATTTATATCAACAGACTTAATTGCCCGGGAAAACCAGCGCTTAAGCTACAGATACATCAGAAAATTCTATTATCCATTGGCCTTAACCTCTATCCTAAGCCTGGGCGTTCAACCTCTTGTCACGTTCTTCATGGGACAAAGCCGTATGCCGATCGAATCTTTGGCCGTTCTTCCCGTTATCAACTCACTGGTATTCATTTTCAGGAGCATGGGTTTATCTTTCCAGGAAGTGGGGATTGCGCTGTTGGGAGAGCATAATAAAAACTTTAAAATCCTGCGAAATTTTGCGTTGTTTCTTGGTTTTTCGGTTGTCGTAGCCCTCTCTTTGATAACTTTCAGTCCCTTATCTTTTGTATGGTTCAACAAAGTCTCCGGGCTAACTTTGGAATTAACGAATTTTGCCCGATTTCCCGCTCAAATTCTCAGTTTGCTGCCGGGATTGACGCTTCTAATCTCCTTCCAGAGAGCCATGCTCGTCAAAAATTCAAAAACCTCAGCCATTACGATCGCCACCTCGCTCGAGGTCCTCACAATCTTTTTCCTCCTCATCATGACGACGGTTTGGCTCCATTTCGTAGGAGCCATCGCAGCCGCTCTGGCCATCATGACGGGCCGCCTGTTGGCCAATGGATATCTATTTTTCCCTTGTAAAAAAGTCCTCCGGAATGACCTGAAAATTATATGAATTTGACATCTTATATCCCCTGTGATATACAATTTGTCCATAAATGCCCTGGAAAAAGTGACAAGTTTGATGAAAATGCTTTCTTTTTCTACATCTCCTCGGCCTCTATTGTGGCTATTTTTTTTCGGCTCAATCTGGGGGATAAATGAAGTTGTGACGGGAGAAATTTTATACAGGATTGAAGCGCCAAATCCATCTGTATTTCTCTCGGTCTCTGCACTTTTTATATTGGCAATGGCACGCGGCATGTTCAATAGACCAGGCTCTTCGACTCTGATCGGGATTTTTGCCGTTCTCTTCCGCCTGGTAAACGCGGCCCCTTCTTACTGCCACCTTCTTGGAATCTTTCTCTTGGGCCTAACTTTTGATGTCTTAATTTCTGTGTTTTTAAAGAACAAAGAAAAAGCACTGCTGAAATACAGCCTTATCGGGGGGGTAAGCGCTTATGGAAATAACGCTCAATTTGCCATTCTGATCACTTACATCTTCCGTAACAAATACTGGGTTGCAGGAGGACTTCCAAGAGTGGCAAACCACATCATCGTCAATGGAAGTATCAGCGCTTTGCTGGCAGCCGTTGTGGCACCCGTGGGATTTTGGATCGGAAAAAAAGGGGAGCTTTTCGCCGAATCCCGCCCACGATGGTCTTATGCCGGCACATTCCTTGGCTCAATCGTTCTTTGGACTTTAGCAAGGCTTTTAGTCTGATACCATCTCTAAGTGCTTGCCCACAAATGCCCTAAGATCGCCCGCTCATCCTGTGCGGTGTTGACTCGAATATGGCTTTATGCTAGATAAGTTTCATCATGGTATCTGTCAAGGTCCGTTTTATTACACGAATGCAGAGGTACTCCGGACAAAGGGAAATCCGCATGGAACTTCCTCCCGATCCCAGCCGGGCTATCGACATCCTCATCGCGAAGTTTCACATTCCCTGGAAGGACAACCTGGAAAAAAGCACAAGGATTTTCATCAATAAAATATTTTCCGACGCCTTCATAAAAAGCGGTGAGCTCTTAAAAAAAGACGATGTGATCGCCTTTATCCCGATAAGCGGAGGCGGCTAATAAATATTACTATCGGATCTGATTATTCTATCTGAAACTTTTCAATCGTGAATGTTTTCGCCTGATAAATTCCGTCGGGTAAAACTGTCGGGAATTTGTACAAGGGATCGGTCAGCAAAGCATAAATTTTGGGATCTCCCTTTTCCACTTTTTCCCTGGTGTTGTATCTCCATTCCTCCTGGATTTGCTCTAATCTTCCGGGAAAATCCTGTGCACCCAGGATGGATGTAAGGGCCCAGTAAATGTACTCTGTGATCTGGCATTCATAATCGCATGTTTCATCATAGTAGGTATACCATGCGTTTTCGGGGTATTTTTCCGGGACTCCCTCGAAATGCCCTCCTCTGGCCTCATCCATGATATTTCCCACTTCTGAACCAGGGTCTGTCCCGAACACTTCCGGATAGGCTGTGCCATAACCCACATAGGTGATCGGATGGATGATCTCTTCCAGTGCGGCATCGAACACTCCGCGTTCAGCACCTCCCGGGATTGTTTCTTCGTCCCAAAGGCCCTGTTTTTCGCCTGGAGGAAGAGCACTTCTGTCTATTGAATGCATTTCGTCTTCGTCTTTTCCCATGACAAGGGCCGTGTTGTGTCTCACCAACGCATCGACGACAAGTTGATTATCCGGGATGCCATCCTCGTCATTGTCCAGATATTCTGCCATCATATTGGCGGCATGGAGCATTTTCTCGTCGGCAACGTTTTCTGTGGCATAGACAAGAACGCCAAAAACATCGATCTGCTTAGTGAATCTAACCGTTTTTGTTTCCTGCTCAACTTCACCCTTTTCGGGGCTACAACTTACAAAAAACAGGATAACAAACGAAATAAAAAGAACACATATTTTTTTCATAAATGCCTCCTTATTGAATCGATATGTAAATCATTCGACACCAGATAATGACATGTGTCCGCATTTTATCCTTACAAACTGGACTGGCCCAGGTTATCCAATCACCTGATCACCAAGATACGGTTTTGAGGGGGGTGGACCCATTCGATTCTGTGTTCTGTTATCAGCGCATTTTCCTCGATGCAGACCGGAACCTTGCTGCCGCCCCATTCGGCAGCAGGTGTGAACACAATGAATTCAAACGCGATGAGGCTGTTAGGTCTAATTTCATAGGTCGTACGCAGCGGGAAGATTTCAAACAAAGCGCCCCCGACATCATGCCCCAGGTTACCGGCAGCATGCATGCCGATATTGACCTCGATGCCTTCGACGGAGCTGGGCTGTTCCTCTTCGGTGTAGACATATCCTGCTTTTGCCACCAATCGCTTTAAATTATCCAGCTGCTCCCGACCTGTCTTCCCAGATTTTACATTCTTTTTCACCAGTTCCC
>CAZOJY010000019.1:11775-41363 GCA_964580235.1 uncultured Eubacteriales bacterium | reverse complement strand
ACAACCATGGGAGGCGTTCAGTACTGTGAGCCCGATTATGACCCTATCGATCCTCTGGCGCTGGAGGACGCACATGGTGTCATTCCCGACGGCCTTGAAGAATTAATCAGCCAGGGAAAAGCCACTCCGATCCTTATCGGCCAGGCAACGATCTATCCCAACGGGCGGATGATGACGATTCGGATGAAAGGCGTGGATCCTGATCAAAAGATCATTTCCCTCCCCTCTTACTTTCTCAAAGTTGACAACGATGAGATCCCGGCTCTGATAGGGAGCCGGATGGCAAAAAGTACGGGACTGAAAACAGGAGACAGTGTGACGGTTCGCTGGCGGGATGCGGATGGGACTTTTGATGCACGGGATGTGACCATTGTGCAGGTCATGAGAACAAATGTGCAGACCATCGACCAGGGACAGATCTGGATTCCCATAAAAACCATGCAGGAGCTAACGATGATGGCCAATGAAGCAAGCCTGGTCGTCATTTCTAAAGAAGAGCAAGGCGATAAAACCATTGCCGGCTGGAAATTCAAAGACCTGGGCTTTTTGCTTGCTGATATCAAAGCGTTGGTTCAATCCAAATCTATTGGAGCATCCATTCTTTACGTGGTTCTGATTGCATTGGCCATGCTGGCCATTTTTAACACCCAGGTGCTCTCGATTTTCCGCCGCAAAAAAGAGATGGGCACGCTGATGGCGCTCGGATTTACCCGTTTTCAGGTCATCAGACTATTTACTCTCGAAGGGGCTCTCCATGGACTCCTGGCGGCGGGGGTCGCGGCCGTCTATGGTCTGCCGTTATTGATCTGGTTTGCCAAAAAGGGCTGGACCATACCTGGATCTGTTGACAGCTATGGATTCGCGATCGGAGAGAAGCTTTTTCCGACATACAGCGCAGGTTTGATTTTGGGGACAACGCTCCTGGTGCTGGTGATCACCACGATCGTGAGTTTTCTGCCCACGCGCAGGATTGCCAAGCTGAAACCCACTGAAGCATTAAGGGGAAAAATCACATGATCCGGTTTTTGATTAAGGGTGTTCTCCGAGACCGTTCCCGCAGTCTTTTTCCTCTCCTTACGGTTCTGATTGGTGTCATGCTTACGGTTTTTACGTATGCCTGGATCCAAGGCGTTCAAACCGGTTTTGTCGATTCCACTGCTAAATTTGGGACAGGGCATGTGAAGATCATGTCCAGAGCATATGCGGCGGAGAAAGACCAGGTGCCGAATGATCTGGCATATATAGGATTGAAGTCCCTGTTGCAGGAATTGAGGAGCAGGTATCCGAATTTAATTTGGACACCCCGCATCCAATTCGGTGGTTTGCTGGATATCCCGGATGAACAGGGGGAGACCCGGGCCCAAGGGCCTGTCGCAGGGATGGCAGTGAATCTTTTAGGAGAAGACTCGCCGGAGAAAGACATCCTGAATTTGGAAGGAGCCGTTGTCCAGGGCCGCATGCCGCAAAAACCGGGGGAAATCCTGATTAGTGATGAGATGGCCAGGCGTTTAGGTGTCGAAATTGGAGAAACGGCTACCCTTATCAGCGTAACCATGAACGGAAGCATGGCTGTGACGAATTTTATTGTGGCCGGGACGATTCGTTTCGGTATGTCGGCAATGGACCGGGGGGCAATGCTGGCTGATGTGGAGGATATACAAACCGCATTGGACATGGCAGATGCGACAGGGGAAATCCTGGGATTTTTCCCGGATTTTATTTATTCAGACGAAAAGGCGGAGGACCTCAAGGCAGGATTCAATGCACGCTATTCCGATGAATCGGACGAGTTTTCACCGATCATGAGCACGCTAATCGAACAAAGCGAACTTGGTGATTTGATGGGAATGATCAAAATTTTTTCAGGAGTCATTCTTGTCATTTTTATGGTTCCTATGTCCATTGTTCTCTGGAATGCCGGCCTGATAGGGAGCCTTCGTCGTTACGGTGAGATCGGAGTGCGGCTGGCCCTGGGAGAGAATAAGGGACACCTGTACAGGTCTATGCTTGTTGAATCCCTGGTGATCGGTTTTGCGGGCTCTGTCCTGGGAACGATTTTGGGATTAGGCATCGCGTATTATCTTCAGACGCATGGAATCAACATTGCTTCTATGATGAAAAATTCCACACTGCTGATATCCGATGTGATGCGGGCAAAGGTGACGCCTGTCGGTCATGTTGTCGGATTTTTGCCCGGCCTGTTATCAACATTCCTGGGAACATCGATTGCTGGAATCGGGATTTACCGGCGGCAGACCTCGCGGCTGATGAAGGAGCTGGAAGTATGAAAATATCCATTCCCATTTTCACACTTTGTTTGATGGTTGTGCTGCCTGTATTTTCCCAGGAACCCACGGGAGACTGGATCCTGGAGCAGGTGGATAACAATTTCGGATCGGATAACAAGATCATCCTGAGTTCGATGATCGTTCACGGCCGCAGAGGAAGCCGGACCATCGAATCCAAATCCTGGATCCAGGGCCGTGAAAAATCGTTCACAGAATATCTGGCACCCCCAAGAGAAAAGGGAACCAAAATGCTCAAACTCGAAGATCAACTCTGGACTTATTCTCCGGCGACCGACCGGATCATAAAGATTTCAGGTCATATGCTGCGCCAATCTGTGATGGGATCGGACATGTCTTATGAGGACATGATGGAGGATCCCCGATTGCAAAAAATGTATTCTGCTGAGATAGCCGGGGAGGAAACATATCTTGAGCGGCCGTGCTGGGTTCTGGATCTTGTGTCCAAGGATGATGATAATGCTTATCATTCCCGGAAGATCTGGGTGGACAAGGAACGTTTTGTTGCACTCAAGGAAAATCGTTACGCTCGAGGAGGGAAACTGCTGAAGACCACAGAGATCAAAGAAGTCACCCGGATGCAAAATCGGTGGGTCCCCCGGCACATAGTTTTTAAAGATGTTTTGAAGAGCGGCCAAGGAACGGAATTTGTGCTGGAATCCATAGAATTTGATGCCGACATTCCAGCGTATATCTTCACCAAAGCCTCCCTCCGCCAATAACTACCCGCGGAAGGCCCCTTTTAAGGATGAGGTTCTTTTCATAGAAGAATTGACATCATTTTCTGCTTTTGATAATCTCCAACATATTGACCAATGAGGTTTTAGAAAAGGGGAGAAAATCGGAGGAGGGATAATGCACGAAAAATCAATATATGAGCTGTTTAAAAATGTCTGCGAAAAACACCCAGATAAAGCTGCCTACAGGCACAAAGTCGGCGCCGATTGGAAATCGGTAACCTGGGCAGAGAATCGGGAGGCCTGCAAAAAGATTTCCAAAAGTCTTATGGCATTGGGAATTGAAAAAGATGACAAGATAAATATCCTGTGTTCTCCCCGTCTGGAATGGATTCAAGTCGATATCGCGACCGTGAGCATCGGGGCTGTTATTGTCGGGATATATGCCTCCAATTTGGCGGATGATTGTGCCTACATCATCAATCACAGCGATGCCGCAATTCTTTTTGCAGAAAACGGGCAGCAACTGGAAAAGATTGCCGAAGTCCACGGCAATCTGCCCAACCTGAAGCATATCGTTATCGTCGAAGGAGAAGCCTCCTGCCCAGAGGGGGTGATGACCTGGGAGGAATTTTTATCAAAGGGGAGAAACATTTCCGATGATGAATTTTTTGCACGCGCATCTGAAATTCATCCAGGAGACGTGGCTTCACTCGTTTATACTTCCGGAACCACCGGCACACCGAGAGGTGCCATGCTGACACACGAAAACCTTGTTTTTACATCCTGGTCAGCCCTCCAATCTCTCACGATCGAACCTCATTTTGAAACTTTTCTTTATCTCCCGCTCTCTCACGTTTTTGCCCGGATTATCGTGTATGTCTGTTTGCGGGCAGCGCTTACGGTAAATATAGGTGAGAGCAGAGACAAGATTGTCGAGAATATGGAGGAGATCAAGCCGCATTTTTTTGCCACAGCTCCGCGTCTTTATGAAAAAGCCTATATCGGCATCACTTCGAGAGCGCAAGATTCGGGCGGCATCAAGTACAAGATGTTCAAATGGGCGCTTCGTGTGGGGTATGCGGTAAGCAAGCTGCAGCAGCAGAAAAAGCCTGTTACCGGGATTCTCGCTCTCAAACATCGGATCGCCGATAAGCTTGTTTTTTCGAAGATTAAAAATCTCTTCGGCGGCAGACTTATCTTCGCAGTTTCCGGGGCTGCCCCATTGAATAAAGCCATTGCCGAGTTTTTCCATGCCTGCGGTATTCTAATCCTGGAAGGCATCGGCATGACGGAAAACACGTCGTTCACAAACGTGAATCGCTTCGATAACAACAAGTTCGGCACGGTTGGCCCTCCTGGTCCGGAGATCGAACAAAAAATCGCGCCGGATGGAGAAGTGCTGTTCCGGGGCAAAAATGTCATGCTGGGTTACTATAAGAATCCCGAAGAAACAGCCGAAACGATCGATAAAGATGGCTGGCTCCATACGGGAGACATAGGCGAGATCGATGAGGATGGCTTTTTGCGCATCACGGACAGGAAGAAGGATATTCTCGTGACTTCAGGCGGGAAAAATGTTGCGCCGCAGAGAATCGAGAAAATCATGCGAACATCCCGCTATATCGATCAGGCTGTCGTATACGGCGACAGAATGAAGTATTTAACGGGTGTTGTCGCCCTCGATCAGGTCCAGGTCAAAGAATGGGCGACAAAGCAGGGTATTCCATTCAGAAGCTGGGAGGAGCTCCACAAGCATCCCAAAGTTACAGAATTGATCCATAAGGAAGTCCAGGATAAAAATAAATCTCTCGCTTCTTTCGAAACTCTGAAAAAGATCCTAATCGCACCGAATGAATTCAGCGTCGAAAGCGGCGAAATGACGGCTTCGCTGAAGGTCAAACGTCAAGTTGTGACGGAAAACTATAAAAATCAGCTGGATGATTTGTATGAGGATTAGATGTGAATTACTCATACTTCAGGGATTCTGCGGGATTGGCAACAGCCGCTTTCAGAGCCTGGTAGGTAACGGTCATCAACGCAATGATTAAAGCAAGCAAAGCGGCCAGCACAAAAGTGCCAGCTCCCAGGCCGATCCGGTAGGCAAAGTTCTGCAGCCAGGAATTCATGATGAAGTATCCCACAGGCCAGGCGATCAGAACAGCCAACAGCACCCATTTTGTGAATTCTCTGACCAGAAGCACTGTCACATGGGAGGTTGTGGCTCCCAGGACCTTCCGGATACCTATCTCTTTTGTCCGCTGTTCTGCGCTGTAGGCGCTCATGCCGAAGAGACCTAGGCAGCCGATAAGAATCGCAAGAGCTGTAAAATAACCGAATAGCTTGCCCAGCCGTTCCTCAGCCCGGTACATAGCATCATACTGCTCATCCACAAAGACAAACTCCAGAGGATACCGGGAGTCAAATTCCTTCCATTTCGACCGGAGAAAAGCGATGGTTTCCTGGATGTTTTCGGGTCTGACACGCATGGATATGCGGTAATAATTCCCCCCATACGGGCTTGCATTGTATAAAACAAGCGGCCGAATCTTTTCATGAAGCGACTGGAAATGATAGTCCTTCACGACACCGATAACCCTGTATTTTTTAAACTCTGTAAGCGACATGAATGCTTCGATCTCCCTGCCCAACGGACCATCCTGCCATCCCAATTTTTTTGCCGCTGCTTCATTGATGATGATTGACTCCTGGGGATCTGTCGGATAATCCCTGGAAAAGTTCCGGCCTTGAACGATTTCCATCTTGTAGGTATCGATGAAGTGTTCGTCAACGATCTGAGTGTAAAGCATGATCATCTCCTCCGGCGGTTGACCGGCGATGTGATGAGCGCTGAAACTGTTCTGGCCCAAAGGAAGGCTGGAGGAGGCGGAGACATCAAGGATGGCCGGGTTTGACAGCAGGCTGTTGCGGATGGCTTCAACCCTTTTTTGGGTGTCCTCATTCCGTATCCTCAGAGCTATGACGTGATCCTTATCGTAACCCAATTTTTTATTGCGGACGAAGCTCAGCTGTTCATCCACAACAAGAGTCCCGATAATGAGCACAATTGACACGGTGAATTGGAGTGAAACGAGGGCGATTCTCAAGATCGAACTTTTTGCGCCTCTCCTGAGCTTTCCCTGTAAAACCTCAACCGGGCGGAAGGCCGACAGGAAAAAAGCCGGGTAGCTCCCCCCGATCAGGCTGACAGTGATAAAAAATACAAAAAGTCCCAGCAAAGGCACAGGATTGGAAAGGGTGCTCATTGACAGGCTTTTTCCTGAAATGTTGTTAAAAATCGTAAGAGTAAAGGACACGAAGATTAACGAGAAGAGAATGGCGATGAATGTCAGGATCATGGATTCGCCGATGAATTGTTTGATGAGCTGGAGCCTGTGGGCCCCAACGACTTTTCGCAGCCCGACCTCTTTGGCCCTGTTGGCCGAACGGGCCGTGGACAGATTCATGAAGTTTAAACAGGCTAGAAGCAGAATAAAAAGCCCTATCCCAGAGAAAAGCCAGACATATGCCATATCACCTGTACGTTCCAATTCGTTTTCCTTATGAGAGTGCAGGTAAATGCTTGTGAGGGGCTGAAGCTCATATTTTGCTGACCCCCCGATACTGGAGAACAGAGGACCGAGATATTTTTCGACAAATCCTACGAACTTATTCTCCAGTTCTTTGTAATCCGCTCCTTCTTTGAGAAGGAGATAGGTGTAATAATCGACATTGTTGACTAGGTCAGCGGTCGCATTGCCGGTGGGCTGCAGGTCGAGCGTGCTGAAGGAGGCCAAAAAATCAGGGCGGATATGAGAATTGGTGGGAATGTTTTCCACAACACCCGTAACCATGTATAATTCGTCATTGTGTATCTGGAGATTTTTCCCGATCGGGTCCTCATCGCCAAAATATTTTTCAGCGATTTCTTCTGTGATAACAACAGTATTGGGCTTTACAAGCGCCTCTTTGGGATTGCCTTTTATCAGGTTGAAGGTGAAGATGTCAAAAATCGAATTGTCTACCCAGATGAATTTCTCTTCAGCATAAGATGTGTCTTTATAGCGGATCATTCTGCGCGAGCCGTAGCTGTTGAACCGCACATAGTTTTCGACCTCAGGATACGCCTCCTTGAACATCGGGCCCTGGACGTGGGCCGTCGAGGCAAAATTCATACCCCTATCCTTAAGGACAAAGTGGCTTGTGACCCTGTATATCCTGTCCGCATTTTCGTGAAACCTGTCATAACTGAGCTCGTCCTGAACATACAGCAGGATCAAAATGCAGCAGGTTATGCCGACGGCCAGTCCGGTGATATTGAGTATGGAATACAGCTTGTTCCGCTTAAGATTTCTAAGGGCGATTTTGATGTAGTTTTTTAGCATGTCCTACTCCGTTGTATTCTGGATTCACTGACATATACGAAAACCATTTTGAAAAAGTTCCTCGAAACAGGCCCGAACATAAAGCGAAATTTCACCGTTCGAGTTTGATCTTTTCTAGAAGCGCAGCAATTTTTCCGCTTGGGGAAAAATTGAAAAACAAATGGTGCTTGAAGCGGAGTGACAGCATGTTGACATTCTTGTTGAAAGATAATCCCTCAAATGGGATGGAGATGACATTATGGCCATCTTGCAAAATCATTTTCTTTATGGGTATTCCGTTGAACAGGACGCCGACTTCCTGGAAGAATTCCCCGTACCATGCCGGGTCATTAAAATTAAACTGTGAAAAGAGATCTATCCGGATTCTTGAAAAGTTTACGAGTTTGCCGTTGAGTTCGATATCGACTTCCCGGGCACAGGTCAACATCTCTCTGTTTTCGATTTTCACTTTGGGTCCGATTCCTGAGAGGAACACAATCTTTTTTTTCCGGGCCTGATTTTGTGCCGGAGGATGGCCTGTGGTCCTCTTCTGGGATTGTGCGATTTTTATTCCCTTGTAGTTCAGGTGAAATTCGAGAGGGAATGATTGTGTTTGAGGATAGGGAAGTCTGACATCCACCTGCCCTTTTGCTGCGGGAAATCCTTTCACAGCAGAGCTGAATCCCGGGATTTGTACATGAATCCAGTAGCCAGACCCTTCCCGGGATCCGATGTTTGAGAAATTCATGTTGATAAAACCAGATTTGAAATTAGTGCGGGATATCTCTAAATCTGGAAATCCAGAATGCACAGGCGCCATTAAGACTTTTGGACTGACAGGAGTTTGGATGTTGTAGACCAACCAGTATCCGCCTAAATTTTCGTTCTTATAATCCAGATGACACGCCTCTAACAGTTTTGTAAAGCGGAGCGCTAATCTTTGCTCGCTTCTCATCCCATCCGTGATAAAAACGAAATTCTCGGTTGTTCCTTCATTCTCATACATCAAACGGTAGGGGAAATACCGGTTGACCGAGTAGGAATCCACAATCAATTCTTCTCTGGAGAGGGCGCTGAGAAGGTATGCCGCCCAAAAATTGGCCCTCCAGTACCGTTTCCCTGTTTTTTTCATGGCAGAGACTGTTTGTGTCCGCTGCCGGTGGGCTGTTTTGACTTCCTGCAGATTTTTTTGAATTCCTCTCAAATTCAGCCCAAAAAACATCACGAGGAACACCAGGCTCATCAGATAATATTTGAATTTTGACCGGATAACCCAGAAGAATCCCAGGAATAAAACAGGCATGGAAAAATAAAGGAAATAAAAATACCGGATGACATTTCTTTGACTGAAACGGGACATAAAATAGACGCATGCAAAGATAAGAAAAAAGATACTGTAGAGGGCCTGTGGATTCAATTTTTTGGATTTGAATGAAGAATACAGGAGTGTGATCAATCCCAGGAGAAGAAGCAGAAAAAACGCATAGCTTAAAACGTTTGGAGATTGAGAAAAAGTCAATAAAAACATTTCGAATGATTTTTGTATATTCACTCCTCCCAGAGTGTTTTTTTCGCTGAACGCCAGGTATTTCACAAGAGGAAAATTCCATAAGATCTCTGCTATCAGCACTGGGAGACATCCCATCAAGACATAAAAAACAGAGGAGAGATATTTTCTCCACAGTGTTCGGATTTTTGGGGCCAACATGACCATAGCAGTCAGTATAAAAACAATGCTGATTTGATGAGTCCAGAAAGCCAATCCCATCAGAAAACCGAGGCCCGGTAACAATTGCGTTTTTTCTCTGTAAACAACAAGGTAAGATAATAAAAGGATTGTCGTTCCCAGGAAGAGAACCAGAGGATAGGCAGAAGAAAAGAAAAAGCTGCACTTGATCAGATTAGGGATAGGAAGGCAGTAGAAGGCTGATGCTGTGGCTGCAAAATTTAACGAGAACAGCATTTTCAGAAAATAAAATTGGACGGCGACAAAAAGGAGATAGAAGAAAAGAACAGCCGCTTCCATCAGCAATTGGCTGTAGCCGAAGAGGATTATCACCAGAGCATTAAAATGAGAGAACAAGGAGCCCTGGTAATATTGTTTGTAAAAATACAGAGGGGGAAGTTTTCCTTCTGCGATGTGTTTGCTCATTAGCATGGTGAGGCCATCATCACTGTGACTCAACCCAGCATTGTTTATCAGGTAGGGGATACGGACAGCGACAACTGCGATAATAAGAAGAATCAGGATAAGGATACCTCTGTTGAACCGGATTCTTATAGCAGGCTTTTTTATCGTGAAGCAGCGGAAAGTTCTGATCAGGATTATGACAATTAATCCAACGAAAGGGATCACACAGCTGATCGGGATGGGTCTCAATTTAGGGAAGCTGCCTTTAAACCATAGAATGACCGTGGCGGTGTAGAACAGCCAGAAGAAAACAGTCAAGGCTTTGTGAGCCCCCGCAATTCTATTCATATGTTAAGCTTCTGTGCCCTGCTTTTTTGCTTATATCATCGTCAGAATGTGTTGCTTAATGAAAATTCGACCATTTGAAAAGATGCCTTTTTTTTCAATTGATCCAAATGTTTGAGGTAGACATCATTTTGTTTCATCTGCCTGAGCTTCCCCTCAATCTCGGAACGGACTTCATCCAGAGGCCGTGTTTCTTTTTTTCTATCCATCACTTTTAAGATGTGATAACCAAATCTTGTCTCGACGATATCGCTAATTTCACCGACAGGGACGGAAAAGGCCGCGTCTTCAAAAGGTTTCACCATCTGTCCCCGTCCAAAATTTTCGTACAGACCTCCGTTATCCTTTGACCCGGGATCTTCAGAATAGGTCTTTGCCAGTTCAGCAAAATCCTCTCCTTTTCTGGCGCGCAGGAGAATCTTCTCCATTTGCTTGCGGATTTTTTCTTTTTCGGCCTGCGTCTTCTCCTGTGTCATCAACAGGATGTGACGCACCGATGCGGTTTTGTCTTTCTGGTAGGCTTTCTGAACCTCTTCTTCGGAGATCAGGATTTTGCTGGCGAAAAATTCTTTCAGGTAATTCTGAATGAGCAGATTCTTTTTGATGCTTTCTTTGATAAATTCAATGTCGATCCCGTTCTCTTCAAGCATTAGAAGTAACTTTTCTTTTCCTCCGGAGTTGTTATATTGGTAATTCAACATATTATCATATTCCTCGGGAGTGTATGAACTTTTGGCCTTTTTGGCTGCATCCAAAAGCAGTTTTCTCTCTGCAATTTTCAATGCGTTATCCTCAAGAATCGATTGTAACCGTTCCGCATCGAAGGTTTTTAGCTGGTCGGTGCGCTTTCCCATATTGGAAAACAAGGTTTGAATGATTTCACCGGTTGTTACCTTAAAGATATTTGTGTGGACTAACACGGTATTCTCTTCTGGGTCAAGCAAAGGCAAAATGGAGGAAAGATCTTTTGCCAGTTGATACGCGGGTGTTCCTTCTTCTAATTTAACCTCCTTTTGTTGCTCGGAGCAGCCGAAGAAAACAAAAAGGGGCAGAAAGGCTAAAATAATAAGACGTTTCATTTCTTTCTCCTTGTTTGGGCTATTTGAATGAGGATACTAACACAGTTATGGTTAAGTCGCAACAATTGACGGATCTGTTGGTGGTGTGATAAGTTTGATGTTGTGAACTCATCAGGCAGGCAAAAAAGTCATTCTTGCAGCTGTTTCTAATGGGGAAAAATCGTTTATACCGCCTTTTATCCCGTATCATCAGTATCAAGCCGGGCGAAGAAAAACTGGTGCTTTTGCTTTTTGCTTGTTTTTTCTTGATCACAAGTCCTCATACCATCATCAAAGCCCTCCGGTATGCCGATCTTTTGAGAAAAATGGGTCCCGGAGGTCTCCCTTACGCTTATCTTGCTGCCGCTGTAGTCACAGGATTGGTCGTGATTTTCCACACCCGGATCCACTCGAGACTATCCGGCCAGCTCATGATCACGGCAAGCCTTGTATTTTTTATCATTTCCGGCCTGCTTCTGCATCTTGTGTTATCCACTGAGTATGGGGCGAGAAGTTTTATTATGTCTTATGTATACTGGGTTTGGGCCAGTGTCTTAACCATCGTCCTGATGACCCAGTTCTGGATGATTATCAACGAAGTGTTCAATCCCAGAGAAGCCAAAAGACTGATCGGTTTCTGCGGCAGCGGCGGGATTTTAGGAGGCATCGCCGGGGGGCTGCTGGCAAACTTTTTGACAAAAGCCGATCTGGCAAACTTACTTCTCCCTCTTGCATGCGCTCTGCTTTTTGCCTGTATATTCGTTGTCCGGGCCATATTTGTTATCCGTCAAAAAAAAATCCCATCAGCCAAGCCCTCCCCACCCAAACAAGAACAAACAGAAGCCCCAAGATTTGGCTTCAGAGATAATTTTAATACGGTCCGAAAAAATAATTATCTGCTCCTCATTTCCAGCCTGGTTGTCATCACGGTAATCGTCTCCACTTTCATTGATTTCCAATTCAGTTCAGCCGTTGAAGATTACTACAAAGTCGGATTCCTACAACCCAAGGAAGCTATGCAGGCCTTTTTTGGCCTTTTTTTTGCGGGGTTGTTGACTTTTTCCTTTTTTCTTAACCTTTTTTTAACGAGCAAAATCCTCAGAAATTTCGGCATACGCTTTACTCTTCTGTTCACTCCTGCCGTCTTATTCATTTGTTCTCTGGGAATCATATTCGCCCCTTTTACCCTGCTTCCTGCTATATTTATTAAAGGCAGCGATGAGGGGCTGGCCTTCTCACTTCATCAATCCGTCAAGGAAATCTTATACATCCCAGTGGCTTCAAACCTGAAAGCTAGAGTTAAGCCTTTCATCGATATGTTTATCAACCGGTTTGCCAAAGTGTTTGCCGCTATCCTGCTTTTAGTCATTGCCATTTTTTTGAATAAAGAAATCAAGGGGGCCACTCCTATTTTGGATCCAGGATTATCCAAAGACCTGATCTGGGGAATTCTTGTTCTGCTGGTGTTATGGGTGGTCATCAGCCTCAAAATCGGCCATGAATACCTGGGTGCCATAAGAAAAAATATCAAAATCAAGTGGGGACGAGCTGATAAGGATGTGGCAGAAAAATTGGATGTCGACTACACCAAACTTGTTTTCGACACCATCGAGAGCAAGAGCCGCAGCTCCGTCCTCTACGCCATGCATCTTTATGACCTTTTGGAAAAGGACAAACTCACTCCCGAAATCAAAGAAATGATCACGCAAAAATCCGACGAAGTGAAAGCTTCCTCTCTTGGGGATCTGTTCAATGCCGAAGGGGCAAGCTGGTTTCCAGACTTGGATGATGACATCAGTCAAGAAAACCTCATAAAAGATATCCGGGAAATCGTGTCGTTGGACGCCTATCAACAGGTGATGGGACTGCATGCGGAACAGATGGGGGGAATAAGCAAAAAATCTGGGATTGAACGAATGGAGATGGCCAAAGCCATCGGGTTCATGGCCCCGGATTCTCCTCTGGTTGAAAAGCTCGAAGCCCTGATTAACGACAGCTCCTCTGAGGTTTCGTGTCTTGCCATAAAAAGCGCCGCCAGACTGATGAGAACAGAACATATTCCGTCCATCATCCGCAGGCTGGAAAATCCCATAACACGGGAAGAGGCGATAAGCGCTCTGAAAAAATACGGGCATTCCGCCCTTGGATATCTGGAAAAATATTTTGGGGACAGCAGTCAGAATATGGAACTGAGAAAAGCCGTGACAAAAGTCCTGGCGAAAATCGGGACACAGGAGGCAGTAAGAGTCCTCCTCAGGGAACTTGCCCAGGATACTGAAGAATTGGAAACGGAAATCATCGATGCCCTGGACTACATCCGCTCCAAAAAAACCGATATTCATGTTCCGGCAAAAGGCGCCAGACAAAAAATTTATTCGATTGTTAAAAAATACTGCCAGACCTATATCGATCTTCAGAGCATTGAACCCACCAAAAAAAATGCGGGACAGAGGGCCATACTGGAAAAAAATCTGGGAATTCACTTTGTTAACATATTCAAGCTGCTGGGTTTGTATTATCCCCATGAGGATATCGTGAAAGCCCGCCAGAATTTCAAAGCAGGAACTTCGCATTCTGTGGCGTATGCGATCGAATTGCTTGACAATACTTTGAAAAAAGATATGAAAGATACCATTATTCCGTTGATTGAAGACATGTCCCCTGAACAAAGACAGCAAAAATTTCTGAGAATGCTCAAAGACCTCTGAATGAGCAAATCCTGGAGGAAAATGGTGACAAAACGATACGCCTATCCGTTATTTCTGGTTGTGGTTATTTGCCTGCAGTGTGGTCTGTATGCAAGGAGCTCGTCGGGGAACAAAGATTTATGCCGGAATTATATTGAAGCCTGGAAACAGTTTTATCCTTCCCGGGCGTTTTCCCGTGGCTTCCTCAGCTCGATCTTTTCTTTTGAAGACTTTTCTCCGGCAAGCATCGGAAACTGGCTGAAGATGAATAAAACAACACGGGATGAAATTTCACGCCTTGAATCAAATATGGTTTCTGAGGATCGAATCGATGCCCGGCTGCTCAGGATACAGATCCGGTCGGAAATCGACAAGTGGGAAGTGGAATCCCCGCACAAAAATGCGCTTTCGCTTTATTCAGGTCTTATCACAGAGGCTGTCAAAAGCGTCCTGGACTCTGATCTTCTCATGCCCGGGGAAAAGGTCCGGGTTATCCTGAAAAAGCTTGAAGGAATCGATAAGATGTGTGGAGCAGCGATTCTTCAGCTCGAGGATGGAAGGCCTAAAAGTGTGGGGAGAGAGGTGCGTGCCTTGGAAGCGTCTGCTGGTTTTTATAAAAACAGACTCCCGGAAATTGCAAAAGAATGGATTTTGCCTGAAAATCTTGAGAGTTTTGTAAAAAAGTGCCGGCGCACATCTTCAAAAATTCAGGAATTGGTCTCTTTTGTGAAAAACAATCTCATGCCCAAGTTGACAAAAGCAGACACTGTGGCTCTGGGGAGAGAGGAATTTGTCCGAAGACTCAGACTTTATACAGATAGCGATTTAACGCCGGAAAAACTGGCGGAAATGGCCCTCCGAGAAATCCGGATGGTGAGAGGCCTGATAGCCCAGTCATGTGCGGAATACATGCGCGAAGTATATCCTGCGGAGAAAGCTCCTGAAGATTTTAATAAGCTGGTGAATAGAGTGTTCGCAGACATGGAAAAAAATCATCCCACACACCAGCAGGAATACCTTGATTTGTGGAAGGATTTAGCCAGGCGGGCCGAAAAATTTATCAGGAATAAAAAGATCGCCACGCTGCCGGAGAATCAGACCCTGAGCATCCGCCTGGCCCCGCAGAGGTCGGGGGCGATGGCCCGTATCGGATGGGTGAGCCCTGCCCCTCCTTTTTATCCCAACCCCTGGACGACCATCTACCTTCCCAACATTCCCGATTCTTTTCCGGAAAAGGAGAAGGAAGATTTCTGGCGGTCGTTCAATAATTATTTCACCACATTTATTGTTATTCATGAGTTATTCCCGGGGCATTACATCCAGAGCAAAATCAACCGCGAAAATCCCCACCCGGTCCGCATTCTTTTTCCGTACGGTTTGTATTCAGAAGGGTGGGCCACCCTGTGTGAGCGCGTCGCTCTGGATTCCGGCTGGGACAACAATAACAAATTGACTTATCTTGCACATTTGCGAAAAAGAATAGAAAATGCCAACCGGGCTTATACAAGCGTTCAGGTCCACTGCAATGGCTGGGATCAGGAGAAAGTCCATGCATTTTCAGTCAATACCTCACTCCTTGCCCCTCAGTTTGCAAAAAGCCTTTGGGGAAGGTTGATGAGTTCCCCGATGCAGATCACTTCTTATTTTCTGGGCACGCAGAAGTTCACCGAGCTCTACGAAAGCGAGAAGAAACGCCGTGGTGATAGATTCCGGAATTTGGATTTTATGGATACGGTACTGCGAGCCGGTCCGATCCCTTTGGATGAATTTCCCGGGATTTTCAAAAATAAGTTTTATTGACGGTGAGGGAATGGCGTTATAAATCCGAACTCAAGTGAAGGATATACCACATAAAATGAGTGATGCATTCCCGAGGATCGAACTGCAGCCAGGCTATTCCATTTCCCGAGTTATCAAAGGCGGATGGCAGCTTGCCGGGGGCCATGGCTCCGTGGATAAGAAACAGGCAATCCAAGATATGCGGGAATTTGTCGAGGCCGGCATCACTACCTTCGATTGTGCGGATATTTACACCGGAGTGGAAGATCTCATCGGGAAGTTCATCAAAGAATGTAAACATGTGCAGATCCACACCAAATATGTCCCGGATCTGGATGAACTGCCGAGGTTGACAAAAAACGATACAGAAAAAATCGTCGACAGATCTCTGACTCGGCTAGGTGTTGAGCGGCTGGACATGGTCCAGCTTCATTGGTGGGATTATTCTGTTCCTCTTTTTGTAGACGCTGCCGGGCACCTGCGGGACCTTCAAAAAGCAGGAAAAATCCGGTGTATCGGTGTGACAAACTTCGATGCATACCATCTGCACGAAATACTCGAGGCGGGCATCCCTGTGATTTCTAATCAGGTGCAGTACTCGGCCCTCGATCCCAGGCCAGAAGGAAGCCTCCAGCACCTTGCCCGTGAACACAACATCGTCCTCCTTTGTTACGGCACGCTGGCCGGAGGTTTTTTGAGTGAACGCTATCTGGGTGCTCAGGATTTTCAGGATCCCCTGGAGAACCGGTCTCTTGTGAAATACAGGCTGATTATCGAGGAATTCGGAGGGATGGAATTATTTCAGAAAGTTTTGCATGTCCTCGCGAAAATCGCTGATAGATACTATGTCGGAGCTGCTGAAGTCGCCATCCAGTATATCCTTCAAAAACCTTGTGTGGCCGGTGCTATCATTGGGGCCCGAAATGCAAACCATCTGGAAAATATTAAAAAAATTGGTTCATTCCAGCTGGATAACGAGGATCTTAAGGATATCCAGGCGGTAATTGCTCAAGCCAGGGGCCCTAAGGGACCAGTTTACGGTCTTGAGAGGGACCGGACCGGCAGACACGGAAGGATCATGAAGTATAACCTCAACAAAGGGCAGTGAGATCGAATTGAAAACAACCTCTGATGGGCCTCTGTTTATCCATTATCACGGCGGAATGGCCGGTGCCATTTTTCCCTTTATCGTTTTTTTAGGAGGGGTCGTGGCCATCGCCCTCTCAGGAGCTCCTGATGAGCGGGGATTCTGGCCCGTTCTGATTCTTTCCCTGAGCCTGGGGCTTCTCCTGGCGAAAGACCGGAAAAACTTTTGTATTTCTGTAATAGAAGGGATGTCTCAACCGATCGTTATGATCATGATCACAGCATGGATGTTGGCGTCGATCATCGGGATTCTCATGAGCGAGACGGGTTTTGTTGAAGCTCTCACATGGACGGCAGGCCAGCTGCACCTGGGAAGCACGGCTTTTGTGATCGCATCCTTTCTCATCTGCTGTATCGTTTCGGTGTCCACAGGTTCGAGCTTCGGAACGATATTGATATGTGCACCACTCCTTTATCCAGCAGGGGGGATATTGGGTGCACACCTGGCAACGCTGGCCGGAGCAATTATCGGGGGGGCGACCTTCGGAGACTGCATCGCTCCTATTTCCGACACGACCATTGCCAGTGCCTTGAGCCAGAATGCGGATATCATGGGAACAGTCCGGAGCCGGTTGAAATACGTAATTCCTGCCGCATCGGTGGCTGTTGTGTTTTATGCCCTGAGTGCCGGCCTGCAAAGCAATCCGGCACAAAACAATGTTCCTGGATTGGAAGGCAGTCCCCTGGGACTGCCGATGCTGATCGTCCCGGCCGTGATTATCATTCTCCTCTTAAGAAGAAAACACCTGCTCCACGGACTGCTGGCTGGACTTATGGTGGGTGTGGTTTTGGGCCTCAGCCTCAATCTCCTGCCTTTGAACCGACTTCTTACCCTGGACTATGAACAGTTTTCCGCCAAGAGCTTCATCATCGATGGGATAAACAGGGCTGTAGGCATCAGCTTTTTTACAATACTGCTGATGGGCCTTGTTTCTACCCTGAAGGCAAGCGGTTTGCTCCATCGGCTTGTGGATTTTTCGGCAAAACGGAGCCGGACTTTGAAACACGCTGAGGCCTGGATTGCAGGGGCAGTGGGCGTGGCTGTGCTTTTAACCTGTCACAGCATCGTGGCCATTCTGACAGTGGGGGAGTACGCCCGGGAGACGGGAGAAAAAGTCGGCCTTCATCGCTACAGGAGGGCTAATCTTCTCAGCCTCGTTGTCTGTACCTTCCCTTTTATTCTGCCCTATTTTATTCCGGTAATTCTTATGTCCAACACAACATCTTCAGGAATTGAATACGGGATCCCTCCGGTTAGCCCCCTTCAGACCGGTCTTTACAATTTCACAAGCTGGGCAATATTGGTGATGGTATTGTTTGCCGTGATTTTTGGTTTTGGCCGCAAGTCTGATGAAAAATCCACTTGAAAGATCTGCGTTCTTTAATGGGGATGGTTCATATTTGGAATTTGCTTGATCGGATTTTCTTTTTTTTCTTTTCCTGTGATGGTCATAGGAACAGCGGACACAAATCTGGTAAATCCATGCCGAAAAATTGGAGCTGATGCTGAAATCGAACTTTTGGATGGCCCGAAAAGCCTTGATGAATGTTTCCTGCAGGATGTCTTCTGCATCAGGCTGGGATTTGACATACCGGTAGGCGAGTCTGTAGATCATTTCATAATGGGTTTCGTACAGCTCCCGGAATGCACTTTCGTTTCCCTGTTTGGCCAACAGGATGAGCAGCTTGGCATTCGTGATCATTTCCGGTTCGTGGTTCATCATAGTATATTACGCTAAAAAGCTCCCCCTGGTCGACACCGGAGAACAGATGATTCCTAAAAATTTCCACATTTCCTTAACATTTCCCGGTATTTCTTGATATAGTATATTTCAAAAGAATGTTGATACGCGGGGTTGTATGATAAACAATCTCAAACTCGTCCTCCATCAGCATAAAAAATTCCTCGCCATTTTTTTTATAGTCGTATTCCTTCCCTCTGTTGTTTTGGCTTTTTTTAGTATAAGAGCCATCCATAATGAACGGTACAAGCTTCAGCAGCAGATTCTCGAGCAACAGAAAAGAGCAGTAAGGACAATCCAGGCTGGGATTCACGACCACATTGAAAACAACTCTTCAAAATTGAAAGCACTCTCAGCGGACGAAGTCTTTTCGGAATGGGACTACAGCGGAATTCATGATTTGATTTCAGAGGCTCTCAAGAATAAATCGCTGCTCGGACACATCGTGATCTGGAATTCATCGGAATCCCCATGGATTCCTGGCTTTCAGGCTTATCCTCCAGGCAGCAAGACATTGACGGTTCCCGATGAGTGGAAAAGATGGAGTCCTGATTTGGCTAGTGCCGAAAACGCTGAATTCCTTCACAGGAATTTCCAGGGGGCCGTTTCCCAGTACCGAAAAATCCTCAGCAAAACAGCGAATGACCAGGTTAAGGCCTGGCTGTTGAGCCGGATCGCCCGGTGCGAGAGCAAACGTGAAGATTTCAAGCAGGCCGTGGCAACATACAAATCGATCATTACCCATTTTCCTGACCTTTCCACCGAATCGGGCCGGCCTCTTGAGCTTACGTCTCGACTCGAAATGCTGGATGCGTTTCAGGCGGATGGGGATCACGCAAGTTTTTTTCGGGAATCCCTCGTCATTTACGATCTGCTCGAGCAGAATATTTGGTCTCTAGATGGTGAACAAATTAAAGTATACGCCGGCATTCTTAAAAACATGATCGATGAGGTGATGGTTGAGGGGTCCTCGAATGATATTTCTGATGACTATGCCAAATCCGTGAGCGAGATCCAAAATGCCATAGCCCAACAGCGGGAAATATGGGAAATAGCTGATGCAGTGAGGCAGCATATTTTGCCCCTAGCTAGAGAAAATTCAAAAGATTCAGGCAGGGGAAGTTTTCCTGTGCAAAAAAACGCCTTTGAATATGAGGGGCGTGATATTCTTCTTTTCCTGACTTCTTTGGATCAAAAGGAGAAGGATTCCTCAAGAGTATTTATGGGATCGCTCGTTCAGATCGATGACCTGTTGGAGACTATCGAAATCCCCATAAAAGAGAACTGTCCACCAGGCTGCTCTCTTTTGATTCATTCCAATCTTACGGGGAGCATCGTTTTCGGAGAAGCGGGAGCTAGCAGGGAAAGCGCTGTCGCCACAGACTTCTTTCCTGGAAATTTCCCTCCATGGAGGCTGGAACTGTTTAAGCACGACAAAGGTGAGTCAAGCTTTTCCCTGTACAAAAACATCTTTTTCTGGACTGTCTTGGCCCTTCTTGTAATTGTTTTTTTCGGTTCAGGCCTTATCATCCGCACTCTCGTTCAGGAACTGAATCTACTCAACCTGAAATCGGCTTTTATCGCTTCTGTCTCCCATGAATTCAAGACTCCGCTAACAGCAATGGGCGCTGTTTTGGAGCGTCTTCTGAGCGGCGAGGTGAAGGAGTCAAAAAAGATCGAAGAATATTACAAGATTCTGAGTCATGATTCGGAAAGGCTGAAGAGGCTCGTCAAAAACGTTCTGGATTTCACGAAAATAGAAGACGGGAAAAGGGATTACAGATTTGCGGCAATGGATATCATCCGTCTTGTTCGCCATGAGGTGGACAACTTTCATGATGAAAATAAAATGAGTGGTCTCAAGGTGGAAACCAAGATCGACGCCGCCGTCCCTTCTGTTTTCGCCGATGAGGAGGCCATGAGCCAAGCCCTGCACAATGTCCTGGACAATGCCGCCAAGTTTTCCGGTTCAGATAAAAACATCGAAGTCAAAGTTATTCGTCAGCAGGATAAAGTGCAGATCGCCGTGCAGGATAGGGGGGTCGGGATTCCCGAAAACGAACAAAAAAAGGTTTTCGAAAAGTTTTACCGGGGAAAGCAGTCCTCATCCGTATCTCCGACCGGGACAGGGCTAGGGCTGACTCTGGTCAAGCACATCATGGAGGCTCACTCGGGGGATATCGTTATTAAAAGCCAGCCGGGGAAAGGAACGTGTGTTTCCCTGATTTTGCCTTTAGGGAAAGGAGGATAGACGATCATGGAAAAATCCATCCTAATTGTCGAAGACGATGAAGGAATCCGTGTAGTTGTCCAGGATGCCCTTATATCCCAGGGTTATCATGTCGTTACGGCAGGAAACGGAAAAAAAGGATTGGAATTGGCCATTCGACTCAAGCCCGACCTGATCATCCTGGATGTGATGCTTCCGTTGATGAACGGGTTCGATATATGCAAAACCATACGTAAGGAAGGAATCACTTCCCCAGTCATGATGCTAACGGTCAAAGATGAGGAAGTGGATAAGGTTTTGGGATTGGAGCTGGGGGCCGATGACTATGTGACAAAACCATTTAGCCTAAAGGAATTGACGGCAAGGGTCAAAGCCCTTCTCAGGCGTGTCGAGGATTATCAGAACGAGATGAGCATGTATCGTTTCGGGGATGTCGAACTGGATTTTAGCAAATATGAATCTCGGAAGGCCGGACAATATTTGGATTTGACCCCGCTGGAGTTTAAAATCCTCAAGCTTTTGATCACAAAAAAAGGGAAAGTTGTCACCCGGGATGAATTCCTGGACAAAGTTTGGGGGGTGGATAATCTTGCAGTATCCCACCGGACTGTGGACAGCCACATCGCGCACATCCGGAAAAAGATCGAGGATGACCCTTCGAATCCCCTGTATATCCGGAGTGTGCACAGTATCGGCTACAAGTTCATGGATTGATGGAGAATTTTCCATTGTTTTTCCATATCTCCTCAACACATATTTCGACCTCGATGGATATTTTATTTATAAATCCATTTTGGAGGTGAAAGATGAGCCAAAAGAAAAATGCAATCATGGTGATTATCCTGTTGGCGGGAGTTACTCTTCTTTTTTCGAACCTGCCTCGACAGGAAACGGCCAAAGAGATTTTCGAGAAGGCTGTGTACCTGGAAGAGACCAAAGGAGATTTGGAAAAAGCCATTGCGGCCTACGATCGGATCATCAAAGAATTCCCTGATGAGCGGGCGATTGCCGCAAAGGCCCAGCTGCACATCGGTTTGTGTTACGAAAAGCTGGGGCTCAAAGAAGCCCAAAAGGCTTTTCAGAATGTTATTGACAAATACCCAGAGCAATCTGAATCTGTCAAAACAGCTCGGGAAAAATTGTCGTTGCTTCTCAGGGCCAAGGATGTGGTGGAAAAGAAAAGCGAAGAGTTCCTGGCAAGACAGGTCTGGACAGGCAGGGAGGTAGACACTAGCGGAAAGATCTCTCCGGATGGTAGATATTTATCGTATGTGGATTGGAATTCAGGAAATCTTGCTATTAGGGAAATTGCGACCGGGAAAAAAACGCTTATCACGAAGAACGCCTCCTGGAAACAAGATGCGATTGCATTCGCCATGAGTTCTGTTTGGTCCCCGGATGGAAAACAGTTGGCCTATCTCTGGGAAAACGACGGAAAAAAGCGCGTCGAGCTCCATACAGTCGGAATAAACGACCAAGAGTCTCGTCTGCTGTATCAAGTGGAGTTTAAAAATAATTGGGTTCAACCGATGGATTGGTCGCCCGACGGAAAGGCTGTCCTGGCTTTCTTTACAGAAGGACGACTGGGCAAGTTAGGTCTTATCTCTGTTATGGATGGTTCAATTCAGATCCTCAAAACATTTCCGACCGTCGATCCTTACCCTATGGCGGCCCGGTTTTCTCCTGACGGCCGCTTCATTGCCTATGAGTTTCCTCAAAAAGAATTTGAGAGGGAAAAGAATATTGCCATCATTTCGGCCGATGAAAAAACGGAGACTCCGCTCATTGTGCATCCGGCTAATGACAATCTTTTAGGATGGTCGCCAGATGGCCATTGGATCCTTTTTAAAAGCGACCGCACAGGAGCCTGGGATGCATGGACCATTCAGATAGAAGAAGGAAAGCCTCAAAATAATCCTCAAATATTGAGGCGAGGAATTGGCTCGATACATTCTTTGGGATTCAGCCAGGAAGGATCGTTTTATTACGGTATCGCTGGGGGGATGTACGATGTATTCACGGCTAAAATCGATCCTGAAACAGGTATAGTCGATGAATCGCCGAAGAAAATGCCGCTTCCTTATGAAGGATATAACATATATCCGGACTGGTCGCCTGACGGCAAAGACCTTTTGTACATATCCAGGAGGGGGCCGAGGAATCGTCAAAGTGTGCTCTGCATATATTCCGAAGAATCGGGAAGAGTGAGACTGTTCCCATTCAAAAATGAATTCGTCGGCTTTGCGTATCCTCATTGGTGTCCTGACGGACGCCATGTCTTGCTTTTGGGCGAGCATATTGAATCGGGGAAAGGACTGTACAAAGTCGATACGCAAACAGGCGAAATCACCGTCCTCATTCAAGCAAAGAAGAATGAATCCAGCGGGGTTTATTGGTCTCCAGTCGTGTCGCTCGACGGAAAGATGCTGTTTTATGATTATGAGAACAGCGAATCCGAGTATTATCGGATCACTGCTAGAGACCTTGAAACCGGAAAAGAAACGGAACTCCTACGGCATCCCCCCTACGATAACAATCAACTATCCCTTTCTCCGGATGGCAAGCAGTTGGCCATCATTCTCCATGAAGAGAAAAACATGAGGATGCTGAAAGTGATGCCCGTGGAAGGGGGAGACCCTGTGGAGCTTTACAGGTTTGAATTGGAAGGAAGGGAAATCGTCAATCTCGATTGGTCTCCTGATGGCCGCTACATTTATTTTGATAAACGCACTCCTGAAGGATGGGAGCTGTGGAGAGTCCCTTCTGGTGGCGGGGAAGCCCAATATCTGCAGCTAAGAATGTTCCGATTTTTGCATCTGAATATTCATCCCGATGGAAAAAGGATCGTTTTTTCCTCTATGGTCGGTGATATGATGCTCCCTGAAATATGGGTCATGGAGAATTTCCTTCCCCAGGTTGAGGACAAAAAGTAAATGGCTTAACAGTCCCCTCGCTCATCAGCGGTTCTGCATATCGTTGTCCCGTTTGCGCTTGAATTCGCTTCCTTCTTTCCAGTTGGGGAAGGTATCTTCCATGCTCAATCTGTACCCGGTCATAAAATACATGTGGAGATCATCCAGCATTCCACTCAAGTCCCAATTGGGATCGTATTCATCCGAAGGTTTGTGATATCTTTCCCGGACGTATTTTTCTTTTTGGGCCCGTCCCCATTCTTCTCCCTTTTCCAGGTGCTGAATGCCTGAACCCGCACTTAAAGCGGGAACTCCCTGCTTGGCAAAAGGGAAGTGGTCGGACCGGAAAAAAGATCCCTTCTCCGGGGTCGGATTGGGCAGAACAACCCGCCCTACTTCAGCGGCATAATCCTTGACATAATCATCCAAGTCCGACTGCCCGTAACCGACGATCCGGATATCCTTCATCCGGCCGTAGATGTTCAGGCTGTCCATATTGATGACAGCAGCGGTTTTTGTCAGGGGATAGATAGGATGGGTGGCATAATAATCCGAACCCAATAATCCCTGCTCTTCTGCCGTGACCGCCAGAAAAAGGACGGACCTCAGCGGAGGAGAGCCGAGCTTTTGAAAGGCCTCAGCCAGCTGGATCAAGGCCGCAGTCCCAGTGGCATTATCCAGAGCTCCGTTGAAGATTTGGTCGCCCTCCAGCTCGGGCTTCCTACCAAAGTGGTCCCAATGGGCCGTGTAGATGATGTACTCATCCGCCCGCTCTGAACCCGGCAAAAGCCCGATGACGTTATGAGATACAGCTTCCCGGATTTTGTTTTCCATGGTGAGGTTAGCTTTCAAACCCAGAGGAACAGGCTTGAAGCCCGGCTTTTCCGAGGCTGTTTTTAAAATGTCAAAATCCTTTCCTGCGGCCTCGAAAATCTTATGGGCAGCTTCCAAGGTAATCCAGGATTCCACGGCACATCGGGAGGCATTGCCGCCCTCGGAAACAAGGCTGAAATTGGGACCGGTCCAGCCGTTTTGGACCACACCCCAGCCGTAGGCTGCCGGTTCGGTCTCATGGACGATGATGGCACAGACTGCCCCCTGTCTCGCGGCCTCCTCGTATTTGTAGGTCCATCGGCCGTAATAAGTCATAGCTCTGCCATTGAAAAGCTCCGGATCTTCAGTGGCAAAACCGGGATCGTTGACCAGCATGACCACGGTTTTTCCTTTGACGTCGATCCCTTCATAATCGTTCCACTGGTATTCAGGAGCAACGATCCCGTAACCGACAAAGATCATGTCGGAATTTGCGACGGTCACCTTTTCCTGAACCCGCAGAGTCAGGCCAACAAAATCATCCTCGAAGGCAAACTCGAGGGGTGCGCGTCTTCCTGTGACTATAAGGTTGCCCACAGGATTGGCCGTGATCTCGACCAGCGGAACCTCCTGGAAATAACTGTCTCCGTTGCCGGATTTGAGCCCGATTTTTTCGAACTCTTCCTTTATAAACGCGATAGTTTTTTCCTCGCCCGGGGAAGCGGGAAAACGGCCCTCGAAATCGTCCGAGCTGAGTATCTTAACATCATGGGCCAATTCCTCTGTACTCAAGCTGGCAACGGCGGCATCGGTATCATGCGCTTTTGGGCTGCATGATAAACACGTAAACATGATTAGTATTACTGTGAAAAAACTGATGATGGATTTTTTAATCATCGCCAAACTCCTTATAGGAAATGACTACCCCCGCATTTTTATGAATCTCCGGAAAAAAGTCAATCCCACCTCATCGCCACCCAGTCATTTCGTATAAATAAGTATTCAGGAGCATCTGCTGAAGCCGCAGTTGGGACATGTAGGGCACTTTTCATCGGGCAAAGAAGCGCCACACTCCTTGCAATTGATATCGAAAAAATCTTTGCTGTTGTTCGTGGCCTCTCCCAGATGCCTTTCCAGCACCTTGGCGATGGCATCCGGTATAGATTGAACGAGCCCTCCTTCTGTGAATATGGGTTCAGACCCGCCGATTCCCCTGAGCTGCCCGATGACTTCTTTGGGATCGACACCGCTGCGCAGGGAAAGAGAGGTGAGCCTCCCAAGGGCCTCGGCATCGGCCATTGTCGAATACCCGCTTTTTCCGATGCTTGTAAAAACCTCGAATGGCTTCTGGTCAAAATATGAGATGGTCACATACAGGTTCCCGAATCCCGTCTTGATTTTATCGGTAACTGATGGAAGAGAATTGGGCCTTTCCTTCGGGATCCTTTTCCCGGATGGAAGAGATTTGTAAAGGACCTGTTCCGCCCGGCACCCATCCCTATAGATGGTGATCCCTTTGGTGTTTAATTCGTAGGCTAGAAGAAAGGCTTTTTCGACATCCTCGATTTTTGCATCGTTAGGGAAGTTAATGGTTTTGGATACAGAATTATCCACATGTTTTTGGAAGGCTGCCTGCATCTTTATGTGCCATTCAGGTGAGATCTCATGAGCCGTAACAAAGCAGTCCGGTAGTGGCCCATTGTTATTGTTCTTCTTCCATTCTTGGTACAGAGGATGGATGTCTTTGATCTCTCTGTCGATGATTTTTGATGTGAATTCAAAAGCAAAGACAGGCTCGATGCTGGAGGAACATCCAGCCAGTCGGGATATCGTCCCGGTTGGGGCAATCGTAAAAACAGCCGCATTCCTCCTTTTTTTTCCGTTAAAAACGGACTTTTGGATATTGGGAAAATTCCCCCTGCTTCCAGCCAGTTTTGCCGATTCAGCCTCAGCTTTTTTCCGCATGCAAGAGGCGATTTTTTCAGCGATCTGGATCGCCTCTGGAGTGTCGTATTTGATCTCCATTTTTATCAGAAGATCGGCCAAACCCATCACACCCAGGCCTATCCTCCTGTTGGCCTTTGTCATTTTTTCGATCTGGGGGAGGGGATATCTATTGACTTCGATGACATTATCCAAAAATCTGACCGCCACGGAGATCACTTCAGAAAATCTTTGCCAATCGAATTTATCTTTTTTCGAAGAATTAAAAAAATGAGACAGGTTCAGAGACCCCAAATTACAGGATTCATATTCGTGAAGCGGCTGTTCCCCGCAGGGATTGGTGGCCTGAATTGGACCAAGGCCTTTAGTGGGATTGTTCTCGTTGATCTTGTCGATAAAGAGAAGCCCCGGATCTCCGACTTCCCAGGCAGATTCAACGATCATGTCGAAGATTTTCCGAGCATTTTTTTGTACGACTGTCTTTCCAAGATAAGGATCGTAGATATCATAGTCGTCATCGTTTTTTACGGCATCCATGAATTCATTCGTAGCAGCCACCGAGATGTTGAAATTATTTAAGCTCTTCCCATCGCGTTTCATCCTGATGAATTCTTCAATGTCTGGATGATCCACCCTTAAAATACCTATGTTGGCTCCCCGTCTTGTTCCTCCCTGTTTGACGGCTTCTGTGGCAGAGTCGATGACTTTTAGGAAAGAAACAGGGCCGGAAGCTACTCCTTGAGTTTTGTGGACAAAGCTTCCGTTCGGCCGGAGGTGACTGAAATCAAAACCTGTTCCGCCCCCTTCTTTGTGGACTAGAGCCGCATTTCTGACTGACTCGAAAATGGATTCCATCGAATCTTCAATAGGGAGGACAAAACATGCGCTCAGGCACAAATCTCTTCCCGCTCCCGTAAGGGTAGGACTGTTGGGGATGAAATACCGGGCCATCATCGCTTCGAAGAACTTATCTGCCCACTTCTTTTGAGCCGCTTTTGTCCTTTCGGCTGAAGCGATGTATTCGGATACCCTCCGAAAGAGGTCAGAGGGACTTTTGTCCTGTCTCTCACCTTTCTCATTCTTCATGAAATAACGGGTTTCCAAGATTTTTAATGCGTTTTCGGAAAATCCATCCGTGCCCATATATTACCTCCTGAAGTTGTTATACTATATATTGTAGCACAAAGAATATAAGATACAATATGGTGTATGTCAAGTATTTTTATAAAATTTATAAATATAATATTTTTAATTGAAATAATTATCGATTTGGCAGCTTAAATTTCTTACTGTCAGATGCTGTTACACGTTCGTTTCCTAAGGCCGTTACAGCAGGCCGTTAGTCATAATTTGACATCAGTTTAATTCCCTGCTATTCTTCCTTTGGCTCAGAATGGGATCCAAGCTTTCGCTGCGCTTATTTATCATCGAATTTGTAATTTTGCCTATTTTTTTATCTGGAGGTGAACTTCTAGATTCTCGAAGCTGTGCAGAAGTATCAGCGAAAAAAAAGGATTCTTCAAAAATTTTAAGAGAGATTTATAGAGAGGTTAAAGAGCTGGGACGATTCCCTGGTGATGATTTCATAAAAAGAGAATTTTTTGTGGGCAAGGATGATGATGACACATATCAAGATATTCATGTTCTTATTTTGATTCAAAATATGGATGATGGGGAAAGGATGACAATCCAGGTGACCTACTTACAGCCAAGTAAAAACAATCCAACGGTAAAATATGCCGAGAGTATGAGGAGCATCGTATGCTCGCTTGATGAAGGCAGCACCGACATCATAAAAAGTGACCTTGACGAAAAGGAACACAAAAAATTCCTCTCCCAAGTTCTTCATGCCATCCGAGGAAAAAAGAAGCTGCTGAAAAAAATCCGTTGTTTGACACCCCCCTGATTCCTTGATATTATTAGTCTCCGCAGCAGGATTAATGATGGCCATCAAATGTCCTCGGTGTCATTCTGATAATCCTGAAGATACTCTTTTCTGCGGGAAATGCGGGACCAAATTCCCTTTGCCTGAAGAATTAGATGTCTCTTATACCAAAACCCTCCAAACACCGGCTGAAGAATTAATCAAAGGCAGAGTTTTTGCTGGAAGATACCAGCTTATTGAAGAGCTTGGAAGAGGAGGCATGGGTGTTGTCTATAAAGCTCGGGATACAAAGCTCAAACGGACAGTAGCCTTGAAATTCCTTCCTCCTGAATTAACACACATTTTTGAAGTCAGAGAGCGGTTCATGCGGGAGGCACAGGCTGCTGCTGCCCTGGATCATCCCCATATATGCACAGTTTATGAGTTTGATGAGGCCGAGGAAAAAACCTTCATATCGATGGCTTATATTGAAGGTAAGAGCTTAAAGAAAAAAATCGAAGCAGGTCCTGTTGGGTTAGGCGAAGCCGTTAAGATTGCCATCCAAGCAGCCGAAGGCTTGCAGGAGGCTCATAAGAAAGGAGTGGTCCACAGGGACATCAAGAGTGCCAACATCATGGTGACCGAGAAAGGCCAGGCGAAGATCATGGATTTTGGTCTAGCCAAGGTAACAGGAACGACTCTGGTAACAAAGGAAGGGATGACGATGGGGACGATTGCTTACATGTCTCCCGAGCAAGCCCGAGGGGAAAAAGTAGATCAGCGCACGGACATCTGGTCATTTGGAGTGGCTCTGTATGAGATGTTCAGCGGTCAATTGCCTTTTAAGGGGGAGCATGATCAGGCTGTTGTGTACTCCATTTTGAATGAGAAGCCCAAGCCTATCACTGAATTGCGCTCAGAGATTCCTATGTCCATAGAGCAGGTTGTGGCCAAGGCTCTGGAGAAGAATCCGGATGAGCGCTACCAGAACATAGACGAACTGTTAGATGATCTGAGGTCCATATCAGAGGGGATAGAGCCGGAAGGGATTAGGGTAAGACTGTGGAAAGCAAAGCTTTTTAGGAGAAAAAGAGCAATCCTTTATGCAGGCATTGCAGGTTTTCTGATCATTATGACTATACTGGCGCTAAATATTTTTACGGGACGTGTTGAATCAATTGATTCGATTGCGGTCTTGCCGCTTGAAAACCTCACGGGTGATGCTGAGCAGGAGTATTTTGTCGATGCAGCTACCGATGAGCTGATCGGGCAGCTATCTCAGATCGGAGCCTTGCGTGTGATTTCCCGCAGGTCAGTCATGCAGTATAAAGGAGTGGAGAAGCCTTTGCCTGAGATTGCGAAAGAGTTAAAGGTGGATGCGGTGGTGGAGGGGGCGGTGCACAAGGTCGGCGACAGCGTGCGCATTCGGGTGCAGCTGATTGATGCGCTTCCCGAAGAGCGGAACCTTTGGGCACAGACGTACGACCGGGCCATGACCGATGTGCTGGTGATGTACAAAGAGATGACACGCGCTATTGTTGATGAGACCAGAGTCAATTTGACTCCTGAAGAAGAGATAAATCTTGCCAG
>CAZOJY010000019.1:0-11675 GCA_964580235.1 uncultured Eubacteriales bacterium | reverse complement strand
GAGGCGGGCTATTCTGGAGCGTTGAGCAGCGTAGCGGAAATGATGATAGAACGTTCACGGTCAACCTTTGTAACACCCTGGCAAATCGGAACACTGTATACCCGTGCCGGGAAGAATGACGAAGCCCTCGAATGGCTGGAGAAAGCATATGAAGCGCATGATCCTAACATGCCTTATATCAGTGTGGATCCGATTTTTGACAACCTGCGCAGCGATCCGCGATTCAAGGACTTGCTGCGGCGGATGAACCTCCCAATAAAAGAATAATCAGTTTTTTTTAATTTCTGACCGAATCCAAATATTTACTTCCTTCTCCGAATGGGTTCATGGGCGCCACAATATCGATTTTTTGTTTTTCCATTTCTATATCGACAAATCTTTTTTTAGCAGCGGGAGAGATAACCTCGACTTTTGGACGGAGAATGTCATTTTCATTGATTTCTCTGACCACAGCAACACTATTGTCGCTTAGAGAAACAATCGTGCCCACTGGCCAAACGCCTGTCACCTCGAAAAACCTATCCAAGATTTCAGGGTGAAAAAGCTTCCCACGATCCTTGATCATGATTTCATAGATTTCGTTCGGAGGGGAATCTTTTTTGTATGTCCGCCTCTGGGCGAGGGCATCATAGACATCACAAATAGAAACGATATACGATGCAGTGGATGGTTTTTTTTGATAAGTCACTTGTGGGTAACCAGTTAAGTCATATCTGAGATGGTGCTCGAATGCGATGATAGCCGGAAGAATTCCCATAGCATCGGCATATTCATTAAGGATTCTCGCTCCCAGAACGGCATGATCCTTAATTTTTGAAAACTCAAGTTCCGTGAGTTTTGATTTCTTTTTGAGTATATCAGAAGAGATGTACATTTTTCCTATGTCATGGAACAAAGCTGCTACACCCAAATCAAGAACATTGTCTTTAGAATATCCTAATTTTGCGGATAAATGCATCGATAGTATGGAAACATTCAAAAGATGAATATAAGTCAAGAGATCTTTATTCTTTATTTCTATTAAACTCATGATCTCTTGATGCCTGCCAACAAAAGTTTCCATGACATTAAGCAGATTAAACCGAAGATCAATAGTGTCGATTTCCCTTAAATTCAAAACATTTTCAACTGACCGCATGTAAGAATCGACAGCAGTATCGTAGAGTTTTTGCATGGCCTGCCAATCTTCCGTGCCTTCGATCAAAAACAGAGGATCATCTTTGATTTTGCCTGTTTTTATATTTCTGATCCCATGAAGAGTAAGAACTTTTTGAGAATCCTTTGAGAGTTCACTCTTTGAAGATGACAGAAGCGCGACGAATTCGGTTAATTCATCCCTGTTCATAGCTTTGTGAATGTAGATCTTTTCTATGTTTCTATCCAACAGATATAGGATCGAAGATCTTAATTTTCGGCTCAGGTCAAAATATATTTCTTCCTCACAGGCAAGCTCTTCGTCTACCATGCCTATGACTATTTCTGTTTTATTCTCAAGAATTTCTTTCAGACTATTATAGGACTTCTCAATAGTTTCGAGGAATAATGGATGATCATTCGAATACAGCTTAGCGGTCTGCATTGCTGAGAATAGATGAATCAGAGCCTTCTTACGCTTCTCCAACATTCCATTTCTCCAATATTCTATTTGTATTTGTTCTAAGCTTTTTGTTCCATATGTTCTTTCTCTTGCTCAAAGGGATTATATACGGTAGAGCCTCTTTGACTTCTTTCATCTCGACAATCTTTATATTCTCTATGAGAAGTTTATTCTTGATACCGAAGAAGGATGGAATGGAGAAAAGTGTCTTGAGAATATGATCTCGATTATCTCTGTCCTTGATTAGAATGACAAAGGCTTCGGCCTTCAGTCGCATGTCTTTTTTCTTTAGAATAGGAAGAAGAAATTTGGTATCGTATTTGGTAAGATTTTGCATCGCTTGGAGCACTCCGATCTTAACCAGTCTTTCCCCGAGCTGATAGATATCTTTTAATGTTATAAGGGAAATGTGGGAATCTATCATTCTCAAACTGCCGATCATTTTCTTGATCAATTGGCTGTCGGTAGAATATTGTTCTAAATTGATGTTGAAATAGAATAAATATTCCTTAAAAAATCTGAAAAAAGCGTTTAGGGAATAAGGTGTGATATTTCCGTCCGTAAAGATTTTTTCTAGGTACCTGTTCACATCTAAGGTGCTTCTTTCGAATGTATTGATAAAATAATCGAAGTAAAACGAGATCTCGCCTTGAAGAATCTCCTTCTCAATAAATCCGATGATATTATTGATCATTTCTTTATAAAGCGGTTCTGAGGACATTTCCTCTTTTTTCTTTTCCAAAGTATCGTAGATTGCTTTTAAGCATTCATAATCTTTCTTTTCGGTTATTTTTTCCCATTCCCCAAGCAAGTTTTGCAAAATGGCTGCCATTTCATTTTTATTTTCTTCTCTTTCTAAAAAATTAATGAGCATAAAACGGTAATTCATGAATAGGATATCGTTATTAAAAGACAATTCTTCCTCAAAGGTTATTTCGCCAAGGAGTGTAGCCAAGGTGTTGCGATAGATTTCCGAGACCATCGAGCTCGAGCTGTCGGATAACAGCTCTTCCATCTTCTCGATAACTTTCGGATTGGATTGCAAAGATTCATTTTTTCTAAAAATATTTGCAATAAAATGTGCCATGCCTTCATGTTTATCTTTCTTTATGAGTTTGGAAAAAATATTTAAGTTGAGAGAGTCGAAACTATCATCTGTTAGGATTTCTTCCCAGAAAGTTCCGGCCATGTCTTTCCCTCTAAATTGGCATGTAATTTTTTGTAAGCTTTGGCTGTCCGTTTCTGAAAGAGATTTTTTGCTTCTTATCACCGTCTGAACGAATTCTTTTGCACATTCACGATGTTTTTTTTCATCTATTTTTTCCAGGTTGGTAAAAAATCCAGAAAGAGTATCGATCAATTCACCGCTCTCTACGATTTCATCTGTTTCGAAGTTCCTTATAACTTTTTCGAAAGAGTCAGCTAAATCCCGGATTTTTTGATCATTTTGGGTCTCAAGGGCCTCCTGAAGCAATACTACCCAGATGTCTTTTATTTCTTCTCCCGTTCCTTTTAAAAGCTCATAGTAATCGAGCTCTTCAAATGCGATATGCGGCAGTTCCTCTTTATCTAATATTCTGCTTGGCCCACCTCTCCTGATCACATCCCTTGACGATATGGAAAGTTTGGAAATAAAATACACCAGTTCGTTTTTGGTAATTCCCTCAGCAATTTCGATGTTTTTCAGTTTCCGAAAGTGGAATGTCGATGCGATTTCCTGAAACAACGGAAGTTTTTCCCAAAATCTTCCATCGATGAACAGAGAATTTAAGGTGAAGCCGAGGGATATGGGAATGAGAAATCCAAAGAGGCTGTTGATCCTGTTATTTAGTTTTGTCACGGATTCTGAAAAAACCGGATGCTCGACACCATACATCGAGGCATTTTTAAACGAGATTTTTAAGGTGTATAGAAAATCTTTGAGTATTTCTTCTTTACTCATACGCAACATCCCAGAAATGTATCTTCACAGGAGGAACCTTTTTTTTATCTCTTTGTTTTGTCCAATGTTTTGCTTAATCAATAAGAAACTTTACTCCAGCCAGAAATCCCATTTCGATCTTCTTCAACTAAACAACTTCTACACGGGTCATAATCAGATTGGATTCCTTCTCAGTTACCTCAAATTTCAATTCGAGAATTGAGCCTGGAGGAAGCTCTCTGTTTAGCATAAAACACATCCCAGAATAGCTGATATTCTGAGTTAAACCTTTGCCATTTAAAGGAAGAATAGTTTTCTCATCTGTCACTATCCGATAACTGACATTTTTCACATATGGACTCCGTGGATGCATGCGTTTTTCATCCATTTTAATCTCCCTTTACCCATGTTTTCGTAGCTCCGTTATAAGATTTCGAGATAGGGCCTTGCAAAGGCTCCTCTCTATAGCCTGGGATACTTTTCCCTTTAAATAATGACATTTGGAACTCCTTGATACAATCGCCTATTCAGGTGATATGGAGGGTGATTTTTTTATCTTATTTATAATCATTAATGTGCCGTTGGTTCTATCTGAAGGATGTTCGAACCCGCTGGGATGTGAGTTTTATCCAGTCCAATTTGGCCGCTGAGTTGAGTGCCGGGCACACCTACACGTTTGGAGGCGATGTAGAAAATGTTCCCCGTCAACTAACGGGTTTTTTGGGGATCGACTGGGAAATGAAAGACAATCTCTACCGGATCAAACGCATCGTTATGCCTGCTGTATGGGATACGGAAGTGAGGTCTCCTTTCTATCAACCCGGTGTGGATGTGAGAGTCGGGGATTATATACTGGCAGTAAACGGGACGATGCTGGATCCTGAAAAAGATCCTTACGCGGCATTCGAGGGGCTTTCTGGAACTGCTTCAGCGGCCGGTGGTGTACAACCTCCACTGGCGGCACGGAAAAGATCATCATTATCCCATAAAGACCAACACCGGACCGATGGGTATGCTGATAAACGGCTGGGCCGGGTCCGGAGGAGACGGCCTGCCCTGGGCTTTTCAGGAGCTTGAGGCCGGACCCATCGTCGGAGAGCGCACATTGGGCATTCTGGTCGGACCTGCCACCGGGCACATGCTGATCGATGGGGGAGGGATCACTGTTCCCGGGGCACGGCTTTACGACAATGACGGGCACTGGTTCTGGGAGGGTGAAGGGGTCTCTCCAGCTCCGCCCTTCGAAGATCGAACCGCAAAAGGCCTGAAAATCAAGAAATGAGAATCGATAAGGAACCTGTTGCTTTTTGAATTGACACCTCCTAGATTCCTTGATATTCTTTTTTCAGCAGTAAGGGTCAGCAATGGCAATCAAGTGTCCCAAATGCGATTCAATAAACACGCATAGTGCGCGATTTTGCAGCAGCTGTGCAGCTCCTCTTGATGCTTCCAAGGAGATTCCCGTCACAGAAACTATCGAAGCCCCCATGGCCAACGATCCCCAGTATGCGCTTGCCTATTCAGGGATTGCCGACTGATTTAGTTTGATTGGATTATGGCGATTTCAGCCGCCGAAGGAAGTCTATCCGAAAGCAAAAGCCGCAGCCGAAAAAGCATTAGATATTGATGAATCGCTCAGTGAGGCCCATAACTCGCTTGGATTTGTTAATGCGTTTTATGATTGGGATTGGCACGCTGCAGAATGTGAATTCAAGAAGGCCATAGAGCTCAATCCAAAATATGCAACAGCGCACAGCTGGTATTCTTTGTACCTGACGGCAATGGGGCGTTTTGAGGAATCTATTGTTGAGCAGAAAAGAGCGCTTGAAATGGATCCGCTGTCGTTCGTTATAGATGCTATGATGGGGCTCATTTTTACGTTTGCAAGCAGGCACAATGGTGCGGTTGACTAACTTCAAAGAACAATCGAAATGGATCCAAACTTTCTCTATGCCTATATATTCCGCGGACAGACTTATACGGTGATGGAATGGAAAGGATTGGGAGAGCACTATGATCAATCAATAAAAGCATTCGAGATAGCTGCGAGCCTCTCAGGAGATATGACTTATGTTCTGGGGCATCTGGGAATGACGTATTCTCTAGCCGGGTAAAAGGACCATGCAAGAAAGATGCTTCGCCGGCTGGAAAAATCGGGAAAGGAAAAGTATGTCTCTCCCGAACAATTTTTCCATATATTTTACGGCCTTGGTGAACAGGACAAAGCGCTTGAGTATTTAGAAAAAATGTATGAGGAGCGAATATCTCTTTTATCTTTATGCAGTGTGTAGGCTATGACGGACAATATCCGTCACACCCCAACATGTAAAGCTATAATGAGACAAATGGGTTTGGAGTGAGCCACCTCATTAAGCATGTTGATGAGTATATAAATGCCCAAGAAGAGGGCCTGAATTAACACACATCTTAGATTTTAAGATCTTGATGAAAAAAGCCTGCATGAAATGTTTTCCTGCCTCCCCTAAGCCTCTCCGTAATAATATGAAAAAATCTGTTATAATATGACATCGAAACACGGTGCGCCTGAAGCTCAATGAATAAAATTAGGATCGATTCCTTCAAGAATAAAAATTTAGTTAGCTTCAAGGGGAAAATGTGAGCGGCGAAATTATTGATGTCCATGTCCATTTCGGAGCTCCTAAAGACGAGGATAGCGGCTGCTACTGGTCCGAAGAATTTGAAAAAGGCATCGCATTTTTTGCTATGCGACTTGTCACAAACAGCTTATTTGGAAAAATGACTGTTCAGCGTATAAAAAAACACATGCTCGGCGTCATCAACGGCTCAAAACATGTCAATAAAACCGTATTATTAGCTTTGGACCAAGTTTATGATGAAAACGGTAATGTCTGCCGGGATAAAAAGACCCATCTTTATGTGCCGAATTCCTATCTGATTAGGTTAGCCAGGGAAAACAGCCGAATATTATTTGGAGCTTCGATTCACCCGTACAGAACGGATTGGGAGGATGAACTCCAGTATTCCCTAGAAAACAAAGCCGTTCTTTGTAAATGGATACCTTCTTCTCAGCAGATCGACCTCATGCATCCTAAGTGTCTTCCTTTTTATGAAAAGCTGGCAGAACACAAACTTCCTCTTCTTTGCCATGTCGGACCAGAGGCAGCCATTCCTCCTTTTGATAAACAATCACAAGAGCTCAATAGCCCGAGGTTTTTAAGACCTGCTCTTGATGCCGGTGTGACAGTCATTGCCGCACATGCCGCTCTTCCCCTGTTTCCACCGCCCTTCCAAAGTGACCGATTTTACCGAGAGTTAATTGCTCTTTTCCACGAAATGGAATCAAAAAACTGGCGGCTCTATGCAGACCTGTCTGCCATTAATCTTGGCCCCAGGAACTTGTATATTGATAAGATCAAAGAGGATATTCCGCCTCAGTGTTTGATCTTTGGGAGTGATTACCCGATTCCGATTTTAGACATTAGCCAGAAACCTCACCTTAGCATTTGGCACTGGCTCAAGCATTTCTTTCAGACGATCTTAATAAAAAATCCACTGGACAAGAATTATATATTGATTAAAAACATGGAATTCCGTAAAGCGCTGTTTTACAATGCCTCGAATATTTTGCGTCTGATGTAGCCGTGAGTACTTGGTTGTTATAACAGATGATATGATTTCTAATAAGGCTAGATTTGTCATTAATAATATTTTTTAAAGGGAGGATGAAATGCAGCAGGACTTTCATTTTTACTGTATCGCTGTTCTAGCCAGGGCTGCTGGATTTGCCAAAGAAGAGGCTTTGACTATTGCCTATTCCTCTCAATACACCGACGATTCAACCGAAGGAGAACCAATTCATGTGGGAGAAATGATATTTGATCCTGTTAGAACGGCCCATAAAGGTTTAAAAGCCTACAAGTGGTCTGTTCAAAAGAGGGTTTTTCTGGCATTCCATTTCATTCCAGCTAAACCGATTGAAACACCTCAAGATACATTTTGCTCCATGCCTGGTTCCAAATTTGCACAAATGCTCCTGAATCATGCCTGTAGAGAGAGGTCAAAACGCTTGCGGCCTTATCGTATTGGTGTTGCTCTGCATACCTATTCTGATTCCTGGGCGCATCAGTATTTTTCTGGCAGAGAGCACAAAGAAAACAATGTCGAAGGTATTTATATCAAAAAAGGAAATAAGTGGAGGCATTTATTTTTGGAGAATATCTATCTCGATCTTCTCCCTTGTATCGGACACGGACAGGCCGGATATTTCCCTGATCGATCATATCTCCATTGGAAATATACAAGAAAAAGCTCAAATGAGGTTGTTGAACGAGATAACACCTCTGAATTTCTTGATGCAGCCAAGATTATTTATGATTATTTAGGGGATTGTCTTATAGGAATTCCCGATGGCCCAATTCCTTGGTCCATGATTAAGGACGATATTGAGGGATTGTTATTCAACCCTGAAAAAAATGAAGAAAAAAGATTTGATAAATGGAGAGCTAAGTTTGGATACCTTTTTGAGCCTATCAAATTTGATTACGACAAAAACTTATGGCGCAATGAAGCTTTGCAGCCCGATAAAACGGAAGATGTCGAGTGGGATGACTACAAACCTGATGAATTTAGGAAACTAGAGTTTAAGATGATCCCTGGATTTTACAAAACTCCTTGGGTCAAATTTCATCGTGCCGCTCTGAAGCAGCGGCATTATGTTCTCGAAAATTTGTTATAAAAGTGCTAGGATTCTTGAAGGTGCGCCTGTAGCTCAGTGGATAGAGCGACGGACTCCGGATCCGTAGGTCGGGCGTTCGAATCGCCCCAGGCGTGCCACTTTTCCCCTGAGTCAACTAGTGGTTCGGAAGGTTGAGCAATAATTCCGCTGTTCTGGTGTCCAGAACACAGCTGAGGGGAAGATCCTGCTTTTTCTGAAAGCGGCCGATGGCAAATTGGGTTTGTCTGCCTGGAATGCCGTCAATTTGTCCTTTATATAATCCCATCTCCGATAATTTTTTCTGGGCAGACTTGATCTCATCGAGAGGCCTTTGCTCAGCTAAAGACATTGCGTCCTCTAGAGAGAGTTCGTAACCGAAGATAATGACCGGGATTCCGGTTTTGAGCGCGGGCAGCCCAAATATTTCATCTATATCGGTGTTCCTGAGGGATACACAGCCCCAGGTCCAATTCCTTTTTATGCTCCCAAACCTGGGGTGTTTGCCGTGGATCTGAATCTCACCACCGATGCCTCGACCTTCAGGGACCAGTCCCTCTGCTCTCATAAAATCATACCGGATTCTGTCCAAAGCGTTGGGATAGTCGATGTCGATGGCTTTGTGGAAAGTGGCTTTCTTTTGCAGCCCGCTTATTTTGTAGAATCCTTCAGGAGTTGTTTTGTAATCCTGATGGATTTTTCGTTTAAAAGGGTCTCGTCCCAGGGAAATTGGATATCTTTTAACTGTTTTCCCGGAGTTTTGGATTTCGAGGTAATAGTGCTTTTTGTTGACGAGAATGACTGGATCGGTCAGTTCTTCGATGGTAACATTAGGTACCGAAATTTCAACGGTGCTGCTTGAGGCGATTGCATCCTGTTGTCCTTTTCTTTGGAGGACTGCCAGGTAGTGATAGGTCACATTGTGGGCGGCATTATGATCAAAAAATGTCGTTGGGATCTGTTCGGGATCTATTTGAAATTCTACTATCGGATATCTGACTTTGTCGATATTTGAAGCGGTTAATTTGGCAGTGCTGCGGTAGAGAATGAGTTCAGAGCCGTTTGTGTTCTCAGGGACTATGAAATCGACCCGGATTGTGTTTTGATTCACCACCTGCGCGGAGATGGTTAAACCTTTGGCTAAAAGGAAACCAGGCAATAAGAAGATGATAAATGTCCCTGCATATATCAACTTTCGGATAGAAACTCTCATGATAGGACTCATATACCAGTTTAACGCCTAAATCAGAAAAATCATAGGGGGAGAGATTTATCTGCTACAAGATCCAATTGTGCTGGGATGTTCTTTCCTCGCTGTAAGAATCCATGGACCATTATACTTTTACAAACTTTTAACAACTTTTTAACAACTTTATGACAACTTGCCTCAGGACCTGGATTACTTTATCCCAAGATGAATGAATCAGGAGGTTGACATGAAAAAACCTGTATGTTACTTATTTTTTTGGACAAGCAGAGGGTGGGCAAAATGAAAATTCTCTTGGTCAAGCCGCCTTTAAATCGCAACATGTTTTCACCCGCCGTTGGTGAGCCTTTGGAACTTGAATATCTGGCATCTGCAGTAAAAGAACACGATGTTGAAATACTGGATATGCGATTGGACCTAAACCTAGTTGATAAGTTGGAAAAGTTCAATCCTTTTTTTGTGGGCATTACGGGCTACACATGCGATGTAAACTCGTCTTTGAATGTTTTGAAAGAAGTAAAAAAGTATAACAAAAATATTGTAACCGCCATCGGAGGACACCATGCCACTTTTATGCCATATGATTGCGCGAAACTGTATGTGGATGTGATTTTTTTCGGCATGTCAGATTTATCTTTAAAGAAATACATTGCAGTTCTGGATGATGGGAAGCATCTGGAAAATGTAAAGAATATCGCGTATAGGAGCGAAAACGGATTTGTGTTCACAGAGCAAGCGGATTTTGATGTTGATCTCGATTCATTGCCGCTGCCAGCAAGGCATTTAACTCGCCATTATTGGAAACATTATCGAGACCAGATGAGAAACAGAACCGCATTTGTGCTCACAAGCCGAGGGTGTCCGTTTAGATGCACGTTTTGTGCATGCTGGAAGTTGATGGAGGGAAAATATATCACCCGTAATCCTGAAACGGTGGTTGAAGAGCTGGCCAGTCTGCCAGAGGGAGTGGATCTTGTTTATTTTGCTGATGATAATTCCCTTCACAGTATTCGAAGAGCTTGGAGGTTGAGCGAATTGATTCAACAAAGAGGAATAAATAAAAAACTCTCCATGTATGCAAGAGTGGATACAATCGTCAATCATCCTGACCTGATTGCGAGTTTGAAAGCAGCTGGATTGGATTCCCTCACATTGGGCATTGAGGCAATAAAAGATGAAGAATTGGATGCGTTTAACAAAAGAACTTCGGTCGAAAAAAATAATGAAGCGATAAGAATTTTACAGAAATTGGGTATCACCAACTCCGCTCATTTTATCGTCAATCCCAATTTTACTGAAGAAAATTTTAATCAGCTCTATAAATATGTCTGCGATATGGACCTATTTCAGCCCGTATTTACCGTTTTAACTCCTTTGCCCGGTACGGAGCTCTATCAAACTAATTATGATCGATTAATCATTAAAAATTATGACTTTTTTGACCATGTCCATTCTGTACTTCCGACGGAACTCGACAGGCGAGAATTTTACAGTCAGTTTGTGTGTCTGTATGCAAAAAGTTATTCTTATCGAAGATATTTCAAATCTGTATGGAAAGATGTGCTTTCAAAATTAAATTTATCAAACGGTACGGTGCAGTATCATTGCGATAGACTATCCTTGATAAAAATGATTCTTATGCATATATTTGCATATCCGCTGAAGATCAGGATGAGAAATATCTATAGGTCCGAACCGCTCGTTAAATCCTTTGATCGAAAATGAATTTACTGCTCATAAATGCATCTTTATCGAATCCCGAATACGTCTCTAACAAAAGGAAAATCAAGATATCTACCTACCCTTCACTTGGACTTACGATACTTGCTGCTTTAACACCTCCGGAAATTGATGTGAAGATAGTCAATGAGGAATGTGAGAGAATCAATTTTAATGAAGCGGTCGATATGGTTGGAATATCCTGTTTGACTCCCTCCGCTCCCAGAGCGTACGAGATAGCAGATGTGTTCAGGAAAAAAGGGGTTCCGGTGGTTATGGGGGGTGCACATGTGTCTTCAATGCCCGAAGAGGCGATCGAACATGCCGATTCTGTGGTGATCGGAGAGGCGGAAAATATCTGGCCCAAGCTCCTGGAAGATTATAAAAATGGGAATCAGAAGAAATTTTATAGATCTGATGGTTTTGTGAATTTGACTAATCTCCCTACCCCGAGGAGAGAACTCCTGAATAAAAAGATATATTTAAGCACGAATGTGATACAGGCATCTAGAGGATGTCCAAACGGCTGTGAATTCTG
>CAZOJY010000018.1:0-41555 GCA_964580235.1 uncultured Eubacteriales bacterium | reverse complement strand
TATAGTATTAAATCCCGGTAAAAAAAATCATGTTTATGAATAATTCAGGTTAATTGCATGAAAAAAGCCGCGATCCTTCTTTGGGTGATCTTGTTCTGCAATTCTTGTTCGTTATTCAGGGCTAAGATTGTTCCCTATCCATCCGGAGTGATTTTTCCTGTTGTGAAAGATCAAGAATTTTCCTATGAAGGGGAAATTATTTCCCGCATTCAAAAAAAAGACCACTTCCTGTATTTCTCCACCCGAAACGGAAAGGTTTACTGTTTTGATGGCCAAAAAAAAGAAATGCTGTGGCATTTTGACATTTCCGAAACTTTAGTCTGTCCTCCTTATCTCACAGAGAGCCGCATCTATATCTGCGATGATCAGAATTTTCTGTATTGTCTTGGTCAAGATGGGAAGCTCAGGTGGAAGAAAGAGCTGGAAAACAAAATCACAAGCGGAATTGCGGAAGGCGCGGGACACGTCTATGCCGGGACAGAAAAAGGAAAACTCTACAGCCTTAGTCCAGAATCCGGGCAGGAAATCTGGCAGTATCAGGCCGGGGAGGCCATTTCCTCAAACCTTATTATTTGGCGAGATATGATTCTGTTCGGGTGTGATGACCATTCTCTCTATTTCGTCGGCAGTAAGGGGCAGTTGTCAGGAAAATACGACATTGGAGGAAGAACGGGGGAAACTCTGACTCTCGATGAAAATCTCCTGTTCTTCGGGACAGAAGATCGTTATCTTCAGTGCCTGAATTTGAATCGGCAGAAAACAAAATGGAAAGTCCGCTCAGGCGGAGCCACATTTATTCCTCCTGTTGTTGCAGAAAATCGTGTGCTTTTTCTCTGCTGGAACAGTGTTTTGTACTGCATGAATAAAAAAAACGGGACGATACTCTGGTGGAAGTCAGCTCCATCGAGGAGTTATTATAGAGTAGAGGTTATCGATAAGAAGGTTGTAGTTTCTTCATTTTCCGCTGAACTTGTTTGTTTCGACATACAAACAGGAGAGAGCAAAGGCACATTCGATGCTTCCCAAGAGATCAAATCCAATCCAACCTGGCTGGCTCCTTTCCTTGTGGTCAATCTTTATGACCCGGAAAGCGACACCGGAAAATTGGTTTTTTTAAAAAAAGAGGTGAAGGCAATTCTTTCTTCATCCAAAAAATCTCCCCAGAAACAAAATGAGGAAATCACTTTCACAGTAAAAAACACAGGGTTTCATCTGCCAAAGTATGAGTTTTTTCTGACCCATTATATTAGTGCGAAATTTTATCCGGGTATTTTTCTTCTCTTTGGAAAGGGAAACAGGGAAATTGTCCAGGAGAGTTCAGAGCTGCCAACCTGGGATTGGTTTCCCGAGGAAGAAGGGTATTATATCGTGGAGGTTGAGGTTAAAGACGAAAGGGAAAATGTGCAGACGAAGCTTCCGTTCTTGATCCAGAAAGAGCATGTCGAGCTGTCTTTATTTTCCTTGCTGGAATCGCCGCAGAGAGTCGCTCAAGAAATTGTTTTTACAGCAAATTTTTCTGGACTGGCAAGCCCTCGATTTGAATTCCGCCTCAGCCGTTTGCGCTGGGCGCATATCCCGTCTATGTTTTCGGTTTTGTTTGCAGAGAGTGAGGCGATTGTCCAGGAAACATCGGAAAAGAATTCCTGGACTTGGACTCCTGATAATGAGGGATTGTTTTTAGTTAGAGTTATTGCGCAGGATGGGCAGAAAACAGCAAAGGCCCATAAGATTTTTGAAATCACCAAGAAATAAAATAGCACAGATCTATATAAATACTAAGGAGGTGAAGAGATGAATAGAGAAGAAGCCCTAGAGCTGTTGAAAGATTATCTGAAAAACAAAAATCTTATCAAACATTGTTTGGCAGTAGAAGCCTGTATGAGGGCCATGGCAAGAAGACTCAATCAAGATGAGGAAAAATGGGGGCTGGCAGGGATTCTCCATGATCTTGACTATGAAATCACAGAAAAAAGCCCGGAACGGCATACCACTGAAACGGTCAAAATCTTGGAGGGGAAAGAAGTCGACAGTGAGATTATTCGAACAGTTCAGGCTCATGCCGGTCAGGTGGAATGTCAGAATGAGATGGAATGGTCCATTTTTTCTATCGATCCTCTCACGGGTTTGATCATTGCGGCCACTCTTATGCATCCCAGCAAAAAGCTCAAAGAAGTGGATCTTGGTTTTGTGAAACGGAGGTACAAGGAGAAGAGTTTTGCGCGGGGAGCCAGACGTAAAGATATTGAACAGATCGAAAATATCGGTATGGATTTGGATGATTTCATCAGCATTTGTTTGGAAGCCATGCAGGGCATTGATAAGGATCTGGGCCTCTGACAAATTAATGTAAGACGTAAGATTCATCAGGGAAAGCTTCCCGCACGAGAAATGTGTGAAGAAAGTTTTGCTTTGATGTATAATATTAGATCATAAAAAAAAGGAGGCAAGTGATATGAATGGTGTGGTGAAGGCCCCACTTCCTTCGAATGAACCTGTATTCAGCTATGCACCAGGATCTCCAGAGAAAGCGGTTTTGAAGGCGCGGATAAAAAAAATGCTCAGTGAAACATTGGAGATTCCTTTGATAATCGGGGGAAAAGAAATAAAAACCGGCAACTTGGCGGACTGCCGTTGTCCCCACGACCATCATCATCTTCTGGGCCGATATCACAAGGCCGGCCCGGAAGAAATCGAGAAGGCCGTGACAGCAGCAAAAAAAGCCTGGAAAGATTGGTCTGAAATGGATTGGGTTGCGCGGGCTTCCATATTTTTGAGGGCTGCCGAGCTGTTGTCCACAAAATATCGGGACATACTGAATGCAGCAACCATGCTGGGGCAGTCTAAAACTCCCCACCAGGCCGAAATTGATGCAGCCTGTGAGTTGATAGATTTTTACCGTTTTAATCCATATTACATGAACCAGATTTATTCCGAACAGCCTGATTCTTCGAGTCGAAGCTGGAATTACCTGGAATACAGGGCTCTTGAGGGATTTGTGTTCGCAGTGACACCCTTCAATTTCACCTCTATTGCCGGAAACCTTCCTACGTCTCCAGCTATGATGGGAAATGTGGTCCTCTGGAAACCCGCTTCCTCTGCCGTGTATTCAGCTTACTATTGTACGCAGCTGTGGAAAGAGGCCGGATTGCCCGACGGGGTGATTAACTTTATCCCTGGTCCAGGAAAATATGTGGGGGATCCAGTTCTGGAAAAACAGGATCTTGCAGGAGTCCATTTCACCGGGAGCACCGATGTTTTCCAATCGATGTGGAAAATGATCGGGGGAAACATCAGGAATTACCGGTCTTATCCAAGAATTGTGGGTGAAACGGGCGGGAAGGACTTTGTATTTGTTCATGCTTCGGCGGAAGTCAAGGGTGTGGCTGCTGCCCTGGTCAGAGGGGCATTCGAATATCAAGGTCAGAAGTGTTCTGCAGTCAGCAGAGCCTACATCCCTCAGAATTTATGGCCTGTTTTGAGAGATAATCTATTGGATAACATAAAAACGATTAAAATGGGAGATATCACTGATTTTTCGAATTATATGGGAGCCGTGATCGATAAACCTGCCTTTGGCAGCATTGTGGAATATATAGAATATGCGAAAAACTCGAGCGAGGCGGAAATCATCACAGGAGGCGGTTTTGATGATTCCAAAGGGTATTTCATCGAACCCACTGTAATTGTCACCACAAATCCCAGGTTCAAGCTTATGGAAGAAGAGATATTTGGGCCTGTCCTTGCTGTTTATGTCTATCCAGAGAGTGAATTCGATGAGACTCTTGCGTTGTGCGATACAACATCTCAGTATGCCTTGACCGGGTCCATCTTTGCCAACGACAGAAAAGCCATCGGAAAAGCTTTTAATGTCCTCCGCCATTCAGCGGGAAATTTTTATATCAATGATAAACCCACTGGAGCTGTGGTCGGACAGCAGCCTTTCGGCGGAGCCCGGGGATCAGGCACAAACGACAAAGCCGGTTCTTATCTCAATCTGCTTCGCTGGGTCAGCACTCGAACTATTAAAGAAAACTTAAATCCTCCCAGAGATTATCGTTATCCGTTTTTGGATGAAGAATAAAGAGAAAGGACTGATTCATGAAGGGAATACTCGAAAAACTTCGAATTAAGGATGTTAATATCGGTGCCTGCGCCGGTCCGGATGATTGGTATGAGGATTCTGCAGGTGAAGAGATTGTTTCATATAATCCGACGACTGCTGAACCTATAGCCAGAGTGATCCAAGCGACGGAAAAAACCTACGATCAGGTCATGAGAGCGGCAGTGGAAAGTTATAAAACCTGGAGAATGATTCCCGCCCCAAAAAGAGGGCTTGTTATGAGGGATCTAGGCGAAGCTTTGCGAGAAAAAAAAGAGCTTCTGGGAGACTTGGTTACACTCGAGATGGGGAAGATAAAGGCCGAGGGTCATGGTGAAGTTCAGGAGATGATCGACATCTGCGATTTTGCTATCGGGCTTTCCCGCCAGCTTTATGGCCTGAGCATGCACTCAGAACGCCCGGCTCACAGGATGTACGAGCAGTGGCATCCTCTGGGAGCCATCGGCGTCATCACAGCATTCAATTTCCCTGTGGCGGTTTGGGCCTGGAATGCTGCGATCGCTGCTGTCTGTGGAGATACGACTCTGTGGAAGCCATCCTCGGATACACCCCTGACAGCTATCGCTGTTCAGCACATCGCGAATCAAGTTATGGCCGATCATGGCCTCAAAGGCATATTTAACATCACCATCGGGAGAGGAGCGGTCATAGGCGAAAGAATGATAAACGATTCGAGGCTCCGGCTCATTTCTTTTACCGGGTCGACCCGAATGGGTCGCCGTGTCTCCGAAGCTGTAGCGAGACGTTTCGGACGCACTATACTGGAGCTGGGAGGCAATAATGCCATCATCGTGGCCGAGGATGCAGACCTTGAAATGGCCGTGCGCACCATTCTTTTTGGAGCAGTGGGAACGGCGGGTCAGCGCTGCACTTCAACGCGCCGTATTATCATGCACAAGTCCATTGCCTCTGAATTAACTGAGAAAATCATTCGTGCCTACAAACAGGTAACAATAGGCAATCCGATGAAGGAAGGCATCCTGATGGGACCTCTGGTAACAAAGGGAGCGGTTAAAAACATGCTGGAAGCCCTTGAGAAGGCAAAAGAGCAGGGGGGGGAAGTCCTTTTTGGCGGAAATCGCCTTTTGGATCTTGGCGAACAGTTTGTCGAACCCACAATCGTAAAGATGCCCGGACAAACAGGAATCGTTCATATCGAAACTTTTGCTCCAATTCTTTATATGATGGAGTATCAGGACATAGAGGAGGCTATCCGGCTGCATAATGAGGTTCCACAGGGATTATCCAGTGCTGTTTTCACTACAAATCTTTTGACAGCTGAAAAATTTCTTTCCCATGAAGGGTCGGATTGCGGGATTGCTAACGTTAATATCGGAACTTCTGGAGCAGAGATAGGCGGAGCTTTTGGAGGAGAGAAGGAAACGGGTGGGGGAAGAGAGTCTGGCTCTGATGCATGGAAAGGTTACATGCGTAGGCAGACCAACACAATCAACTGGTCCAGGGAGCTTCCACTGGCACAGGGAATAAAATTCGGGGATTGATGGTTCCAAAAGTCGCCCACTCTGGTGATATTAGGGGAATTACCTGAAGAAGATCATTTCCCGAATCAGCAAAACATTATATATGAGTGAGCCTGCATTATTCATGAGCTCTATGAATAGTCCAGGTTAAATGAGTTCTTGAGGTAATTGAACCGTTTCTCAAGAATTTTCGTAGATCTATATGGAGAGGCAAAAATGGCAAAAAAGCTTACCCGTTTGGAAAAGGATAAAATGATCGGCGGTGTTTGTGCAGGATTTGGGGAGTATTTTGATATTGACATCACTCTTGTCCGACTTATATTTGTGGCGCTTGCCTTGGTAACCGCAATATTCCCGATGTTGATTTTTTATGTTGTTGCCTGGATCGTTATCCCGTTGGAAAAGAAAGTGTCTCCTCCGGACAGATAGAAATAATACCAATCTAGCTGAAGATTTCAAGATGTTGCATAAGGTACAAGCCTGTCCTTGCCGAATCGATATCTCGGGGAACGTACTCTTTTTAATTGTTTGACTTATCCGTAATTATTCGCTATTTTTAAGCTGTTCCGAAAACAGAGTTTTAAATGGGCGGACAGGTGTAATTTTAGGCAATGATAATGAAGCAGGATATTCCCTATAGACACATTGCTGTTGAGGGGATCATAAAATCCGGAAAAACCCGATTGGCAAACATCCTGGCCCAGAAAATAGGAGGAAAAGTAATCTTTGACCGGTTGGAAAATCCATACATCAAAGACTTTTATGATGAACTCGAGGGTGCTGCCTTTCTTGCCCAGCTGGTTTTTCTGGTAAACAGATACCACCAGCAGTCTAGACTTCTCCAGAGGGATCTTTTCGAAGAAAGAGTCATTTGTGATTATATGTTCGAAAAAGACAAAATTTATGCTTATCAAACTCTGACAGATGATGAGCTCGTTGTTTACGAGAGGATCTATAGTATATTAACCGAGAGAGTTGCCAAACCAGACCTTGTCATATATCTTCAAATATCCCTGCCGACGTTACTGAGGAAAATCAATAAAGAAGGCTCAGAATTAGAAAAGAATATTGCCGAAAAATATTTGGAGGATGTTCTGGGCGCCTTTGACTATTTTTTCTTTAATTATCAGGCGGCGCCCCTGCTCGTAGTGAGAGCAGATGAACTGGATTTTGACAGGGAGGAGGACATCCTTGATCTTATCGATAAGATTAAGCAGATGAAAAAAAGCCCCTTGTTCTACGTGCCGCTCAGCAAAACCAACAAAAGCAATAAATAATAGAAATAAACTTTACCTCAATCTCGATAGATTAATAGGCGAGATGGGGAGAAAGGATTAAAATGTCTGAAGATAAAATCTCAAAAATCACTATCCCGCATCTTTACACAAAAAAACAACGGGGGGAAAAGATCGCCGCCATAACGGCATATGATTTTCCCACGGCTAGAATTGTTGATGAGGCTGGTATAGATGTGATCCTTGTCGGAGATTCATTGGGAATGGTCGTTCTGGGTTACGAAAATACCATTCCTGTGACAATGGAGGAAATGATCCATCATACAAAAGCTGTGGCGAGGGCTGCTCAACGGCCTCTGATCGTGGGGGATATGCCTTACTTTTCCTTCCATATGTCCGTGGATGAGACAGTTCGAAATGCTTCGCGTTTCCTGAAGGAAGCAGGAGCCCAGGCCGTCAAGATAGAAGGAGCCGCAAAAAAAAGGCTGAAGCTTGTCGAAACCCTTATTGATGCCGAAATACCTGTTATGGGACATGTGGGATTGACTCCCCAATCCATATATCATCTCGGCCAATTCAAGGTTAAAGGGAAGGGAGTGAGTGAGGCAAAACAAATTATTAAAGATGCCAAGAATTTGGAGAAGGCGGGTGTTTTTAGCATTGTTCTGGAATGCATACCGTTGGAGCTGGCAAGGGAAATCACATCGATAACAACCATTCCAACAATAGGCATCGGAGCTGGGCCATACTGTGATGGTCAAATATTGGTATTTCATGACCTCGTCGGATATGCAAACGGATATCTTCCCAAGTTTGTCAAACGATATACCGATATTCACAGCATCCTGAACAAGGCCATAAAGGAGTATGTAGAAGAGGTCAAAGAGGGAAAATTTCCCGATGACCGCCATTCTTATCACATAAAAAAGAAAAATGTCTTGGAGCAAATTTTAAAAGAGGACAGCGAGTAGATAACGTGGATGTTATATCAAGAATTGCCGCAGTTAAAGCGGCCGTCAAAAAAAAGAAATCGCAGGGAATGAGTGTTGGTTTTGTGCCGACGATGGGTTTCCTCCATGAGGGGCATTTGAGCCTTGTGAAGGAATCTCTGCGCAGGACGGATTGTTCGGTAGTGAGTATATTTGTCAATCCCACCCAATTCGGTCCCCACGAGGACTTCAAGACCTATCCTCGGGACCTGGAAAGGGATTCTGCATTATTGGAAGAATTAGGAGTCAATATTTTGTTTATTCCTGATGCTCAGGAGATGTATCCGGAGGGATTTAAAACCTATGTGGAAGTGGAGGAGCTGCAGGACAAATTCGAAGGACAATCCCGGCCGGGACATTTCAAAGGGGTATGCACGGTTGTGTTGAAGCTGTTTATCATTGTGCAGCCGGATGTTGCTTTTTTTGGCCAGAAGGATGCCCAGCAGGCAGTGATTCTACAGAAAATGGTCCAAGATCTCAACCTGGATGTAGATCTCCAAGTTCTCCCGATCATCAGGGAAAAAGACGGCCTGGCTCTCAGCTCCCGGAATGTCTATCTTAGTCAGAATGAGAGAAAAGCGGCCTTATGTTTGATAAGAAGCTTGAAGAAAGCCAAGCGACTGATTGAGGCCGGGGAAAAAGATTCCCGGGTTATCTTAAACGCAATGGAAGGGCTGATTAGCACAGAGCCTTTGGCAACACTCGATTATCTTGCAGTTGTCGATTTGGATAATTTCGAACCTTTGGATAAAATAGAAAGAAATGTGTTTATTTTGGTTGCTGTTTATTTCGGTGAAGTCAGACTTCTCGATAACATGATCATTCAGAACCTGGAGTGAGATAAATATCTAGGAAGGGGTTTTATCTTGGAAAAAACACAGAGAAGGGAAAAAGATACTTTGGGAGTTGTTTCTGTGCCGGAAGATGCCTTTTATGGTGCCCAAACGGTCAGAGCCTTAACAAACTTTCCGATCAGCGGTCTTAAAAACCATCCCACAATGGTGCGGGCGACAGTTTTGATAAAAAAAGCCGCGGCGCAGGCCAATTATGCACTCAGAAGATTAGAAAAAAGAAAATCTGATGCTATTGTCAAAGCCTGCGATGAAATCTTGGCTGGAAAATATCAAGATCAGTTTGTGGTGGACATCTTTCAAATGGGAGCCGGAACATCGTTCCATATGAATTGCAATGAAGTGATAGCTAATCTTGCAGAGGAAATCTTGGGGGGTAAACGGGGCCAATATCTATTGATACACCCGAATGATGATGTGAATATGGGACAGAGCACGAATGATGTTTTCCCTACAGCAATGAGATTTTCCATTCTTTTTCTCCTTGAAGAACTCTTTGAAGCGATTAAAGATTTGGAAAATTCTTTCAAAGCAAAATCTAAAGAGTTCGACAAGATTTTAAAATCCGGAAGGACTCATCTTCAAGATGCAGTTCCGATCCGGTTAGGACAGGAGTTCCAGGCCTATTCTGTTACATTGTCCCGATGCAGGAAATTTCTCGGACATGCGGCCCGGTCTCTGCTTGAGTTGGGAATAGGGGGATCAGCCGTAGGAACCGGGATGAATACCTCTGCTGGATATACGGAATACATGCTAAAAAATCTTTCCAGGTTAACAGGGCTCAAGTTAAAAAGGTCCAAAGACTTGAGGGAAGCCATGCAGAGCATGCGGCCGATGGCTGAGATCAGTGCGGCTCTGCGCAATATCGCCCTGGAGATGAATCGTATCGCCAACGATCTTCGTTTGCTCTCCTCCGGGCCAAAAACGGGATTGGCAGAAATCAGGCTTCCGGCCGTAGCCCCAGGTTCATCGATTATGCCGGGAAAGATCAATCCATCCATGCTCGAGATGATGAACATGGTTTGCTACCAGGTCATCGGATGCGACCAAGCGGTGAGCGGGGCAGTTCAAGCCGGGCAACTGGAACTTAATGTGATGATGCCGGTGATCGCATTCAACTTGTGTTTTATGATCGAAATTCTTACCAATTCGTTGAATCAGGTGAAAACGCGGTGCATAGAGGGAGTCGAACCGAATACGGACATGTGTGAAGAATATGCTAAAAAGAGTTTGGGATTGGCCACAGCTCTTTCTCCTTACATCGGGTATTCCCAGGCTGCCGAGATGGCCAAACAATCCCTCGCTGAAAACAAACCGCTGATTGAAATTGTCTTAAAAAAAGGGTTGCTAACAGAGAAAGAAATTCAAAAGATATTGGATCCGAAAAGATTGACAGAGCCGAATCTATAATTTATTTTGTCGCCCAGTCTTTTAGTTTCTCGTAGTTAACTTCTCCGCATATAATATCGTTTGTTTCTGTATTCATGAAAGTGGGCGTGCGAAGTTGACCGCCACACTTGGGTGCGATGATATGTCTGTAAGACCTCATCAAATCAGCATTTTTCTCATTATGCCAAACTTCAAGCCTTTCGATTTCCACTCCTATTTCCTTTTCTAACCGATCGACGTAGGGCATCATGGCTATGCAATGGGGGCACTCCCGTCCGTGAAACATCAAGTGCCTATTCATGTTGTTTTCTCCTTATAAAGAGCCCGCACCAGCATTCTCCATTTTTTTTGTCCTTGTAGGTTTCGTGGATTCGGAAATTACAAGGGCATACGAGCATAAGGTCTTCTTCAAAATCTTTTGTGATCAGACGGCAGGGGCAGTATTTCATTCCATGGTTTTCCTCGCAATTGAAGATCCCTTCCAGCAAGGTTTCGACTTTTTTTTGATCGGGATTGACCTGAAATTCATTTCCCTCTGTAAATTTTTCTATGGCTTTTCGGAAATCGACTTTGGTTACAGTGTTTTGCGCAGGACCACAAATTTTTTTCGCTTCCTCAGAAGAAATTTCCACATAAGCTTTTTCCACCAGGCAAGTCGGGCAGATCTCCGGAGGCTTGACTCCGTAATGAATATCGTTACAGACATAACACCGCCAAAATTTTTTCACCCTGTAAGTTCCTTAGAATATTTTGTTTTGTTAAATGTAATGGTTGTTTTTGCTCTCCCGGTTATCTCAGGCCGTTTTGGCCATTTCCTGTTCCATTTCTGACTTTCTGGTGCAGTAGTACCCGTTTTTCAGTTTGTTTTCAGTATAAACCGGGCATTTCGGGCAGTTACAGCCTTTTTCTTCGGTGATGATTTTGCTCTTCCCGATCAGTGGATGACAGAAGCCTACTTCTGTTTCCTCTGTGATATAGGTGGGGCAGGTCTTGCAGATACACTTTTGTTTAATCATCGGGAGCTTTCCCTCGAATTCGGCGATCATGGCATCGGCTTCCTCCGCTGTTTTTCCTTGTTTTTCGATGAGCATTTTTTTAACCATGTCTTTACGGCTCATTTCTTCTGCTGGGGCCTCTTGAGGTGGAGCTTGTGTTTCGGATTGCGCTGGGGCCTCGGATGGGACTTCTTCTTCTTTCTTTTTGCATGATGTTAGGCCAAAATAGGCTATCATCATTCCGATGGCACCACAGCCACTTTTCTCGAAAAAATCTCTCCTTTTCATTATTCCTCCTTTATGCGGAATAGATTGGACGTAATTTGAAATTATTTTAGATAAAAAATATATGTATGTCAATTTTCTATATCAAACGAAAGCATCCTAAATAAAAGCAGCAAGAAAACTGGCTAAAGGGTTTTGAGATATGCAATGAGGTCTGCTATTTCCTGCTCTTCCAAATTGGCAAATGACGGCATTGCTGCCATGGGACGGATGAGCTGTTGTTTGATATTTTCGACTGTGGCGGGGCGCCCGCTATGCGGCAGTTTTTCTTTTTTTAATAAACCCTTGAGCCCAGGGCCGATCTTTTTGTCTTCCCGATCCGGATAGTGACAGGAGAAGCATTTTGAGCTGAAAAGCGAGGCTCCTTTTTCTGGACCTCCGATGATTTTTGAAGGAGCCGCATGGATTTCTTCAGATGGAGCAGGGCTGGCACAAAATGTTTGAAGGAGAAAAAAGCCTGCCGATGTGCTGAAAACGACAAACGCAAAACAAAAGACCAGCATCCCCAGGACAGGAGCAAAACGAAGGAACTGTTTGTAGAATTTAACGATGGCCACTTTGAGCAAAAAAATGATGATAAGCCCAAGAGACAAGACTCCGTGAAATACGGCCCGCAGAGAAGCTTGGTCTCCAGCCTTGATCCAATAACGAACGCAGAAATAGGAAATGACGAACAGAAGAATGAAAAAGAGAATTCCGGAGATTTTATGTATCTTCCTCAGGGTTTTTGGGCTGGTTTTTTTCTCAGCCTTTCCCATTATGGTAAGCATGCTGATGACGGCGCTCACAGCAGAAAGCAGGAAAACCACCGCCAGAATGGATTTAATCAGAAAAAAGGACATTTATTTTCTCTCCTTTGATTATCCGGCAGAACCTGTAACGCAATAGTACAATTTATCCAGTTCAAATTCTGCAACCAGAGGGCAGGCGCCGCACAAGCATCCATTCCGTGGAACCTCACATTCACTCATTTTCCTCGCACAATACAAAACTTCGTTGTTATCTCTCATGCAATCGTCATAAGAGGGGCAGCCTCCGCAGATGCATTTTTTTACATTTTCCTGTGTATCGGGGATGTTTGCCATTTTGGCCTCCTTGATCCTTTTTTTTTGTAAAAAGAGACGTTTCTCTTTTTTTCCAATAAAGTATATATTTATAATCTTTCTGTCAAGTTTTCTAGGTCTATCGATGGACGCCTTTGATGTATGTATCCGGGTTAACCAGGACTTCAACAATTGCAGGTTTCGAAGAGCTTAAAGCCTTAGTTAGGGCCGCTCCGAGTTTTACGGGATCCACGACTCGGATCCCCAAGCCTCCAGAAGAATTGGCCATTTCAGCCATGTTTGGATTGACAAAACTCACTCTGTACTCTGGATAACCATAGCTCTCTTGTTCTTTTTTTATGTTTTTCAGTTTGCCATCGTTAAAAACGATCACGGTGATAGGCAGTTTGTTATAAACAGCGGTCATAAACTCCATCCCTGCCATCCCGAATCCACCATCTCCCGTAATGGCAATGACTTGTCTGTTTGGCTGGGCGAATTGACACGCGATTGCTGCGGGTAATCCGAATCCCATTCCTGCCATGTTGGCGCATAAAAAAGTCTGGTGTTTTTCACAGACAAAGCGCTTGTAGAACCAGTATGTGTGATCTCCCACGTCTAAACAGATGATGGCGTTTTTTGCAGCCTTTTGTTTTAAAGCTTGGATCACGGCTCCGGGATGAATTGGTTTTTGTTTATTTTTTGCATCCTGTTCAAGTAAATCGTTGTATTGTCTTTTGGCAGTTCGAATAGATTCGAGAAATTCAGGATCGATTTTTCTGGGTGCGGTAATCTGTTTTAACATCTCGATGACACGGTGAGCATCTCCCACAATCCCGATTTTAACAGGAAATGTTTTTCCTACACGTGTGGCATCAACGTCCACCTGTATGACATCAATATCCGGGACGAGATTGCGTTGTCGGAATCCACTTCCCAGGATAATGATCAGATCTGACTGAGCCACGATTTTTGGGGCAAATCGGTTGCCGATCGATCCCAAAACGCCGAGGACGAGTTCATCCGACTCCGGGATAATCCCTTTGGCCCGGGAAGTGGTGGCGATGGGAGCTGCGATATGGCGTGCTAGTTCAAGCAATTCAGATCCGCAGTGACGGGCGCCCCAACCGGCAAACAGGATGGGCCGTTTGCTCTGAACGATCAAATTGGCGGCTTCCTTGACAGCTTCTCCCGGGCGGAGATCAGGTTTGAAAAGATGGGCTTCTGGCTGCCAGATGGCCTCATCCAGAGGTTCCGCCAGGACATCTGTCGGGAGGCTTAAAGCTGAGGGGCCAGATGAACCGTAAGCTTTTTTGATCGCAAGGTTGACGACTTTTAAAGCCTGACCGGCAGTGCTGATCTGTTCGGCATAAACACATAATGTCTTGAAGATATCAACCTCCGCGATCTCCTGTAAAGATTCACTGCCGAGGAAGATTTCAGGAACCTGACCGAGCAAAGCAAGGACAGGCGCTCTATCTGTCGCCGCGTCTACGATTCCTGTAATTAGGTTTGTTGCGCCTGGACCGGCGATGGACATGCAGACCCCGATCTTTCCTGTGAGTTTAGCGTGAGCCGAAGCCATAAATGCGGCGGCCTGTTCGTGTCTCGTGAGCACCAGGTCGATTTTCGCATTTTTCCTCAGAGCTTCTGCCAAGGGAAGGTTGGAATCTCCTGGGATACCATACACTCTTTCCACTCCATATGCGACGAGCTGTTCTACGATTTTTTCTGCGACATTCGTTTTTCCCTGTTTGGTCATGTCCTCTCCTTCGATGATCTGGAAGGCTGATTTTGGCGCCCCGCATTGGGGACATGTCCAATCCTCGGGTAACTCCTCGAACGGAATGCCTTCTTTGTTTTCGTCATAAATATAACCGCACACGCTGCATTTCCACTTTCTCATTTCGTACTCCTCTAACTATATCTTAAATATTCATAAAAGCTGGCAGTGCCATAAATCATTTTCTAAGAAACAATTATTAATTTCAATAAAATTTATAAACGACGTCTTCACTGGGCGCAGGAGTGCTCCAGAAGAATCTTTATCCTGAGGCTTTTCGGAGATCTCCATGGATCTGTGAGAGGGGTGAGGACGATATTTTTAAGGCGGCTGGCGGCTTCATAGGTATGGGGGGGAAGGTCAAGGAAAAAATAAGAAAGAGAAATTCCTGCGGCAAAAGAAATGAATAATCCAGGCTATTCGAGGTAATAATTCGGGGCTTCTTTGGTGATGACGACGTCGTGAACATGGCTTTCTTTCATGCCTGATGCTGTCACCTTAATGAACTTGGCTCTTTCTTGGAGATCAGGAATCGTTCCACATCCGGCATTCCCCATTCCCGATTTGAGACCTCCGACCATCATTTCTATGATGTGAAAGACACTGCCTTTGATTGGAACTCTGCCCTCGATCCCTTCCGGAACGAGCTTGCTGATACTTGAGGCAGACTCTTGAAAGTATCTATCGCGGCTCCCTTCGCGCATGGCTTCGATCGATCCCATTCCTCGGTAAGTTTTATACGAACGCCCTTGGAATATGACAACTTCTCCAGGGGATTCGTCGGTGCCAGCCAGGAGATTTCCCAGCATAACAGAGCTTGCCCCGGCGGCAATGGCTTTGGTGATGTCCCCTGAATATTTGATTCCGCCGTCAGCGATAAGCGGAATATCTTTTTCCTTTGTAATACGGAAAACATCGGATATGGCCGTGATTTGAGGGATTCCCGCCCCTGAAACTATACGGGTTGTACAGATAGAACCGGGGCCCATCCCGACTTTCACAGCATCGACTTCGAGCGCTATAAGTTCTTTTGCCGCCTCTGTTGTCCCAATGTTTCCAGCAATGAGTTCCTGGTCTGGGAGTTCTTTTTTTATCATTTTGACTGTATTCAGGACTTTCTTGGAATGGCCATGAGCTGTATCGATCACCAGCACATCCACTTTTGCCTGGACCAAAGCTTTGGCTCTTTCCAGGGTTTCCCCACTTACTCCGACGGCAGCCCCCGCTCTCAAGCGGCCAAAATCATCCTTACAAGCATTAGGGTACTGAATTCTTTTTAGAATGTCTTTATAGGTGATCAAACCTTTAAGATGAAAATTTTCATCCACCATCAAAAGTTTTTCGATTTTGTGTTTGTGAAAAAGCTTTTCTGCCTCTTTTAATGACGTTCCCAATGGAACTGTGATCAATTCTTTTGTCATAACTTTATCGATTAAGCTGTTGAGACGTGTTTCAAACCGGATGTCTCGATTGGTCAGGATGCCCACCAGTTTGTTGTTCTCATCCGTGATTGGCAGGCCGGATATCTTGTATTTTTTCATCACTTCTTTAGCTTCATAAATTTTATTCTGAGGTCTTACAGTAATGGGATCGACAATCATGCCGCTCTCATGACGTTTGACTTTATCCACTTCTTCGGCTTGTTTTTCGATGGGCATATTCCGGTGGATAATACCGATACCTCCTTTTTGTGCCAATGCAATGGCCATTCTTGAATCGGTAACCGTATCCATCGCAGAACTAATGATCGGGATTGGGAGGGGGATGTTGCGAGTGAGTTTTGTCGAAACGTCCGCCTCTGCAGGCAATACATCGGACTTGGCTGGAAGGATCAGCACATCATCGAATGTGAGCCCTTCTTTTATTTTATCATCCAGCATGTATCCCTCCCTATTTCTTCTTTTTTTTCTTTTTCCTTTTCTTCGGGATGACCGATCTTGCTTTTCGGGATGTTTGGACTTGGCCTCCTCCTTGAGCCCGCTGGTAATACATCGGTTGTTCCTTCCTTTCCGGCATTTCTTCTTCAGCGATCGGCTGTATTAAGAACAGATAGCGCAGTGTATCATCCTCGATCCTATCCATCATCGCCTGGAACATATCATAGCTTTCCTTTTTGTATTCAACCAGAGGATCTCTTTGGCCGTATCCACGCAGTCCGATGCCCTCTTTAAGGTAGTCCATTCCCAACAGATGGTCCTTCCACTGCGAATCGATGATCTGGAGCATGATTACCCTTTCGAACTCCCGCATCTTTTCTGCTCCGAGCAGATGTTCTTTGTCTTGATAGATCTGGTTGAGCATCAGGAGGGTTTTTTCTCTCAGCTCATCAAAATTGATGGTATCCCAGTCTATGCCCCATTCGGACATATCTACACCGAATTGGGCACCGACTGCTTTTTGGAATCCTTCGATATTCCAATCGTCCGGGGATTTTTCCTTGGGCGTTTCGGTTTCCATCTGCCAGTCAACGATAGTTTCGATCAATCCAGAGATATGTTCCTTGAGGTCTTTTCCTTTGAGGATCTCTCTCCTCAAATTATAGATGCTTTCTCTCTGTTTGTTCATCACATCGTCGTATTCCAGCAGGTGCTTCCGGATGGAAAAGTTTTGTCCTTCTACCTGTCTCTGGGCTCTCTCTATGGCTTTGGAAACCATCTTGTGTTCGATCGGGGTCCCCTCTTCCATGCCAATCCTCGCCATCAGCCCTGAGATCCTGTCGCTGCCAAAAATACGCATCAGATTATCTTCTAGAGAGAGATAAAACCGGGAAGAACCAGGGTCTCCCTGTCTGCCGGCTCTCCCTCGTAATTGATTATCGATTCTTCGGGCCTCGTGTCTTTCCGTCCCTATGATATGGAGTCCGCCAAGATCAGTGACTTTGTTGTGTTCGAGGTCGGTGATCTTTCTTGTTTCGGCGAGAGCCTTTACATATTCCTCCTGGTGATTCTCCTCGAGATCAATGCCTTTTTTTAAAAAGGCCTCTCTTGTTAAATGTTCAGGATTGCCTCCCAGCAGGATATCCACGCCTCTTCCTGCCATGTTTGTGGCTAAGGTTGCCGCCCCAATACGTCCGGCTTGTGCTATGATTTTAGCTTCGGATTCGTGATATTTTGCGTTGAGGACAACGTGATTTAGCCTTTTTTTTCTCAGAAGGGAGCTAAGATGTTCGGAGTTTTCGATAGAGATGGTTCCGACGAGCACAGGCCTGCCCTTTTCATTGTTTTCAGTGATTTCTTCACAGACAGCATCCCATTTTTCTTTGGCAGTCCGGTAGACCACATCCGGGTATTCATGCCGGATAAGCGGCTTATTGGTTAGGACTTCCACAACGTCGAGTTCATAGATGGATTGGAATTCTGTTGCCTCTGTGACGGCTGTTCCTGTCATGCCGGCAAGTTTTTCATACATCCGGAAGTAGTTCTGGAACGTGACAGAAGCCAAAGTCTGGTATTCTTCTTCGATCCGGACTTTTTCTTTAGCCTCCAGCGCTTGATGGAGTCCGTCGCTGTAGCGTCTTCCAGGCATCAATCGACCGGTGAATTCATCCACGATGATGACTTTTCCTTCTTTAATCATATAATCGACATCTTTTTTAAACAGATGATGGGCCTTCAGCGCCTGGTTGATGGCATGGATTGTGTCCATATGGTTGAGGTCGTATAGGTTCTCCACATTCAAGAATTTTTCCGCCTGAGCCACTCCTTCTTCGTTCAAGGCCACGGTTCTCGTCTTCTCGTCCACCTGAAAATGTTGCTCTTTTCTGAGACGCCGAATGAGATTGTCCACTTTGTAATAAATCGCTGTCGATTCCTCCGTGGGGCCCGATATGATAAGTGGGGTTCGTGCTTCGTCAATCAAGATGCTGTCCACTTCGTCGACTATGGCATAATAATGTTCTTTCTGAACGATGTCAGACCAGCGGAATTTCATGTTATCCCGGAGATAATCAAAGCCGAATTCATTGTTGGTCCCGTATGTGATGTCACTCCTGTAGGCTTCATGTCTTTCGTAATCAGGTATATCGTGCTGGATGGTCCCCACTTTGAGGCCCAGAAATTTATAGATGGGTCCCATCCATTCGGTGTCTCTTTTTGCTAGATAATCATTCACTGTGACAATATGGACACCTTTTCCGGTCAAGGCGTTGAGGTATGCTGGAAGAGTCGCCGCCAGAGTTTTTCCTTCCCCGGTTTTCATCTCTGCGATTTTTCCTTGGTGTAGAACGACTCCACCCACAAGCTGGACGTCGAAATGCCGCATATTCAGTATTCTTCGTGAAACTTCCCGGACGACTGCAAAAGCCTCAAAGAGAATGTCTTCTAAGGAAGCTCCCTGGTTCAACTTCTCCTTGAATTCGCTGGTTTTTTCTCGAAGCTGGCTGTCCGAGAGTTCCTGAACAGCAGATTCCAGCTCGTTGATAGCGGTGACGTAAGGCTGAAGTTTTTTCAGATCTCTTTCATTTTTAGTGCCGAAAATTTTTTGAATCAGCCACTTATACATTTGCTCCATTTGTAACAGAAACCCCAATTCTTGTCAATCAATAGGGATTTGCTTTTTTTGGTGGATTTCTTTATCATCTTCTGTAATATTTTCACTCACTTACAACAAGGACATTTATTATAAAATGATAAATTTAACAAAAGCACCCTCAGATAAACAGCTGAAAATTGTGGAAATTCAAGGAGGGCATGGCATTCGCCGACGGCTGCTATCTTTGGGATTTCACAAGGGCCATGTTATCGAATTGGACTCCCGGAGTATCTTACGGGGTCCGATACTTGTGAGAGATTTGACCATGGATACATCTATTGCCTTGGGTAGGGGGATTGCCCAAAAAATAATGGTTGAGATCGTTGACGAGACAAAATAAGTATCCCAATATTGTCTTTATCGGCCAGCCAAATAGCGGAAAGAGCACTCTCTTTAACGCCATTGCCGGACTGAAAGCCGACACCTCAAATTTTCCGGGGACAACAGTCAAACACACCCATAGCAAAGTCAACGTCGAAGGTAAATTATTAAACATTATTGACCTTCCCGGCACATACTCCCTGAATCCCTCTGATGAAGCAGAAAGTGTCGCTCTTGCGCATATCTTTGGAGAAAAGCCCGATTTGGCCATTAATGTGATTGATGCGTCCATTTTAGGAAGAAGTCTGGAACTAACATTGGAACTCATTGAGTTGGGATATCCTTTGGTTGTGGCTTTGAACATGATGGATATGGCAGAGCGAAAAGGAGTGCAGATCGATACAGAAAAGCTCGCAAAACTTCTCGCTGTGCCCGTTATCCCCATCATCGCGACTCGAGGGCGAGGAGTAAAGGAACTTCTTGATGCGGCCATAATGGTCCTGGATAAGGAGAAAATTCCGGCTCCTATTGCATGGTCTAAAGATGTCGAAGACCAAATTGCGGGACTGGAAGGATTGATACCTCACGATTTTCCGATCGTGTCGAATAAAAGGTTTACAGCTGTCAAAATGATCGAGACAGAGAGGCTTGTTTTTAACAAGATGCTCATGGAGATAAATCCATCTCTGAAGAAAAGCCTTGATAAAATTAGAGCGGAACTTGAAGCCAGGCATAATGCTCCTGCTTATGAAGTCATCGCAGCCGAAAGGCATCATCTTGCACTCAAGATATTTGAGGAAAGCAGCCGAATTAAGAGAAGAAAAAAGGTCGACTGGCTGGACAGGATCGATGATATCATAATGCATCCTCTTTTGGGATACGTTATCCTTCTCGGCGTATTTCTGGCATTTTTCTTTGTCATTTTTAAAATTGGGAACCCTCTGGAGGAACTCTTCCTTGGTCCGCTGAATAACCTGAGGATCTATCTGGCTGTTCATTTGGGGAAAGGACTGTTGTTTTACATAGCCGAAGGACTCGTTCAAGGAATCGGGGGAGGAGTGGCAATCGTTTTGCCTTATTTTATCCCTCTCCTTTTCTTGATGTCGCTGCTTGAAGATGTTGGCTATCTGGCTCGGGCCAGCTTTTTGATGGACACATTCATGCATCGGATAGGTCTCCACGGGAATTCTGTCTCTCCGTTCATTCTGGGCTTTGGCTGCAATGTTCCCGCCGTCGTTTCGACGAGAATATTAGGATCCCGCAGGGATAGGATCATTACAACCTTACTCATTCCTTTTATCCCTTGTTCTGCCAGGACCACTATAATACTGGCTTTGATCGCCTTTTATCTGGGACCATTCTGGGCTCTTGGATTTTATGTTTTTAACATTTTCTTGCTGGGTGTGTTGGGCCGCGTGTTCAGCTTCTTTTTTAAAGATCCCTCTCCTGGACTGATCCTGGAAATTCCTTCCTTAAAAATACCATCTCCGAAAAACATAGCGAGAAAAACTTTTGTCCATCTTAAAGCCTTCATAAGATTCGCCTGGCCGATTTTGATAGCGGGAAGTATTGTCCTAGCCCTTATGCAATATTTTCTACTGGATAAATATGTCAATTTTGTTCTTTCTCCTCTGGTTGAAAAGGCCCTGGGATTGCCCCAAGAATTGGGTGTGACGCTTATTTTTGGTTTTCTCCGAAAAGAACTTTCCCTGATTATGATGCTCCAGGCGCTGGGCGTCAACTACCAGGATTTGATGAATGTCATAACTCAGCAACAGATGATCATCTTTGTGGTGTTCATCAGCTTTTTTATCCCCTGCCTTTCGACCGTTGCCATCATCTGGAAAGAGATTGGGAAAAAAATCGCTCTGCTCTCGATAGCCCTGAACACGGCTGTTGCTGTTGCCATCAGTCTTGTAGTGAGATTGTTCCTGAAACTCTAAGCTGCCTGTATCTTGATGACAAAACACTATTGCAAAGGCAATTTTATTGGATTATTTCTTATTCGGTTTTTTCTAGTACAACATAAGCGATGGCATAATCCTGAAGATGAGAGACAGAGACATAACTTCTATCAAACGGGAAAGATTCTTCCATTCTGAGATCCAGCGCTGGTTTTCCTGAGGGAAGATTGATGATCCCTACATCTGTCCATTTGATTTTTTTCCCCAGGGCTTTAAAAAATGCTTCCTTGGCAGCAAACCGGGCGGCCAGATGTTGAAATTTATTCTTTTTCCCGTTGCTGTATTTGATTTCCTCGCTTGTAAATACTCTATCGAGAAAACGAGGGCTTTTTTCAGCTAATTTTTGGATCCTTTCCACCTCGATAATGTCCACTCCGATTCCGACTATCATTCCATTACTCCGATTAACTCCTCCATATTAAGCCAAAAAAATCAAAAACTCAAAGTGATCTGAGTTTTTTAAGAACTTCGATGGCGGTTTTTTTCCCTACAATTTTTGCTAATTCCTCAACAGGAGCAATCTTGATCTCGGTTAGGTTTTTGTATTTTTTGATAAGCCGAAATTTTCTTTTTGGGCCCAATCCCGGAATCCCATCGAGTTTCGATTCGAAGCTTCTTTCCCCCCTTTTTTTCCGGTGATAAGAGATGGCAAAACGGTGGGCCTCATCCCGGATATGCTGGAGAAGCTTCAGAACCGGGGAGGTCCTTTCCAATCTTAGGCCCTGCTTATGCGCTGGCGTAAAAATAATCTCATCTTTTTTCGCCAATGAAACAGCGGCCAGGTCTTCCAGGCCTATATTGTTCAAAGTCTTTCTTGCAATATTGAGCTGTCCTTTTCCCCCGTCAACAAGGATGAGGTCGGGAAGAGCTTTTTTTTCTCGGATAATCCGCGTATATCTCCTTTGGAGGATCTCCTGAAGACTCGCTACATCGTCAGGCCCATGAACTGTTTTTATCTTGTATTTTCGGTAATCTTGGTTTCGAGGGTGCCCATCTTGGAAGACTACGACAGCTCCGACAGATTCCTCCCCTCCAGTGTTGGAAACGTCAACGCCCTCGATAAGATGAGGCGCGCCCTTTAAATTCAAGATATCTTTTGCTTCCTCCAGAAAGGAAATCACAATGTTTTTTTCTCGAAGCACGATTTCCGCATTCCGGTCGGCCAATTCCACCAATTTTTTATTCTTCCCTTTACGGGGGATAAGAAGTTTGATGTTTTTTTTTGCCATATGCGAGATTTCCTGTTGTATTTTTTGCTTATCATGTGGAAAAAAGGGAAGGAGGATTTTTTCGGGCCAATTCTTCCGCCCCTGATAATATTTGGATAGGTGGAGGGATAACAACTCTTCCCGAGAGAGAGTGCCTGTCTTTTTTTCCCCGACACTTTCGGATTCGATCACTTTGCCTTTTCGCATGAGAAAAATATACAGGACTGATTTTTCTTTCTGTCTGGCGAAACCGACGATGTCTTTATCGTCCAGCCCGACAGATATCATTTTGGGTTTTTCTTTGATGTTTTCTAATGTGTAAATGAGGTCTCGCCATTGGGATGCCTGCTCGAAATTTTGTTCTTGTGCTGCCTTTTTCATCCTTTCTCCGGAAATTTTCAATAACTTTTCGACATGGCCTTCCAAGAAAAGGCGGGCATTATTGACATTATCTCTGTAATCCGCTTCTTGGATACGCCCTGTGCATGGGGCCGAACAAAGTTGCAGATCATATTCCAAGCAGGGACGCTTCCGTTTCCCCGGAATCTTTTCCGAGCATGTTCTGATCCCGAAAAATTGGGAAAGGAGATGGATGGTTTGTCTGGCTTGATGGGCCGGCAAAAATGGCCCAAAATATTTAGCGCCATCGGCCTCCACTCGCCGCGTCAAATATACGCCAGGGAAATGCTCCTGGAGGGATAATTTCAGATAGGGAAAGCTTTTGTCGTCTTTAAGCCGCAGATTGAACTTGGGTTGGTATTGTTGGATGAAGTTATTTTCCAGAAAACCCGCTTCTTTTTCCGATCCTGTGAGTATGTATTCCATGTCCATCGTTTCGTTCAGGATATTCATCACCTTTGTATCCGCAGTGGGGGCAAAATAGGATTTGATCCGGTTTTGAAGAGAGCGGGCCTTGCCGATGTAGATAACGGTTTGGTTTTTATCTTTGAAGAAGTAGATGCCAGGTTTTTTAGGAATTGTGTTGATTTTTGCCTCGAGAGATTGTTTTCTTTTATCCGACAAGCTCCAGCTCCCGTTTTTTCAATTTTTTAAGTTCATCCCTCAAAGAGGCTGCTTTTTCAAACTCTAGGTTTCGGACAGCTTCTTTCATCAGTTTTTCCAGCTTATCCATCCTTTTTTTTCTTATCTCTGGAGAGAGGTAGATATCTTTATCTTCAGATATTTTCAAATAGTCAAAATAATCCCTTTCATAAACACTGGTCAGAACATCGTCTATGCGTTTTGTGATGGATCGGGGAGTGATGCCGTTTCTTTTGTTGTATTCTTTTTGTAACGCTCTTCGTCTGTTGGTCTCATCCATGGCCTCTTTAATGGATCTGGTGATGGTGTCGGCATACAGGATGACTTTGCCATCGACATTCCGTGCTGCTCTTCCAAAAGTCTGGATCAAGGAAGTGGATGACCTCAGGAATCCTTCTTTATCAGCATCCAGGATAGCAACAAGGGAAACTTCTGGCAAATCCAGTCCTTCTCTCAAAAGGTTTATCCCGATAAGGGCGTCGAATTTTCCTTTCCTTAGATTCCGAAGGATCTGCACCCGTTCGAGAGTTTTGATTTCGGAATGGAGATACCGGACGCGGAGTTCGAGATCGTGGTAATATCGGGTCAGGTTTTCTGCCATCTTTTTTGTCAGGGTGGTTACTAGAGTTCTTTCCTTTTTTTCTGCTCTTTTTTTGATTTCAGACATCAGGTCATCGATTTGTCCCATGATCGGCCGGATTTCCACCACAGGATCGATCAGCCCTGTCGGTCTGATGATTTGTTCCACCACGTTGTGGTTTGTTTTTTTTAGCTCATATGTTCCTGGAGTGGCGGAGACATAAAGGACTTGATTCACGCGCTCTTCGAATTCAGCGAAATTCAGCGGCCGGTTGTCCAGCGCCGATGGGAGCCTAAAACCGTGTTCGATCAGGGTTTGCTTCCGGGATCGATCCCCTTGGTACATTCCTCCGATCTGAGGGACTGTCACATGGGATTCATCGATGATGATCAGAAAATCTTCCGGAAAGTAATCCAGCAGTGTGTAGGGCGGTTGCCCAGGCTTTCTGCGGCTTAAATAGAGGGAGTAATTTTCTATTCCGGGGCACCAACCGAGCTCCCTCAATAACTCCAAGTCATACAATGTTTTTTCCTCGATCCTGTTGGCCTCGATTATTTTACCCTGATTTTGGAAAAAATTTGTTCTCTGTTTCATTTCTTTTTCGATGTTTTCAATGGCATAATCGAGGATATTGCGTGGAGTCGAAAAAAACGTCCTTGGGAAAAGGAGAAGTTTTTCGAAGTTCTCTTGAACCGTGCCTAACAGAGGATCTATCGAAGATATGGCAGTGATTTTGTCATCGTCCAATTCAAGCCTGTAAGCAAAATCCTCATAGGAGGGATAAACTTCGATGATATCGCCTCTCACACGAAATGCTCCTCTTTGAAAATTCGATTCCTGTCTTTCGTATTGAATATCGATCAGATTTTTGAGGATTTTTTTTCTCGAGATAATTTGACCCTTATCCAGCTTGAAACGCATAGAAAAATAGGTCTCTGGGGATCCGATCCCGTATATGCAGGAAACAGAGGCAACGATGATAACATCCCTCCTCTGGAAAAGAGCGTTGGTGGCACAGAGCCGAAGCCGGTCGATTTCGTCATTTATCGTTGCTTCTTTTGCGATATATGTGTTGCTGGCCGGGATAAATGCCTCCGGCTGGTAGTAATCGTAATAGCTGACAAAATACTCCACAGCATTCCCCGGGAAAAAATTCCTGAACTCCTGGAAGAGCTGGGCAGCTAATGTTTTATTATGAGAGATAACAAGGACAGGCTTATTTGCCTTTTCGATAATGTTTGCCATGGTAAAGGTTTTTCCCGAGCCTGTCACACCCATCAAGACCTGATGTCTGGTTCCTATGTTTAAGCCTTCACCGAGCTGCTTGATCGCATGGATTTGGTCTCCTTTGGCGGCAAACTCAGAATGCAGGGTGAATGGCTTCATCAGAGCTATTATATCAGAAAAAGATGAATGAAATTCCTCTCTGAGGGGGATTGACAATCCTCATTTCCACATATAAGATTATGGCAGAAGGAGGTAATATGAGAAGATATGCAACTCTTGTGGCCTTTTTGGCAGTCGTCATTTGGCTAAGTTCCTGTGCTCCGACAGCAACCGTCACATCAACAGGAGGGCCTTCCATAAGTCAAGCTCAAGCGGAACGGTATGATGGGCCCAAAGCCCGGCTTGCGGTCGGAGAGTTTCAGGATAAAACGGCCAAAGGCGGATGGACTGGAGGCTGGTATGGAATGTTCGGTCTTCAATGGCGCCAGATCGGAGAAGGTATGAGGGATATGCTGACCACTGCTTTGTTCAACAGCAACCGGTACATTGTTCTTGAGAGAGAGCAGCTTGGTGAGGTGTTGCAGGAGCAGGATTTGGGTGAGTCCGGACGTGTGAAAAAAGGAACGGAAGCTCCCATAGGAGAAATTTATGGAGCCGAACTCTTGATTACAGCTTCTGTAACAGAGTTTGAGGGAAGTGCAAAGGGAATAGGAGGACGAACAAAAATACTGGGCGTTAGAGTTGGTGGAGGCGTGAAAAAAGGACATATTGCCATCGATATCCGCATCATCGATACCAAAACATCTCAAATTGTAGCTGCCACAAGTGTTGAAGGGAATTCCACAAGTTTTGGAGCTGAAGGGTCCACATGGATTGGAGGCAGTTTGCCGGTTTCGTTAGGTGGATTCAGCAAAACCCCTGTCGAGAAGGCAATCAGAGTCTGCATCCAAAAAGCTATTGAGTACATCGTGAGCCAGACCCCAAGGGAATACTACCGCTACAAATAAAATTCCTGGAGTATTCATGAAAATTGCCGATGGTGCTGTCGAGGCAGGCCGACTCGTGAATTCTCCAGGTTGTTATATGGTTCTGTGGAACATTTTGACGGTGCCCTTGAATCTGGCTCCATCCTGGATGGAGATTTGAGGAGCTGATAAATCTCCAGTCATTTTGGCATCTGCTCCGATTAAAATCTTTCCGGAAGCGGTGACATTGCCCGTGACTTTCCCCATTATCAGAATATTTCTTCCCTGGAGATCGGCCTTGACCGTTGCTTCTTTTTCGATATGAAGGTCATGATCTTTTGCATTGAGTTTTCCCTGGAACTTTCCTTCGATGAGCATATCCTCATTACAGACCCATTCGCCTTTCACTACCGCAGTTGAGCCTATTCTTGAGGATTGGAACTGAGGTTTTTTTTTGACCGAGTCCTCTGTTATCTCGAGTTCTTCCTTGAGTTCGGGCATCGTGAGCTGATTATATTGGGCAGAGGGAACCCTGTCAAGCCGGATCAATTCATCTCAAACGGGTGCACGAATCTCAAACTTTTTCGTTGATAAATTATTGCAAATCCAATACAATGAAAAACCTTGTATCTGCTTTATTCACGAGTCGAGGTTGATGCATATGCGAGGCACAGGGAATGCAGCTATGGAAGTCCACTGCAAATGCCCTGTAACAGAGCAGATGCATTAAGATCGGCTTGCCCGTTGGGTAAAAAATGCCGATGCCAATATAAGGATTCGACCTTGAAGATGTTCCTGTTTTCATTTCCGGCAATATCAGGATAATATTCTGATATTGCTGGAATAATAAGGAGTATCGGCATTTTCTAAGTAATAATTCAGATTGGGAAGGAGGACCCTTGAAGGCAGGCCAAATTCCGATATTGCGCGTGGAAGCCGACACCATTCCTCGAGCTTATGAACTGGCTATTAAAGAAGTCTGGGGGAAAGGGATAAGCATCCGCACAGAATACGACCGTCCTGCGGACCCGCCCAGCCGGGATGCCACAGTCATAATCGTGGTCCACAGACCATTCGCTCAACCCCGATTTCACCGGTCATTTGCCGATGGATTGGGCGGACTGGCAGAGTATGTCATGGAGGTCGTGCATGGAGCTCATGATTACTGGGTTAAACCTCTTGAAGAAATCTTGAAAGGGACAGAGAGCAAGGACACCAGGTGGACTTACACATACCACGGCCGTCTGTTTGAGCACAGAGTCGAAGATGACGTGATCGATCAGATCGATGCCATGATCAACAAACTGGCTGACACAGGCTATACGCGCCGGGCACAGGCCATCACTTGGAATCCCAAGCTCGATCCTCCGACAGATGATCCCCCATGTCTCCAGAGAGTCTGGGGGCGGCTGTGTGAGGATGGACAGGGGGGGCTTGTTTTTAACATGAACACCCACTGGCGGAGTCGAGATCTGTTTAAAGCTTGGTTCGAAAATGTCATTGCCCTTACCACTCTGATGAGAACCATTGCTGAAGCAATCGGCAAGAAGATAAACCGGCCTGTTTATGTGGGCCGGTATGCGGACATCAGCGATTCGCTCCATATATATGGATCCTATTTTCGAGAGATCGAGGGAGATCCCGGGAAAGGAATTAAAAGCTTCTTCGAAAAATTGGAGAGTCGGTCATTCGAGGAGAGAACGTGGCCTTCGGATTTTGTGAAGCCCTATTTCATCGATGACGGATTGGGAAAGGGATTGAAACCTATGTTGGAAAGAGAAACGGAAATGCCGGCAGATGTCCGGCAGGCCATCGATCAGGAGCTCCATTCGATGGAGAAGGATGATTATGTCGTATAAGACCTTTATGAGAGGAGGAAACCATGGCAATTTTTGAGCAAATAGCGGATGAAGTCGTCAAAGGCCAGGCTGATACGGTCAAACAACTGGTTGATCAAGCTCTCTCGGAAAATAAATCGGCTGAAGATGTTTTGAATAATGGCTTGGTCGCTGGTATGAATGTTGTCAGCGAAAAATTCAAAAGCAACGAATTTTTTATCCCGGAGGTCCTGGTTTCGGCAAGGGCAATGACGGCGGGATTGGATATTCTCAACCCTTTGTTGGCGGCAGCCAATGTGAAAGCCAAGGGGAAGGTGGTCATCGGGACTGTCAAGGGGGATTTGCACGATATCGGCAAAAACATTGTCGGGATGATGCTGCAGGGAGCCGGGTATGAAATTGTGGATTTAGGCGCAGACGTATCCAAGGAAAAATTCATCGAATCCGCTCAGAAGGAAGACGCCAATGTTGTGGGACTGTCCGCCCTTTTGACCACGACCATGATATACATGAAGGAAGTTATCCAGGGATTAAAGGATGCCGGTTTGCGTGAGAAAGTCAAAGTTATCATTGGGGGAGCCCCTGTGACGCAGGCCTATGCCGACCAGATCGAAGCGGACGGCTATGCCCCGGATGCTGCTTCTGCGATAGACCTCGCCAAGGACCTTCTGGACTAAGACGAAATTTTCAAAAATAAATACGTGCGCGCAGCATTCCCGCGTTTCCCATGTTCTTGGAAAAAACGGTGCCTTTTTTTCCAAGATTGAGATTGAGATAGGCCATGATATCGATGTTTTCCGAGAAGCTGTAATTCAGGACCGGGACCAGAGCCAGACTGCCGTCTGAGATGCAGTAAATATTCTGCAGCCCCAGGTTGATTAGATCCGTCACCGGATGTTGGATAAAAATATACACTTGATCCCGGGAAATGGCCTTTTGTTCGGCCGTAAACAACCGCATCCAATCGTTGAGGGTGTATTGTTTGTAATTTGTTTTTCCCAGCGTGTTCCGGTAATATTCCAGCATAAAATAAGTCTGAAAATCGAACGTGTAATCCGCCCCGATGACCAATTCGTAAAAGTCATCCGTCGATTCCATCCAGTTGCAGGCAAATTCGGCCCAAATACCCATTCCGAAAAGTTCGCCTGCCGTGCTTGCTCCTAAGAGCCTTCTTTGTTCGGGAAGTTCCAGAAAATTTATCTTTCCGTAATCGAATTGGGTGTAGTCGTGAAACCGCCATACCTTTTCGATGGCGATCAAAGCATAATCGAAGTGGGAGATTCGTCCCTTGAATTGGATCAGTTTGGCTGAATTATTCCATGTATCGTCGGGAGAATACAGCGCGGTTAATGAGTACGCATTTCCGACCGGAACATCCAAGCGGATGGCATTATGCCCGGGCTGCTCGTAGGTCGGATCGACGAGTTCCTTGATGTTGAACACATCCATCGGATTCCAAACATATCCTGTTCCCAAGGAAATCTGTTGTTTGCCCACAGTCAGGTCAAAATGTTTTAAGCTCAACCTGAAGTAGGCGTTGTCTAGAAACATGCGGTTGGGAAAAGGGAGGACATAAAAGGATTCCATGCCCGGAGGGACTTGGGATACGATATCCGGCGCCAGGAAATCCAGAATGTTCCATTCTTTTTTTCCATGGTAGGTGATGAAGTCAAAATTGGCCGCGAAAGTGATGCTTTCTGTCAGGTCGGATTTCAGATCGAGCCTGAGTTTGTTGGAGAACAGCTGGTAATAATCAGTTTTAACATTCGTCCCCATGTATTGGGATTCGAAGTACCCAAAAATATCGACCTTTTCCTGAGCGGCCAGGGAACCGCATATCAAGAGAAAAAAAAGAAGCTTTTGCAGGCTTTTTTTCATTTTTTCAAGTTCCTCTCCGTGAACATGGAATCACTCAATGTTATGTTGTATTTTATTTCCAGAAGTTCCATTTCGGTCTGGGTGTTGTCATTTTCATTATGCATCACAACTTTCATTGCTGTGGGAATGCCATCGATTACTTGGAAGTTGCTCGAGACCATTGTTTTCAGGAGGTATTTGGGATCTTTTTCATCATAATATTCGATGACAACAGGAAGAAAGTTTTTCTTGATGACCCACATGACTAATCTGGAGTAGGAACTGTCGGCCTCAGGCTTGCGCATGAGCTCCAGTTTAAAACAATCCTGTCCTTCTTTTTGCTCATCATCCCATCTTTTGGAGGTGAAGTCATTGATAAAAGCATCTCCGCTTCCCATGTCCTCGTAGGAAAAGTCACTGCCCTGCATCTTTTGTTTTTTGGCATGTGTGGCTAATTTTCGCACGCGCTGCGTCCTGGGAAAAAACATCCAGATATCGTCCGCATGGTTCAACATCAAGACGGCCTGATCCTTAACCCGCCTTGGCTCCAGATATCTCATAAGATTTTTTTCGCCCCTGTTTTTGCTCCAAAATTCCTGGACAAAGGTCCGTTTCTGTCCTGATGTGGTGACGATTGTCATTTTTGATCTTCCGTGGCTAGTTTCTGTATTGAGTTGGTCATTGGTCTTCTGGATGATGTGGTCCGCAGTCAGTGCCTGGCTGAATGCAGCCGGTGCCAGCAGAAAAATCGTCAATCCTATAGTCATTATGTTTCTCATGGTCTTTTCTCCGTGATTGTCTTTGCTCCAGAATTTTGTCGGCGACCATTTAACCTGAATAATTCAGGGTAAGTGGTTTAACAACAGACCCGTCCCTGTCATTGGATGAAAAATAAGGGGCCCCTGTCAAGGAGTGAGGTTATTTTTTTTTGCCGCTTCTTGTTCCAGTTCCGACTTTCGGGTGCAGTAATACCCGTTTTTCAATTCCATCTTTTTGTAGACCGGGCATTTGGGGCAGTCACATCCTCTTTCTTCTGTTATGATTGCACTCTTGGAGATCAAAGGGTGACAGAATCCAATAACCTTTTCCTCTTTCACATATGTCGGACAGGTTTTGCAGATGCACTGATCTTTGACCATGGGGAGCGATTCTTGGATTTTTCCCATCATCTTGTCGATTTCTTCTTTGGACTTGCCCATTTTGGCAAGCAATTTCATGATTTTCTCTTTCTGTTCTTCGGGCGTGTTGGGCAGAGCACCAGCCTTCAATCCCACCCGGGCCAGCAAAATACCCGCGGCTCCACACCCTGTTTTGGCAAAAAACTCTCTTCTTTTCATTGTTCTCTCCAGTAATTTTTACATATTCTATAGATATTCTAAAGATTAGTCAACTTTCAACTGGATTGTGTTGATCCGTCCCCAGAATTTTTAGAGATGATTATTAAAGCATTCCCTCTGATGCCCATTGGGGTATTGAAAAATTATTTGAAAATATCTTCACTGGCACTTATAAAGGAGAATTTCAAGGTATCCTGCCTACTGGGAATAAGGTTGAAGTTAGTTCAATTTTTGTGTTACGCATTTTTATTGTGTGTGACATTCTTCAATCCCCCGGGCGAACCTAAGATCAAAATGGAATCTCCCAATTGAAAACGGTAGTCAGGCTTGGGGAGCACAATATCCCTCTCATCGTTTTTCTTATTGCTTTTTGGTTTAATGAGAACCACTTCCACACCAAAGCGATTCCTTAAATTTAACTCTCTCAAGGTTTTATTGATAAACTCACTAGGAATCTCGATTTCACTCAAAACCTGGCCATCTATGAGTTGAACCTGTTTTAATTTGTGAAGAGAACTGATATAACTGGAAACCGAAGAAACCGTGTCACGTTTAAACATCTCGCTGTTGTAAGCTTCAATGACATCATTTTTGGAAATCGTTCCAATAAAAATTCTTTCCCTATCGTTGTTTACGACGGGTAATTCATCAATATTCAGCTCACTAAAAGCTTTCATAATAATGTCTAAGGTGTCTCTGGGTGTAAAAAAGTGGAGAATCGGGGATAATAAATCGTCAGCTAGGACGAGAGATTCCAAGTCTTCTAATTCGTAGAGAATTTTTCGCACATTGTGAATAGAGATCACACCTAAAAGATGTCCACCTTTATCAACCACGAAAAAATCAGAGTGTGGACTTTTGACCGTTAAGTCCATAATTTTATGGAAGGATGTATCGAGAGATATCCGCTCGCAATCTGTACTCATTACCTGTGAAACTTTCAGAGATCGTAAAACATTGACTTCCTGTCCCCGAAAAAGGCTGAGTCCCCTCCGTGATAATTTGAGGGTATAGATAGACTCCTTTTTGAGTCGAGTGGTGATTAAAACACTAATAATACAAGCAATCATCAATGGCAGAATGATTCTATAATCATCCGTCAATTCAAAAATGATCAGGATGGAAGTTATCGGAGCGTGCATAGCCCCCGCCGCAACTGCGCCCATTCCAACTAAGGCATAAGCCCCTGGAGATGCAGTGGAAGCAGGCATCAGGGTATGAACCACCGTGCCAACGAATCCACCGAGGGATGCACCCAGGAATAACGAGGGCGCAAAAATACCGCCAGATCCGCCAGAACCAATGGTTATGGATGTCGCCATTAATTTTAACCCTATTAAAAGCAACAGAAAATACCATGCAAGAGAAGATTGAAGGCTTAAATCAATCGTTTCATACCCCACCCCAAAAATATAAGGAAAGTAAATTCCGATGGCGCCGATGCACAATCCACCCAAGGCTGGCTTTAAAAAGTTTGGGACCCGAAGCATTTCGAAAAGATCTTCTGTCTTGTATAACAAATTAATGAATGCTAGAGCCAAGAATGCCGCTAAAACACCCAGAATGGCGTAGGGTATCATTTCAAATAGGCTCACCAATTGGTATTTGGGAATGACAAAGGCAGGGAAGTCTCCTAAGAAATGGCGGGAGATCACTGTGGCAGAGACTGATGAAATAACGATGGGGCTAAACTGAGAAATGCCAAAATCGCTTAGGATGATTTCCATAGCAAAAAGTGCCCCGGCAATGGGAGCATTAAAAGTGCCAGCAATGCCGGCGGCAGTTCCGCAAGCAACTAGAGTGCGGAGACGAGGGCCGGTAACTCTTAAAACTTGGCCTATGGCGGAGCCGATGGCAGACCCGATTTGCACGATGGGGCCTTCCCTTCCAGCTGAACCGCCCGATCCGATAGACACGGCAGAGGCCATCACTTTTGCAATCATTACCCGGGGATGGATAGCTCCTGCCTGCAGGACAATGGACTCCATGACTTCGGGCACTCCATGACCTTTTGCTTCTCGAGCAAAGTAATAGACGATGGGCCCGACAACCAAACCACCTAGAGCGGGTGCGAATAGCTTCACATACCAGGGCAGCTGCAATACATAGTCCAACGTGTAATGCCACGATCCGAAAAAAAGCCCTTGAAAAAAGCGAATTGCAAAACGGAAAAATATTGCGCCAAATCCACCGGCTATGCCAATGATAACAGCAACCACAACCATAAAGGTGTGTTCAGTCTTTCTTAAGCGCTTAATTTCATTGACAAGAATACGGCGTATCGTAAAAAAAATGGCATTTGCTTGCAACGGCTTCAAAATCCTAGTGGTTTTGTTGTATTCTACTACATACTCTTGAGCAAGCTCAACTGGTCGAATCAAATTATCTAAAATCTAACCCTAGGGTGTATATCTTGTCATTTAAAAATCTAACCATAGTCTTTATCATCTTCGTTCTTGAAAGAGATGAGCTAAAACAGTATGATAGGGCTCTCTGGGAAAATTTGTGGACAAAAATTTGGGCTGTAAATAGGATATGTACAATTTCTCAGGCGGACACAAATTGGACAGAATCAGAAGAAAACACAATGTAAGTTATTGTATATAAATGAATTAAGAAAAAGAGCGGGCATAACTCAGTGGTAGAGTACGAGCTTCCCAAGCTCGGGGTCGCGGGTTCAAATCCCGTTGCCCGCTTTTTCCTTCTTTTCAGAATCCCATGAATAAAGATTGGCATCTCATCATCGACAGGACTCCCCACAAGGGTTCCTGGAACATGGCTGTGGATGATTTTATGTTCCGGTCCCTTGGAAAAGAAGCTTTAACATTTCTCCGGTTTTACCGTTGGGAAAGTCCCACTGTCTCTATAGGCCGCTCTCAAAAAGCAAGGCATGTCGTCGACTTCGATTTCTGCCGCAGCAAGGGAATAGACGTAGTCCGGAGAATAACGGGCGGAAAACTGGTGCTTCACCATAAGGAAGTGACCTACAGTGTTTGCTCATCAGACACGGATATTTTCTCTAAAAAACTCATGGATTCTTATAAGTTGATCTCTGAGGCTTTGAAGCGAGGCTTGCAAGAGATGGGGATTGAATCCAATCTTGCAAAATCAACTCCATCCGAGTATGCCAGAGGAGTTTTGCCTTGTTTTGCACATCCTGCCCGCGATGAGATCGAAATGGAAGGGAAAAAGATTATCGGCAGCGCCCAGAGAAGGAGCGGAAACAAATTCATCCAGCATGGTTCAATCCCGCTTGACAAAGAGGAAAGGATCCTAAAATCCGTATCTCTATTGAACCAAAAAGAGAACGTTGTCAAGATGACATGTCTATCAGAAGCGCTTGGAAAAAGCGCGGATTTTGAGTGGGCTGTGAAACACTTTATGTCCGGCATGTCTGCTTATTTTGATATTCGTCTTAATCCCAGAACCTTCACAAATGCGGAAAGGGATGCAATCCGCAAGATCCAGAAAGAGCGCTATGAAAATCCTGCTTGGACTTACGCATATTGATTTTTTTGGGTTGAAGTGATAGGATTCCATCCTCAATAAGGGAATTTCTGAAATGAATGAAGTTGAAGAACTCTCAAAGCTCGATATTAAAACTTTGCCACCATTGCAGTCCCTTCTTCTCGATGATCTTTACCAGAATGCTCTCAGCCACCTCTACCTAGAGCTGGGGACAGGCCCAGTCCTGTATCTTCTTTCCCCATCCTACTCTGTCATCAACCCCACACCAAACGAAGCCATCAGCGACTTTATCCAGAAACAAGAAAATATTCTGAACTACTTGAAAGAATACATCATTCAGAATCTGACGATCTATTCTGTTCTGCTTGATGTGAACTCTTATTTCATCGAGCAGAATAACTTTTTGGTCCTTGCCAGGTTGAGAGAAAGAGATTCCGATGGCAGACGCTATGAGATCAAATTTTACACCCATTCTCCTAGGGAATTGATGACCCATTATCAGGATAAAATCTACATCGGAAGGGATTTTATCGACCTGTTTCAATTCAAAAGGAAATATCTCGGTGTCAAAGAGCTCATCATCTCTTGTAAGGAACAGTACGAAACGCTTCTGGATAAAGCAGAAGAAAAACTCAAGAAACCTCTCATATACAAATCCTTCTTCCAGGAGATAAAGGAATATGTGAACGAGCTATCCGGGGAAAGCCTGCAAATTCTACAATCCCTCCCACCTTATCTCGATTTGAATAAACTGAGCGGCGAGGATTTGATCGACATCAATGCCCAGTACCGCACCATCAACCATTATATTATCGAATTGCGGGATGAAGTTGCTGAGTTTGAAAACCTTCTGAGATTCAAAAAAGAAATGGATTTTGTCCGTTATGTGACAAAGTATAAAAAAGACCTTGCTAACGACATATCTTACTTCAATATCAAAATAAACGGGTATCTCCAGGGAAAGATCTACAACTGGAAAAACAAGGCCTAATATTCTTCTATTCTGATCGATCCATAGGTCGTATTCAGTAAAATGGAAGGCTTGTCTGTTTCTGTATCGAAAGCCTTAATCACTTTATACCCGTTTTCTTCATGATGACTCAATTCTTCGCTTCCTTTCCATTCGATATTGCCTCCTTTTGCCCGGGCTTCGATGGGGTATCTCCAGCCGGAATGCCAGTAGAATTTGATATCTGCATACCGGCCGCTGACTTCGATTGAGTGAGTTAGAGGCGAAGGCTCCAGGTCCACGTCTCCGTTGGAATTTGTGATTTCTGTTTTACCTTGGAACCGGGCCAGCTCCACTTTCCTGTAGGAGGTCGAAACAGAAATCCTTTTTCCGATAATTGACTGTCCATAGATTTCGAGGTTTTTTCCATCGATTCTAAGATTCCCCTGAATATCGAACAGTTCGACTTTCCCGTACCTGTTTTCTATGTCAACAGAATCCTTTGTTCCTTTGATTTCGATACGGCTGTTCCTCGCTTTGATTTGAACCGGACCGACATCCGTCAGTTCGATTTTTTGGTAAGACGTTTGAATATCGAATAAGCCGGTGACATTTTGCCCATTGATCTCTGAGTTCGATCCATCCACGGTGACAGTCCCGCCGATGTTTTCAAGATAAACCTTTCCATATCTATGATCTATGTGTACACTTCCTTTTATGCCCAGGGCTGTCACTGCCGAGCTTCGGCTCTCGATCTGGCAGTCCGCCTGGATATTTTCGACTTCCACATCTTTGTAGCTGTTTTTAATCATCACGTTTCCTGTGATGTCTGCAGCATACACCTGTCCATTTGGATTTCTGATGTCTGTCTCTCCAACCTCTGAAACTCCGACTTCTCCGTAGGAATTTTTTACGTAAACGGCCATTTTTTCCGGGATCGAAACCTTGAAATTTGTCCGGAACCGCCGTTTTTGGAAGTCCTGCCTGTTTGTCGAAACCTGAATGCTTTCGCGATCTTTGTCCACGATCATGTGCAGTTTTTTGGCCACTTCATCGGCCTGTTTTTGTTTCCGGCGAAAGATCCTCTTTTTGAATGTGATCGAAATGCTGTCCTGATTGGATCCTTCCACTTCGACATGCCCGTGGGCATTGATGATTGTGAGAGCAGCTGGAAAAGGAGGCGTGATTTCCTTGGTCTCTTCGTACATAAACTCTTCCTGTCCGAAATAGATGCCTTCATCCCAATCCCAATCGATCCAGATTTTTCCTGTCTGCGCGTGATAGAAAATAATCCCTGCTGTAACAATCAAGATGAGCAGGATGATTTCTTTGGCTTTCATTTTTTTATTCCTGCGTTTTTTCGAGTTCTTCCCGTCGTTCTTTCAATCCATAGTAGAGCTTCCAGCCCCCCCAGATGATCAGTACGACCGGCCAGAGACGTGCGAGAATATCCCACACATTCACATTCAGGTTGCCCAGAAAAATGATTAGGGCCAGGGCTATCAGGATCAATCCCCAAACCAATCTGCCGCCGTTTTCACGTTTTGCCATTTATTCCTCCTCTACTCCTCTTCCTTAGACTTTGTGTAATAATCCACCACAAGCTTCACGCCGACAACAAGTACGGCAAAGGGAATCAGAAATTCAAAGACGGTGTCATAGCTCATTAACTCAAAATTGGCGAAAAGGAGCATGGCTCCAAGGGCAATAAGAACAATTCCCCAGAAAACAGAGCCGGTTTTGACAAAGTCCGGGACTTCTTCGACTTCCCCGGTATCCTCGTCACCTTGAAGGGCTTTTCGGTTGATACAACATGAACTCTGCACAGCATCAAAAAGCTGATAGAAATAGAAACCCGCTAACATCAATCCCAAAAAAGGCTGCCCCTCTCCGGTTGTCTGCAGGGTGACTAATCCCGCAAAAATAAAGAAAAAGACTAATGCCTTTCGATATTGATTGTTGTAGAGCTGCCCTGCGCCAAACGGAAAAAAGAAAGCAAGAATCCCGGCAAGAAACGGGGATTTTGGGGGTCTTTTCACAACGACTTTTTCTTCCATTTTATACCTCCGGTTTATATTTTCGGTTTTTCATCCTTGTTCCCTCTAAACGGTTTCAGATTTTTTAGGGAAACGAGTAAATTATCTTTGTATTCACCCAAGGAGTGGGTGATGGATTCGGCTTCGGCATAGAGTCTTTCGACCTTGCCGAAACCGATGTGTAACTGACGCTCGATCGACCTGTTAATTGCGCTTTTCTCCGGATGAAACATGTAAAAAGAGACCATGACCAGCAGAATCGTGGCCGCCGCCATGATGGGTTGAAACGAAGGACGGAGCAGAAAATTGAAGACAAGCCTGAATTTTTTTCTTTTTTGAGGAATATCATAGAGTTTTTCTCTAAGGCCTTCACTCACATCGACTTCGGGAAAGAAGGAGAGAGACTTTCTTGTTTCGTTCATCAGGGACAGAAGTGCCTTACAATTCTGGCAGGTGTGGATATGACTTTCAACGGATTGTCTCTGCTCCTGTGTGAGTTCATCCTCTACGTAAGGAGACAGGAGTTCTTGGATTCGTTCACATCCCATTGTCTTCCTCCCTTTTTTCCTTGAGGATTTTTGCCAGCTGCAGTCGCCCTCGGTGGACACGAGATTTTATCGTGCCTATAGGAAGATCCATGATTTCCGCGATCTCCTCATATTTTTTCCCTTGAATATCCCGGAGAATGATCGCCATACGAATGTCCGAGGAAAGATGGTTGAATCCCTCCCATACGATTTTTTTGCTTTCCTGGGTTAATACGCTTTCTTCAGGGCCTGATCTGTTATCTGCTGAGAGAAGGTGCTCGTTGAATTCATCCCGGGATTTCTTTTCCCACTTGGTCTTCCGGTACTGATCGATCAGGTGATTGCGTGCCAAGGTGAGGAGCCAAGCGCTGAAATTTTTTGTGAAATCGTATTTCTCGAACGAATTGTACAGTTTAAAAAAAATGTCCTGTGTCAGATCTTCCGCCTCTTCGTAGGTGCCGGCAAATTGATAGGCAAGGTTGAAAACTTTTTTGGAATAGGCATTAACCAGCATTTTCCAGGCTCCTTCGTTGCCTTGTACACATTTTTGGATGATCCTTTCTAACTGCACTTAACACATCCTGGTAGACGAGAATTATTCCAAAAAAGTTCCGCTCCTCATTCTACAATAAAAAGAAGGGAAAAAAGCGACCTTCTTTTCGTTTTCTCTTGATTCTTCTTTGAATCTTGACTAAATCGGGAATATGTGCCACGATATTCTGTAATTTTAAAGGAAACAATTCCAATCCGGATTATTCACGAGCAAAGCAGCGGCAAAGAATTTGTTCATAAAACCGTATGAATAATTCAGGTTCATTTTCACAAGGGAGGTTCTAAATGCAAGGTATTGTTGGTTACGGAGCCTATATTCCCCGCAATCGTATCAAAGTTGAAGAAATTGCCAAAGTCTGGGGAGCAGATGCGCCGAGTTACAAGAGAGGTTTGATGCTGGAAGAAAAATCCGTGCCTTCTCCTGACCAGGACACGATCACCATGTCTGTGGAAGCGTCTAAAAATGCATTAAAAAGGGCAAAAATCAATCCGGCAGAGATAGGAGCTGTTTACATTGGCTCGGAATCCCATCCATATGCTGTCAAACCCAGCGGAACAGTGTTAGCCGAAGCGCTCGGGGCGACTCCAGAGGTCCACACAGCCGATTTTGAATTCGCCTGTAAAGCCGGAACAGAGGGCATGTTTGTTGCCTTAGGCTTGGTGAAAGCCGGCGAAATCAAGTACGGTCTGGCCGTGGGCGCCGACACTTCCCAGGGAGCGCCAGGTGATGCCCTGGAGTATTCGGCTGCGGCCGGAGCGGCAGCTTTTATCTTTGGGAAGGAAAATCTCGTGGCCACATCTGTCGCGACCTATTCCTATATGACAGACACTCCGGACTTCTGGCGGAGGGAGTACCAGTATTATCCCCAGCATGGGGGACGATTCACAGGCGGCCCGGCCTATTTCAGGCATATCACTGGGGCAGCCAGGGGCATCATGGATAAGGCCGGTATGAAACCCTCCGACTTCAAATATGTTGTCTTCCACCAGCCAAACGGTAAATTTCCCTTCCGGGTGGGGAAGATTTTGGGATTCCAGAAGGAACAAATCGAGCCCGGATGGCTGGTCAACCTTCTAGGAAATACCTATTCCGGATCTTCTCCGCTGGGATTGACCGCCACCCTGGATGTTTCCCAGCCTGGTGATTTGATCCTGATCGTCTCGTACGGATCTGGAGCGGGTTCGGATGCTTTTATCTTCGAAGTGACCGAAAGGATTAATAAAGCGAGAGACCTGGCTCCCAAAACAAGGGATCTTCTGAACAGGAATAAAAAGTATCTCGAGTACGGCGAATACGCCAAATTCCGCCACAAAATCAGAACGGCAGACTAGGAGGATCAAATGAGAGATGTGGCTGTTATAGGAACAGGAATGACCAAATGGGGAGAGCTGTGGGAAAAATCCCTCAGGACAATATTTGTGGAAACCGCTCTTTTGGCTTTAAAAGATGCAAGTGTGGACCGGATCGATTCGATGTACGTTGGGTCGATGTCATCGGGATTGTTTGTCGGGCAGGAACATATTGCAAGCCTTTTGGCCGATTATTTGGGCCAGGCTCCCGTTCCTTCTGCCAGGGTGGAAACTGCATGTGCTTCTGGAGGCCTGGCCTTCAGGCTCGGATTTATGGAAGTGGCATCGGGAATGAGCGATGTGGTTCTCGTCAGCGGGATCGAAAAGATGACCGATGTGAATGGTTATGAGGCAACTTATGCGTTAGGAACTGCCGCTGACCAGGAATACGAAGGCTACCACGGCCTCACATTTCCAGGCCTTTATGCGTTGATAGCCAGAGCTCACATGGAAAAATATGGCACCACACGGGAGCAGTTGGCCATGGTGGCAGTGAAAAATCACCGAAACGGGGCGAAAAATCCTTTGGCTCAATTTCCGTACGAGATCACGATCGATGCAGTTTTGAACTCTGTGATGGTGGCCGATCCTTTGAGAATCCTGGATTGTTCTCCGATCACCGATGGAGCGGCTGCTGTGATTCTCTGCCCTGTAGAGACAGCCCGCAAGTTGGGAAAGCCTGTAGTTAAAGTTATTGGAAGCGGTCATGCCACCGATACAATTGCTTTGAGTTCGAGAAAAGATATCACCTGGATCGAGGCCACTTACAGAGCTGGAAAGATAGCCTACGATATGGCCGGGAAAAAACCTGATGACATCGATGTGCTCGAGGTCCATGATTGTTTTACGATTGCAGAGATATGCGTGATGGAGGCTCTGGGCATAGTAGAAAAAGGACAGGCCGGCAAGGCTCTGGAAGAAGGATTGACGGCCTTGGAGGGCGAAATTCCTATCAACACAAGCGGTGGATTGAAGTCCAAAGGTCATCCGGTGGGCGCCACAGGCGTGGCGCAGGTTATCGAGATCACCAAGCAACTGCGCGGTGAGGCGGGGGAGAGACAAGTCAAAGGGGCAAAGGTCGGGATGACTCAAAACATGGGAGGAAGCGGCGGCAGCACCGTTGTTCACCTATTTGAAAGGGAATAAAAAAGGAGAAAAAGATGCCTACACCATCAAGATATTGGAGGGAGATTCCTCAAAGGTACAGGTTTGAAGCCAACCAATGTAAAAAATGCGGATTGAAATTTTTCCCTCCACGTCTGATTTGTCCTGAGTGCCAGAATCAAAATTTGGAAGGGGCCAAAATCGAAGAGAAGGGAAAGCTCCTCACCTATACGATTATCCGTGTTCCCCCCCATCAGTTTGTTGATCAAGCGCCTTTTGCCGTCGGGATTGCCGAAATGGATGATGGTGTAAAACTAACCGGTCAGATCGTGGATTGTGATTTCGAGCGCCTTAAAATCGGGATGCGGCTGAAATTGGAGTTTCGGAAGGCTTTTCAAGAGGGAGAATCTGGACTCCTCTGCTATGGATACAAATTTGTTCCGGAAGAATAAAATCCAAAAAATCAGATTGGAGTCATATAACTCCCAGTTAGCTTGGATAATTCAGGTTAGGTAATTTATAAAAAAGGT
>CAZOJY010000017.1:0-42506 GCA_964580235.1 uncultured Eubacteriales bacterium | reverse complement strand
ACCATTTTTGTCATCTCTTTTCTTTTATTTCGAATCCTTTTTATTACCCTAAATTATTCATGAACATAATTTTTCTTACCGGATTTAATACTATATACATTGAAATCAGGGACATGTACCGAAAATTTAAGGGGTCATAAACAGGGATCCGTTGGCTTCTCCTCGGAATTGACTTCGCCATTTCACCCTGATATAAGATGGATGATGAAAGCAGTTTTCCTGTTTCACCTGCATGTCGGAACTCGTTTAGCCTTGAGAATTTTTATTCCTGTGGTCTCCATTTTTTTTGCCCTCTACTATTTATTGAGACCCGAACTTTTCAACTCCTTGATGGCGTGGATTCTCGACAGTGGATTTTTGCTCAGTGGAATAATCACCACACTTTTTTGTCTGATAATCGCCGGTTTCGCTTCCCGTCGCATCTGTCTGGGACTCACCGGCTGGATGCGCCATCTCCCGATAAAAGGAACGATTCAACGCCAAACAGCGGGAATCGCCATATTCATAGCCCAGATTCCGGCTCTGACCATCATGGCAGGTCTGGCACTCGTGGCGATGAAGCTTTACCAGGTACCGGCGGCAGCCTTTCTCGTGGGCCTACCTCTTGTGGGATTGGCCTGCGGGCTGGGTGTTATGTCTGTCGAAAAAAAGCTCATAACAAGGCCGCTGGCCGTTTTGGCAGGCATTTGTTCCGCATCCAATGACTGGAGATTTCTTGGGGGAGGAGTTTTTTTGCTTGCTGCAGCAGAAGTGATATCCGGCTCTCTCGTTCACAAGAAAAAAAGAGCCAAATTCCACAAGCCGCTCATAGACATGCTTTTTGTACCATCCATAAATTGGCGTGCTCTTCGCCTGAGATCCGTTGTCCCTTATTTGCTCTCCCTTCCTTTCCTGGGCGCAGCGCAGCTATTTATAGCCAATAATAATCCTTCTCCACATCTTGCCGAACAAATGATTCGTTTCGGAGGGGCACTGAGTTTAACCTTCTTTTGCTCGATATTTACCCATATGCTGGCCTCACGGAGACCTCCCTGGCCCTGGGTTCGTTCCCTGCCATGGCCTGCTAAAACGAGAATAATTTGGGATGCTTCTTTTGTCGGCCTTCATATGCTTCCTCTTGTGGTTTTGGCCGGAACGATGTACTGGGCATCCATGCTTCCTCTTGCTTTGAGTCTCCCACTTTTTGCCGCCTATTCAGCTTATTCCATTCGCCAAGCTCCTGAATCTGCTATGGGAGCTTCAGGAAAAGTCCTGTTGTTCGGGACATTGGCTTCCCTTTCTCTCTGTCTCAGTCCCTGGAGTTCTCTCTTTTTTTTGGCTTTGACACCGCTGGCTTTAAACGAAGCGACAAAGGCAGAAAAACTCCTGAAGGTCAGCCGCTGGCTCGAGCTTCATCATCTTGCGGCAGGCGATTCTCTATCTTGGAGTGAATGATGATCCGGTTCCAAAATGTCTCATTTTCATATGAAAAAGAAGAAAAAGTCCTTCATGCCCTAAACATGGAAGTGCAGCCCGGCCTGTCCCTCCTCCTTGGCCCAAACGGGTGTGGAAAAAGCACGCTCCTCAAACTGGCAGCAGGCGTGGAAATTCCAGAATCCGGCACCATTACAGTTAACGGATATGATCTCTGGGAGCGAGAAGTTTCTGCCCGGAAGGAACTGGCTTACCTGCCCGAACGCCCGGACTTGACCCCGTATGCCTCGATCAAAGAAATTCTGAACCTGGTATGCCGACTGCGGGAACAGCCGCCAGATGAGGGAAAAAAAGCATTGGATTTTTTGGGCCTCCGGCACTTCGCTCACCGGACTGTCCGGGAACTGTCCATGGGACAGCGGAGGCGGGCCGTTCTTGCAGCCTGCTATATCGGAACCCCTTCGCACATCTTGCTCGACGAACCTTTTGAAGGCATGGATCGACACATCCAAAAGGAAATCCTGGCCTGGATCAGGAAACACACGCTCTCAGGAGCGACCGTGATTGTCGTTTCCCATACTATTGAGCCCTTTGTCGATCTTGCTTCTGCGGCAGTGACTGTCCAGAGCGGCAAGGCTTTCCGGTTTAGGGATCTTCCCGGACTTTATGAAAAAAAGCTTTCCTTTTTGGAGCAGTTGGCAGAAGGCGGATTGTCTCTCTAAAAGCTGCTGCTCTCTCTCTGTTCACACTTTTTTCTTTCTGCAGCCCTTTTTCCCGAGAATGCCCCCGCTTAAAAACAACCCTGCTCCAAGGACAAAACCAAAATTGTACCAGGTTCCGTTATTGTGTATCTCATAGAATCGAACGGACTTGGAAAAAACTGAAATGATAAAAGTGATCGGGGAAATAATGCCGTGCCATAAACCCTTCCAGAAGCCTGCCACTTTGCCCTCTTCGTTAGGCGTTTTCTCGAGTTCATTCGGCCCCGCCACGCAGCTCGCCAAGATGAAAACAAGAACCAGAGAAATCCCGATAATGCTGAAAATTTTCATTCTCTCTCCCCTTGTGATGATGCTATCATTTTGAGTATTCATAAAGAAATTTTATATTATAGACAAAACAGTGCGTTTTCAAGGAAAATAACACAATGACAATTGTTGAAAAGAATGATGCCCTCAGGATAGATAAAATCGAAACCTCGCCATTTGGGACAAATGCCTATATTGTCGTTTGCGAAGCCACAGGAGAGAGTGCTCTGATCGACGCACCGGGCGATGCCGAAAAAATCGAGGAACGGATGGAGGGAACGAACCCGATTTGTTTACTTATCACCCATCGCCACAGAGATCATACCGGAGCTCTGCAAAGGCTCAAGCATGATTTGAACATCCCAGTCGCGGCTCACCGAGAAGACGCCGATAGCATGCCTGTCGATGCGCAGATGCTGCTGGAAGACGGCAACATCATTTCTTTCGGGAAGGTCACACTGGATGTGCTTCACACACCGGGACACACGCCAGGAAGTATTTGTTTGCTTACCGGAAATATTCTTTTGGCCGGAGATACGATTTTCCCCGGCGGACCTGGCAAAACGAGCACGCCTAATGATTTTCGGCAAATCATCCAATCCTTGGAGCAGAAAATTTTTATACTGCCCGATAATGTGAAAATTTACCCGGGACACGGAGAGCCGACTACCGTGAAAAAGGCAAAGGAGGAGTATGCCGTCTTCTGCGCCAAATCCCATGATCCGAACTTATGCGGGAACGTCCTCTGGCTCAAAGATTGAACTAAATTATTCATAAAAAATGCCGCCCATTTTTTTATTAAAGCAATGTCAGCAAGTGATCCTGATTCTGCTTTAATTTTCATAAATAAATTTAATGAGAAGAAATATTTTAAATATCGGCATTTTTTCCCAAGGTCGAGCCAATCTCACGACATCGGCTTCGTTGTAGCCCATTCGCGGTATACAAATACAGCTTCATGGGCCACTGCCTAGCCGCTGCAGCAATCTTGACTCGTGAATAATTTAGTTGACTCCGGAATTATATAGCTATAATTAAAGATTAGGAGAAAGGCATGAAAAAACAAAAATACCTTCGAGCTTCACTATTTCTCAGTATTGTTCTCTTATTAATTCCTCTGCTTATCGCAAATTCTCTCGATAAGTATGATGTGGTTATATTGAATGGCCAGATTGTGGACGGAACCGGAAATCCATGGTTTTTCGGTGACATCGCCATCCGGAATGATCGTATCGCCAGAATCACACCCTCAGGACAGCTTAAGGAGGTACCAGCGAAAGAGCGGATCGATGCGAAGGGCTTGGTCGTTTCGCCGGGATTTATCGACATCCAGAGCCACTCCCGGGGAGCTTTTTTGCTGGGAGACGGCCGAGTGATCAGCAAAGTGACCCAGGGAATCACGACCGAGATACTGGGCGAGGGATGGACCGATGCACCTGTCAACAAAAAGATTCTGGCCACCTATGGAGATGTACCTGCGAACATAAAAAAACTGGCCATGGAGTTCAGCGGCCCCAGAGGCTTCAATAACTGGCTCGATGCGATGCAGAAGCACGGCATCTCTCCCAACGTCGGCTCTTTCCTGGGCGCCGCGACAGCGCGTGTCTATGTCAAAGGAGAAGCAATGGGAACGGCGGCAAAGGCAGAAATCGAAGAAATGCAGCGGGTGGTCCGTGATGCTATGGAAGACGGGGCGTTCGGAATCGCCTCTGCCCTGATATATCCTCCTGGCAGTTTTGCCGCCACAGAAGAGTTGATTGCCATGTCCAAGGCCATGGCCCCCTATGGTGGTGTGTACATCACCCACCTCCGCTCTGAAGCGGATAATTTCTTGGAGGGCTTGGATGAGGCCATCGAAATCGGGAGAAAGGCGCGCGTTCCGGTAGAGGTTTATCATCTGAAGGCCGCTGGCCGGCGCAACTGGCATAAAGCCGCGCTGGCCGTTGCCCGAATCGAAGCCGCCAGAGATGAGGGATTGGACATCGGGGCAGATATGTATCCCTACATTGCCGGAAGCACAGGCCTTGCAGCCTGTCTTCCTCCATGGGCCTCGGCTGATGGCAAACTGCTGGAAAACCTTGCTGATCCCGTGATGCGCGCAAAAATCAAAGAAGAAATCCTCCATCCAAAAACAGAGTGGGAAAACCTGGGAGCCCTGGCCACTCCTGAGGGAGTTATGATCCTGGGACTTTACAGACCGGAGAACAAAAAATACACAGGCAAAAGACTCTCAGAGATCGCTGCCGACATGGGCAAAGACTGGATCGATACGATCATCGACCTGATTCTTTCCGAACAACAGGGGATCGGCACGATTTATTTCATGATGACAGAGGACAATCTCAAACTTCAAATGCAGCAGTCCTGGATCAAGTTCGGGACCGATGCCAGCGGCGAAAATCCAGATAAACCGCAGGGATTGGTCCATCCGCGTTCTTACGGGACCTATCCGAGGATACTCGGCAAATACGTGCGCGAAAACAGGGCGATGAGGCTGGAAGAAGCGGTCCGGAAGATGTCCTCGGCTGTGGCCTCAAGGCTTTTCATCAAGGATCGAGGGCTGCTCCGGGAGGGATACTATGCTGATGTCGTCATCTTCGACCAGAAAACCATCGGCGACCGGGCAACCTTTGAAAATCCCCATCAGGCCTCAGTCGGCGTTCAGCATGTCTTTATCAACGGGACCGCCGTCATCAAGGATGGAAAACACACCGGCGCCAAACCTGGGCGGATTGTCCGAGGTCCCGGGTATATCGAACACTGACACAAATATTCGATAAAATTTTCAAGACTTAAAAGCACTCTGGACGATTTGATGAAGTTTTTCGGCTATCTTTTTTGGAAGGGGGTCTGGTTTGTGATTTGAGAGAATATGAGCCACCCTTTCAGAGGCCCTTTCGGCAAGAGTTTTGCCTCCTTCACTGGCCCACATATCATATGTTTTTCTCTCGAAAAGATTGGGATACCAGCGCTCACGGAAATGTTTGTGTGTGTGTTCGGTGCCCAAATATTGCCCTGCAGCACCCTTCTCAGCGATCACGTCCAAAGCCAACGTCTCGTCATCCACAGGGATGGCTTTTGTGAACGCTTTGATCCAATTCACAATCTCGGTACAGATCAGCAGTTGCGCAAAGGAGAAGGTCATTCCTGATTCAAGATACCCGAGGTCGTGGATAATATTTCCTCCGGCCAAAGTTTCGCTCATCAGCGTCAATGCCGCTTCTGCTGCAGCCTGTTGATCTACCACTTTGGCCTCTGAAGCTCCGCCCAACGAAAACATCGGCAATTTATAATAATGCGCCATGGACTGGGAGTGGCCCCGTTCAGGCTCGCAATAAGTGGATACCATAGTCTGCATATCCAGTTGTCCTGGGGGCATCCCGGGAACGATGATCGGAGCACCCTCCTCCACCAGTTGGGAAAGGACCAACCCGGCAAGCACACCGGCATAGTCCACGGCAAGGGATCCTGCTGGAGTTATGGGGCTTGTCACGCCCCCTGTGGATGAAGGGATATACAGAGCGGGGAGGCCTTTGGAAGAAAGATACAGAAGCTTTTGGAGGGCATCTTTGTTGTGGTGAAGCCCGGAAATGACATTGATATAGCAGGCAACATAGGGTTTTTCCTGGAGCGCCTTCTCACCTCCTGCCACAGCTTCAGCCATCGCCACACAATCCACACACCCTTCATATTCATAGGTCACATAGATGATGGGTTTTACCGTATGAGACAACATGGCTTCCATCTGATACCGGTCCGCAATGGCCGTGTCGATATCTGCAGGAAGAACCATGGACATCACAAAATCGATGTCATCGAGGGCATCACATACGATGATCCCTTCAATGGCATCTTGAAGAACGGCCTTTCTCCGCCTGCCATTCCGGTGGTCTATGATATTCAAACAATCCGATCCCGGCCCATAATAACAAAGCCGGTTTTTCACGGGCATGACAGGGCTGCCGTTTCGATCAAAGAGGATGACTTGTTTCGGGACTGTTTTCAATGCCCTCTCAACCAAATTTGACGGGATAAGCACCGTCCCATTGTCTTTGATCGAAGCCCCGGCCCTCCTCAATATGTCTCGAGCCTCATCCAGATCCAGCCGCACACCCACCCGCTCCAAAATTTCGCAGCTTGCGGCATGCACTTTTTGGCACTGATCCTCGGATAACTTATTTTTGGATTTTGTATCTGTCATGTTATTTCTCTTTTTATGATACCTAGTTTTTAACAATTTGCCGGCTGAACCCGGAATACTTCCGCATCACAGCCACAGCACAAATCAATCCTAAAATACACAAACCAACGATGATGAGAAAAAAGGGCTCCTCCGAACACAACACTCATCTTGAAGACATCAGAGGCATAAGGCGTAAAATAATAGGATCCCCAATAGGCAGAATAAGCTGCCATGATCACGACGGATAGGAACCACACAGAAGGCATCACAAACAAAATGCCCGTCCCTGGTTGTATGTTTATCAGATTCAAGGCTTCCAAAAGCGGCAGATAATAGATTTCCCAAAGATACGGCAAAAGATAGATAATCCCACCTGACAAGCACAGGTATGCCCTCACCAGCCATCGACGGAAAGCACTCATGTTTGTATCAAATTAAATGAAAAGTACTTTAATAAAGTCAAGAAGATTTCTTGGCACAAATATTGCATAAAATCTAGCTGAATCTGATTAGAGGGTTAAAAAAATGCAAGTTCAACAAAACTTAGAATATCAAAGTCAAATAAGTGAAGCCCTAAAAAGGGCCAAACCAAAAAAGGTTCTGTATATGTACGATGAGACAGGAAATAAGTTCCTCCTGGGTGTTTTCAACAAGAGAAAATCAGAGGAAATAAAGAAATATCTCCGCACCAAAAAAATGATCGACAGACTGTCTGAATTCGACATTATCACGACCGAGCCCGATAGCGACTTCACTACTGAAATATCCCTATAACACCGAATTTTCGGTAAATTCCTTTTTTTATTCTCAATTTTTCCATAAAAATATGTAAAAAAATTTTACTTTTTACGACACATTTTTTCCGTTTTTTTATTGAAGTTTTAAAGGAATTCTTTTTACAATGTTTTGTGATGCAAAAACTCAACAGCAAAGGATCGATAACGCTGTTGATTCTTTTCATGATCTTATTCCTCTTTCCTTCCTTCGTTCACTCTGCAAACTCTGAAAGGGACTGGCTGCAGGGATACCGCAAAAAGCTGAAGGGCGGCACGATCGAATACCACTCTGCTCAGCCTGATGTGACAAAGGCCCTTTTGGTGCGCTCCATAAATGCAGAAGATTACATCGCGTGGGAAACGGAGCCTATTCCTGAAGATTATCGAGGTGAACGTCCTGGGCGAAGCCGTCGGCCGGCCCATCGAAAAAATCACTATGAACGCCTTAGAATCCAGGTTCTTCCGGCTCGAGTTTAAATAATTTGATCTAATTCCGGTCCGAAAGAGTTTTCAAAAAGAGGACTATGGCATCCTCTTCCCTGGATGTCAGGCCAAGATCGCCCAGCTCTTCTTTATTGACATTCTCTTTGATTTCGGGAGGGGGTAAATCTCTTCCGGCCACATCTCTTGTGTTGTAAAAGTTCACAACATCTTTAAGCGTCGTGAAGAAGCCGTTGTGCATATAGGCTTTCACAAATCCCCTGGTCGGTCTGAAATCCACATTGCGAAGTGTCGGAACTTTCTGCTTGCCGTAATTCTCAGCAGCATACTTTTTGTACTTTTTTGTTCCTTCCAGGTATCCTCCAAGCCCTTTATCGATCCACTTTTTCCCATCCGGATTCCATGTTTTTCCCATAGCATAAAAGGGATTCTCAGGGTTTCCAGGTACCCCTAAGTTGTCGAATGTGAAATCCGTGAATAAGGGGGGTTTGCCGTTTACAGAAGATAAAATATGGCACTCTGAACAAAGTCCTTTTGTGTTGAACAACATCAAACCCTTAAGTTCTTCATTTTCCAATCCCAAATTCCCGTACTTCTTCCAATTGGCCTCATCGATGGCTTCCACATCCAGGCCTTTTGCTTGTGCGGCGCGCCAGAAATCATCAAACTTGGAATTGAACGGATTGACTTCGGCAGATCTTTCGAAAGCTGCGATAGACCGGACTATCCTTTCATAGGTGCCATCGATGTCTTTTTTCCAATCTAAAGAATCAGGTCCCCAGACTTTTTTGAAAAGACTGGCGTAGTTGGAATCCCGCAGTTTTTGAACCACGTCCCTTTTGTCTGCAATGTTTTGCTCGAGAGGATTAAGAAACGGTCCCATTGCCTGTTCGGCAAGAGGATCGCCCAATTCTTCTCCTGTCGCCCGGCCATCCCAGAACATTCCGCCGATAAAACTCCCTTCGTCATCCTGATGGAGAACAGGACTATCGCCTGCATAGGCGGCAGTCGGAGGTCTGCGGTTCCCGAAACGTCCCTCCGCCGCTCCTTCATAAACCGAGCCTTTTTCGTTAAAGTCCGAATCCGGCCCGGACCATCCGGCGGCCGGGCTGTGACAAGAAGCACAGGCTTGTCCAACAGGATCGCTGAGATTGACATCAAAAAACAGCCTTTTGCCCAGTTTCTCAATCGGAGTGAGTTTATTCAAAGCCAATTCGGCGCCAGGATTTTTCACTGTTGAAATCTTAATCCAAGAAAAAGAAATTGTCAGTCCGACCCCGAGAAAAATAGCAATTTTTCGCATCTCTGACTCCTCGATTGATCATGCCCAAGGGGGGTCATTTTAGGAGATATAAAATGTGAAGTCAAACTCAATCCGGCTCTTGAAGGTCTCTCAGGGCATCATAGATGATTTCCGGCATCGCAGGATGGATGCGCATACCGCTGACAATCGGCATCACTGTTCCAGTGGTGGACATCGCATCGATGACTTCCTGAATCAAGATAGGCGCATAAGGGCCGACGATATGGAAGCCGAGAATACGCCAGGTGTCTTTTTCGATGATGGCCTTGACAAAGCTCTGATCGTCCTGCATAGCAACTCCTTTTGCGACATCGGAATAGCGAGACTTCCCTACCATGATATCATACAGCTTTTTGGCCTCCTCCTCACTCATGCCCACAGAAGCAATCGGAGGATAGGTGAACACCGCATGGGGAATGCTGAGGAAATCCAACTTTTCTTCTCCTCGGTGCATGCTGTTATGCCACACAATATCGGCCTGCTTGTTAGCCGCGTGCCTAAACATTTTTTTTCCGATGGCATCTCCAAAAGCCCAGATGTTCTTTTTGTGTGTTTCAAAATATTCATTGACTTTTATGTAACCCCTCTCATCTGTCCTTACTCCGGTATTTTCCGTCTTCAGCAAATCGGCATTCGAGGTTCTTCCTGCAGCGATGAATACTTTTTTTGCTGTGAATTCTTGTGCTTTCCCTGTCTTTTTGTTTTTCGTCATAATGCGGCAGCCGCCATTTTCCCGCCTGGCCTCGAGAGCTTCTGTATCCGTGTAAACGGCCATACGCTCGAGCATTTTTTTCTTCAATAATTCGCAAATTTCAGGCTCCTCCTCTTTCACCAGCCGCTCTCCTCTCTGTAAGATCGTCACATCTGTGCCCACCGCCGCAAAAAAATGGGCAAACTCCGTGGCGACATACCCTCCGCCGACGATTATCAGGCTTGCTGGCCTTTTCTCGAGCGCAAATACATTCTCATTGGTTAAATAATCGATCTCTGTAATCCCTTTCATGGGAGGAATCAAAGGCCTGGCCCCTGAGACAAGATAGATTTTTTTTCCCCGGATCTTCTCGCCTTCCACAGCCATTGTGTAATCTTCTATGAAATGGCCCGTGGCTCCATAAAAATCCAGACCGGGAGTATTCTGAACTCTTTTTTTTATCCGGCTTTCGCTTCCTGCCACGTATTCCCGCGTTCTCTTCATTATGGCCGGAAAATCCACGTGTTTGATCTCGGCCTGAATTCCCAGCTTTTTTGCCTCTTGGATTTCAACGATACGATCAGCCGGAAAAATCAGCATCTTTGATGGGATGCATCCCACATTGAGACAAGTCCCCCCCAAAAACCCCCGGTCTACAAGCGCCACTTTCAGTCCGTGAGCCAGAGCGCCATCCACAATTGCGCTCCCGGCTCCTGAGCCGACAACGATCACGTCATATTCTTTCATGTTGTTTTCCTCAACAACAATTTTAAAATATAAAGCGGAGGATGTTAAGACCGAATCGCTGATAAAGGAGTATTTGCTTTTGGGTTTGTGTTTTTTTTAAAATAAGAAACTTCCAAAACAAACCTAAGATTTAAACGGAGGCAGAAACATGAAGTTAGAAAAATTGTATAAAAAAGCCATTCAGGTCGGCATTGCAAACGATCTGAGGGGAAAGACCGAAATTCGAAAAATCCTAAAGGAAGAAAAGGAGAAATTCGATTCCTTAAAAACAGATGAAATCGATTATTATGACAAAGACAGGCTTTTTAATCCCTTCGCGGATACAAGAATTCTTTACGGCGATAAGAACCAAAATGTAAAGAAAGTTATCATCGGTATCGATATGGAAGTGGGAGAGATTCTTCTTACCCATGTTCTAAAGTCACAAAAAAATGAAAAAATAGACCTGATTATCTCTCATCACCCTGAAGGATATGCGCTGGCTCAACTTCATGATGTGATGAAACTTCAAGCAGATTTAATGGCGTCCTACGGAGTGAACATCAGTGTGGCTGAACAGCTCATGGAAAAGAGAATTTCCGAAGTCCAAAGAAGACTCCTACCTGTTAATCATTCCCGGGCGGTGGACGCGGCCCGAGTTTTGGGAATTCCGATGATGTGTATCCATACACCATCAGATAACTGTGTGACGAATTTTCTGAAAAAAACCTTCGAGGCAAAAAATCCTTATAAGCTAAAAAACCTGATGAAAATCTTAAAAACTGTCCCCGAATACAAGAGATCAGCCAAGCTGCAGGTTCCTCCTAAGATAGTCAGCGGTTCAGAAAATAACAAATGCGGAAAGATTTATATCGATATGACAGGCGGAACCGAAGGGGCAAAAGAAATCATTGAAAAATATGCCTCAAGCGGCATCAGCACTTTGGTCGGCATGCACTTAAGCGAAGAGCACCTGAAAAATGCAAAAAAGGCCAACTTGAATGTCATTATTGCCGGGCATGTCTCCAGCGATGTTCTCGGCCTCAATCTGTTGCTTGACGAAATCGAAAAAGAGGAAAAGCTGGAGTTTGTGAATGTCTCTGGATTCAAACGCATCAGAAGAATATAATTAAACTTTATTCTTGGCACATAATTTGCTGTTTTTTTTGCTGATGATGATCCGGCCGTTTCAAATCCTATCCAGAAAAAAAGGCTTAGCTTTTTCTGTGATATGCTATACAATAAAGGGAGAAGGATAATGAAAAAAGTCGTGCTTTTCAGCGCAATTATTTTCATGGGCCTTGTCCTTTTTTCCCAGGAAATCAAAGAACAGGCCACCGTCATCAATATCGAAGTCCCGGTCAGGGTATTCAGCGGCAAAACTTTTGTTGACAATCTGACCATCGATGATTTTGAAATTTTTGAGAACGGCGTTCCCCAAAAAATTGAAGCTGTGTATTTTGTTAAAAAAAGATCGATCGATCGAAGTCAGGAAAGGAAAAGATTCGCCCCCCAAACAGCACGCAGCTTTTTCCTCTTTTTTGAGCTCTCAGATTACGATCCCAAAATCGCAGATGCGATCAGATATTTCGCGCACGACGTGCTGACCCCCGGCGATAATCTTTCATTTGTCACATCGATGAATACCTACCGGATGAAAAAGATCGCCTTCAAAGTCGTATCCCGGGAGGAAGTAGCAAAACAACTCATCAAAATAGTCAGAAGAGATACGCTAACGGGCAACTCAGAATACAGATATATGATAGCTGAAATTGCCGAACTGGCCCAATCCCTGACTGTTTACATGGCCCGGAGCCGGATGGCTGATCCCGGCGTTACAGAACTTGCGGCAGAAGAATTAGTCATGCCGGTCACAGAATCGGCTCCTTTTAATCAATCTGACGGCCGGTCTTTCGAAGAAGAACTCAACCTGTACGAAAACTATGTGTTCAAACTGGAAAATTTACGGAAAGTTAGTCAGGACACCATGATGAATTTTGCGGAATACTTAAGAAAAAAAAGGGGACAAAAATACGTGACAATATTCTATCAGAGGGAATTTATTCCCCAGATAGATCCAAAATTATTGAATCAGGCCCTGAGTTTATATCAAGACAGGCCCATAATCCTTCAGACAATTTCCAATATAATAGATTTCTATAAAAGAGAAATCCCGATTGACACCGATTTGATCAAACAAACATACGCAGACTGCTCTATCTCGATCCATTTTCTTTTTTTAACAACGCCCCAAGAGAATCAATACGGCGTTTACTTCGCAGGCCATTCAGAAGATATTTATGGGGCCTTTCGAGAAATGGCCATTTCGACCGGTGGATTCATCGACAGTTCCGCCAGGGCTGACTATTTATTCAAGGCTGCAGTGAAAGCGTCAGAAAACTACTATCTATTGTACTACTCGCCAGAGAACTATTCAGCCGACGGCCAGTTTAAAGAAATAAAAGTAAAAATCAAAAATAAGAAGTACCGTATCTCCCATCGGGCCGGCTATTTTGCCAATTAGGATCGATATAGACCTTTAGAGAATGAATAATCAAGCACAAAAGCGTGATTTGATTTCGCGTTGAAACATAAAAAATTTCGAATCTGAGAGGGAGCATCATGAAAAAAGCAATCTTATTTTTGGCAGTTTTATCATTATCTTTTTTTCTCTTTTCCCAACAAGAACAGTATGAAGTCACGGTTAGAAACATAGAGGTTCCTGTCCGAGTATTTGCAGGCGACCAATTTGTCGATACCTTAACCGTCGAGGATTTCGAACTCTATGAAAATGGGATACCCCAAAAAATCGAGGCTCTTTACCTTGGAAACAAAAACCAAATCGCAAGACAAGAAGAACTGAAATCCTTTTCTCCTAATGTTTTGAGAAACTACTTCCTTCTCTTCCAAATTATCGATTACAACCCAAAACTCGCGAAATCTATCGAATATTTTTTTATTCATGTACTTCTTCCCCATGACACCCTGACACTGATGACCCCCCAGAAGAATTATCATCTATCCAGCGAGGCTCTCCAAAAAAAGAAAAAAGAGGATATCGCCAAAGAAATGTTGAAGATTCTAAAGAAAGACACAAAGACTGGATCCTCTGCTTACAGGAGCCAGATGCGAAGTTTGAAGGGTTTAGTCTCATCCATTTCTGGCGGAGATTTCATGGGTGATCCAGAAGGAGATCCTGACTTTGCGGGACGCAGCAGCTCCCTCGGGATGCTGCTGCGCAGATACAGAAATAACCTGGAAAGAATGGAAGGACTGCGTATGGTGGATCAGAATCTCTTCCTCCAATTCGCGGCTAAACTGAAAGCAATGCCTGGACAGAAACATGTGTTTTTTTTCTATGAAAGGGAATTCCGGCCTGAGTTAAGTCCTCAAGTTTCGAGCAATCTTTTATCGGAATACCACGACCAGCCAAACATCATGGGCGACCTGCAGGATCTGTTCCAATTCTATCAAAGGCACGAGCGTGTCAATACACAAAAAATTACCCAAGCGTTTGTGGATGCCTCCATTTGTTTTAATCTCCTCTTTGTTGACAGGGAAGAAAGAAATTCAAGCGGTGTCTATATGAGAGAGCAGTCAGAGGATTTCTATGAGGCATTTTCAGACGCGGCAAAGGCTACAGGCGGTATTGTGGACACTTCCAGGAATCCTTCTTTCGGTTTTGAAAACGCTTTATCCATCATGGAGAATTACTACCTTCTATACTACTCTCCGGCCAATTACAGGGCAGATGGAAGTTACAAGAACATCGAAGTCAGGGTAAAGAATCAGGACTACCGAGTTACATACAGAAGAGGATATTACGCTACGAAGTAGCCTCCAGGATTTTTCATCTTTCGGTGATTTTAGGAGATGGCGCTTTCCAGGTAAAGAGCGCACCTATTAAAAAAAACATCAATCCAGCGATTAAATACATCCGTCGGTATCCATAAAGGTCGGATATCCATCCGAATAAAGCAGGCCCAAAACCCATGCCGACATCAAAAAATGTCAGGTAAAGGCTTATGGCAAATCCTTTGTTTTCCTGACCCAGCATGTCGATCACATAGGTGCTCAAGGCGGGAAAAATCAAACCCTGCCCAAAACCGCCGATAAAGCCGACTAGGACAAACATCCCCGAAGAGTGGACATGTGCTATCAGAAATAAATTGAGGCTGATGATACAGATAGAGGGGAATAATATTTGTTTTCTTCCATATCGGTCGGAGAGATCACCGAGGAAAAACCGGGTCAGGATAGCTGCAGCCGAAAAGGCTACAAAAAAAGGACCGACACGATCCAGTGGAATCGATTTCCCAAAAAGTGCGATAAAATAAACAACCGCTCCTCGGATTGCCCCATGGAATACGGGCAGCACAAAAACGAGAAGAATGGAAAATAAGGCCAGGTGTTTCAAAGATTCCGGCTTATGGAAGGGCCTGTTGTTATTGGGCTTGATGACCTCCTTGGTCAAAGCCATACAAACAAAGGAGGTAATGAGGAAAAAAAGACTTGTGTTGAAAAGACCGGCGAAGCCAAAACTGCGAACTATCTCTTCTGCCAGCAAAGGCCCCAGAGCAGCGGACAGGAGACCGGCCACACCGATAATCCCCATGGATTGAGCCAGTCTGGATACAGGGGCCAAATCCGAACAAATAGTGATGGTGGCAGTCATACTGATCCCCCATCCAATGCCAGTCAGAGCCCGGAGGGCAAGGGGCAAAATCCCGGCATCTCCAATAAGGTGGAAAAGCGGCAACACGGCTATCAGTATTCCGATGCCAAACAGCGAAATATTTTTCCTTCCTTTTATATCGATGATTCGTCCAAACACAGGGCGCATGAAAATAGCCGTGAGGCTGTGGATTCCCATGATCAATCCAATTCGGGTTTTGGAAACATGAAACTGCTCAAAAAACAGAGGGAAAATGAAAAACAGAGTCACGCTCATGAACAGAAAAAAATATCCGCTGAGAGCCACAAAAAAATGTTTGTTCCACATGCTTCTGATTTGTCTCATTTTAAACCAACTTTGGTTCGGCTCTCAAATAATTTCTTCCTTATTGTATAGAGTGCTGGCTGTTTTGGGTATGGGGAAAATAAGCAAAAAGGGGATAATGAAGGAGGGTTATCAAAAACCCTACCCAGCCAGCAAAGCAGAGTTTGACTTTATTATACCAAAATAACAAAAAAGAGCAAGTCTTTTTTTTAATTTTGTATAAAAAAAGCATGAAGTTGCCCGCACTGCAGCGGCGGTGATATAATCAGCAGCGTTAAACCATGTATGCAATAGGAATTGACTCAGGAACGCAGGGAACAAAAGCACTCGTCGTCGATTTTGACGGAAAAATTCTGTCTAGTGGACGCGCCTCTCATCGCTTTATCAAAGACCTGAAACCGGGCGAAAGCGAACAAGATCCACACATTTGGATAAAGGCCCTCAAAGAGGCCCTCGGTGAGGCTCTGAAAAAGGCGGACATCAAAACTTCAGAAATTGTCTGCATGGGAGTTTCAGGTCAGCAGCACGGATTTGTTCCACTGGATGAGAGAGGAGAATGCATCAGGCCGGCCAAGCTGTGGAACGATACGTCGACAGTTGCAGAACTAGACATCCTTGTAAACCGCCTCGGAGGAAAAGACCGTTTGATCCGGAGACTCGGTATAAACGTGGCGGTCGGGTACACCGCCTCAAAAATTCTGTGGCTGAAACGTCATGAACCAGACAATTATAAGAAACTAAGAACCGTTCTCCTTCCCCACAACTATATCAATTATGTTCTGACAGGAAGGGCGCACATGGAATTCGGTGACGCTTCAGGAACAGGATTAATGGACGTAAAAAGATGCCAGTGGAACCAGGAAGCGATAAATGCTATCGATCCTGAACTGGCGGGTAAGCTTCCCGCTCTGTCCCATCCTTCAGAACCTTGTGGCCGACTCAAAAAGAAAATAGCAGAACAATTCGGGATGGAAAAAATTCTTGTGGGAAGCGGAGGAGGAGACAATATGATGGGGGCTGTCGGCACGGGGAATGTCAAATCCGGATTGTGCACCTTGAGCCTTGGCACGTCGGGAACAATCAGTTCATACTTCGACATGCCCTGTGTCGATCCTGAGGGGGAAATTGCTTCAATGTGCGACAGTACGGGTGGTTGGCTCCCTCTTCTCTGCACGATGAATGTCACCAACACAACAGAATATTGGAAGAAGATCAAGAATATCTCCAATTCAGAGCTTGAGAATACGGCTTCGCAGGCACCAGCAGGAGCCGAAAGGCTCATTTTTCTTCCTTTCATCGATGGAGAGCGGGTCCCAGTTCTCCCTTATGCCAGCGGCGTTTTTTTTGGTCTAACAAGAAAAAATTTTAAAGCACCCCACATGACCCGGGCTGTGATGGAGGGGACTATTTTTAATCTGGGGTATGGTTTTTCCCGCATGAAATCTCTCGGATTGATTCCTTCGGAAATAAGAGCCACGGGCGGGGGGTCCAAAAGCAAGCTCTGGCTTCAGATTGTGGCCGACATTTTCCAAACGTCTGTGCGCACCTGCAAGGAAGAAGAAGCGGCTGCTTTTGGAGCCGCCATCCAGTCCATTTGGAACTATCACTGGGAGAAGGGACAGAAAATAAAAATAGAGGAATTGGCCGGCAATATGGTTTCGCTGGGGAAAGCCGTGATCGATCCCCAACCGAAAACATCCCTGCTTTATAAGGAGCTCCAGAAGCGCTTCAACTCCCTCTGTAAGACTTTAAAGCAGGAATTCAAAACGCACCGAAAGGTCTAGATGCCGTTTTGGGGTCTTGGCACTCTAATCAAACTCCTGGTTTGACCCCAATCATAGGTTGTGTTATATCTCTCGTTTATGAGCGCAGAACACAAAGAAACCCTGCTCCAGATGGAGGACATCACAAAATCCTTTTCGGGTGTCAAAGTGCTGGAGGATGTGTGTTTTGATCTCCGCCCTGGGGAAGTTCATATCCTGGCGGGGGAAAACGGTGCGGGAAAAACCACTCTGATCAAGATTCTGGCTGGAGTCCATGCAGAATATGGGGGCGAAATTCGGCTGAATGGACAGTCTATCAGGTTTAAAAATCCGCATGATGCGGCAGAATCCGGCATCTCGGCCATCCACCAGGAGATGTCCTTGATCAATGCCATGACTGTGGTCGACAATATATTTCTCGGGAGAGAGCATGCCTACGGAAACCTGTGGATGGCTGATCGCATACAAAACGAAAAGGCTCAAGAACTCCTCACGCGATTGGGAATCGATGCGGACATCCATCTTCCGGTCGAAGAATATCCTGTTTCCGTACGGCAAATGATCGAAATTGCAAAAGCCCTGGCCTATGACGCCCGGATTATTATAATGGATGAGCCCACATCTGCTCTGAATGAAATGGAGGTCGAACGATTATTCCAGATCATTCAAGACTTAAAACAGAAAAGCTACGCCATCATATACATATCCCACCGCATGGAAGAGATTTATGAGATCGGCGATCGCATCAGCGTGCTTCGAGACGGGAAACGCATCGGGACAGCCGATGCCGATGATCTGTCTCCACAGGAACTCATCCGATGGATGGTGGGCCGGGATATTTCTCAGCAGTTTCCTGACCGGAAGCCTTTTACAGATCAGGAATGCTTCAATATGGAAAATTTTTATCTGCCTGACCCAACCGGATCCAAGAAATGGGTGGTGGAGGATATCTCCCTTTCCTTGAAAAAAGGAGAAATTCTCGGTATTGCCGGCCTTCAAGGGTCCGGAAAGAGCGAATTGTTCCACGGGCTCTTTGGGACTTTCGGGAAATCTGCCAGCGGCACAATCCGTCTGGATGGAAAATCCTATAAAATTCACTCTCCTATCCAATCCATCAAACAGGGCCTGGTACTTTTGACAAACGACAGAAAAGGCACGGGGCTGGTGCCGCCGATGGATATCATCCACAATATTTCCCTTTCTTCTCTCCAGGCTTTCTCTCCAGGGGGATGGATGCAGGTTCAGAAGGAAAAAAATGCGGCATCGACCCATATGCAAACCTTCAGTATTAAGGCTCGCTCTATGCACCAAGAAGTCGAAACTCTCTCAGGAGGCAATCAGCAAAAAGTAGTGCTGGCCAAATGGTTGGAAACCCATCCCAAAGTGCTGCTTTTGGATGAACCGACATTGGGCGTCGATGTCGGCGCCAAACATGATATCTATTCCTTGATGAATCAGTGGACCGCACAGGGAATGGCTATCCTGCTGATCACCTCCGAACTCCCAGAACTGCTGGCCATGTCCGACCGCATTATGGTTATGCATCGGGGCCGGATCACAGCGGAATTTGCAAAGACTGAGGCCACTCAAGAAAAGATTATCCAGGCGGCCATGGGAGAAGAAAAAACAGCATGAAGAGAAATTGGATGCGATCTCCCCTGCTTCGGGCTTTTGCAGCTTTAGTTCTGGTGTTTTTGATAGGAATAATCTTCAACGCCGATGGAGCTTTTTTCAAGTGGAACACGCACAGGGACATGCTCCGGCACATATCGGTTTTTGCCATCCTGGCGTGCGGGATGACTCTGGTTATTATTACCGCCGGCATCGACCTCTCCGTGGGCAGTCTGTTGGGGCTGACCGCTGTTCTTTTTTCTCTGTTTTCTATGCAGAAGGCCTGGTCTCCCTGGCTGGCGCTGCCGGCATGTTTGGTCATCGGATCTGCTCTTGGGGCTGCCTCTGGAGGGCTTATCGGCCGCTTCAAGATCCAGCCGTTTATCGCCACCCTGGCAATGATGGTTTTTGCCCGTGGAATGGCCAAATGGGTCTCGGGAGGCCAGAAGATATCCACAGCTGTGCTCCAACCTGATGGGACATATCAATATGTGGATGTTCCATCAATTTTCAATTTCCTCAACTCCAAAATTCTCAACGAAAACCTGGCCGTGGTAACCCTGATCCTGTTTGCCTGCGTTTTGATTTGCTGGATCATCCTGACCAAACTCCGATGGGGACGGTATATCTATGCCATCGGGGGAAACGAGGAAGCCGCCCGACTGTCCGGGATTCCTGTCATCCGGACCAAACTTCTCACTTATGGGCTGTGTGGATTTTTCTGTGCCATCGCTGGGATCTGTCAGGCCGCCCAGGAACTGCAGGGTGATCCGGAGGCAGGGATGACTTACGAACTTACGGCCATTGCCATCGTTGTGATCGGCGGAACCAACCTGATGGGAGGCCGGGGAGGAATTGGATTGACCTTTATCGGGGCTATGACCATCGGATATTTAGAGAAAATTCTGAGCATCAACGCCGTTGGAGAGGCCAGCCGGCTTATGCTCACAGGAGCGATCATCGTAGGCGCCGTCCTCTTCCAAAAGACCCGCCGTTGACGGCTTCACTTTCGATAACCAAACTTGGCTCTTAACTCATATGTGTAAGGAAGGCCAGTGTTTTTCCATCCCCCTATTGTCCGATATCCCTTCTCATCCTTTTTGCCCTCGAATCCTTCTTTCACATTGAAGACCTTTCGGAACCCAGCACTAACTGCTTTCCGGGCCGATGCCAGACTCCTGCTTCCACTCCGGCATATAAACATCAGGGTGTCCTTTTTCCTAAACTTCGAGGCAAGATCTCGAAGAAAATCCTTGTTCGGCTTTTGGATCTGCTGCTTCTCATCCCAAAAAAGCAGCGGAATATTATAAGCATTCTCCGGATGCCCGACATAAACATATTCGGCAACAGTGCGGACATCAATCAGATATGTATCGGCTTTTTTAGCCAGATCGAAAGCTTCTGAGGGCGATATTTCTTTCACATTCTGGCATAAAAGCAATCCGGATAAAAACACCAAAAAAACCATAGATAAAACAATTTTTCTCATCGAATCACCTCATGGGAAATAATATCTCCACGTCGTCCAGCGCTGCTCTAAAAGGGTTCTAACAAATGGCCCCTGCAACTCATGGATATCATTAATATTAGCATAAATTTAAGCACTATTGTATTGTCTAGAAAATCACTCTTCTACTTGATTTGGGTGACGATTCCCCCGAGATCGTTCTGTTTGAGCAGATCATTGAATCCTGGGACGTCCTTCTCCAATAAAGCTGTCAACTGAGCTTGATAGTCTGCAATCCACTCCTTATACATGGCATGCACCTGTCGTGACTGATCCGTTGGTGCAAAATCGCCGCTTCCCACTGCTCCCGCCAGCATGCTGACTTTACCATACAACTTCATCGGCCACCGCAAAATATCCTGGCTTCCTCCTGTCAATTTTAGCTGGACAAGATTCTCTTCCACGCCGATCAACTTCCCATCCAGCTCCTGTCCCGCCTTCACGATATTTGCGACGTCTTCTTTCCCCTCTTCCTTTTCCTTCAACATTTCCCGGAGGTCATAGATCTGCTTTCGAATCCATTCGATTTGGTTGACCATGCTGGCCACAGCCTGGCTGTCTTCCCTGATCTCCCTCAACATTTGGAACTGCTCTAGAATGCCCTCCTCTGATCCAGGGGCATTCGGATCCCTTTTTACTTCAAGCTCCTGGGTGAATTCCTGTTCTCCCACCACAAGCTTCACTGTGTATTTCCCCGGAGGAGTAAACAAACTGACCGGTCCTCCCCAGCTCACATAAGACCGATATCCAGATTTTCCCATTTTCACCCACTCGGCGTATTTGGGCTTTGTCCTTAGTTTGATCCTATCGGAAGGCTCATATCTCAGGTTCCAATTGATGCGGTTGATCCCCGGATGATTGGTTCCATTCAGGCTTCTGACTTTATTTCCTGCCGCATCCAAAATATCGATTTTAACTTTTCCCTTTGCCCTGGATTTTAAATAGTAATTTATCTGGGCTCCGTAAGGAGGGTTCTGCCCTACTGATGGTTCCTGCCTATTTCCCATCGGTGTGCTCTTGAACCGAAACCGGTAGGCCGGCCGCAGCACAAAAAGATGAACATCCGATTCGGACACTTCAGGTGTCATCTGCTGCAACGGTGTTATATCGTCCATGATCCAGAAACCTCTCCCGTATGTGGCCACCACAAGGTCATTGAAATGCTCCTGAACGACCATCCAGTGCACAGGGGTATGCGGCATATTATTTTGAAGAGGGATCCAGTTTTTCCCATCGTTTAAGGACACATATATCGCATTCTCAGTCCCTGCATACAGCAGCCCTTTCCGAATGGGATCTTCCCGGATACAATGGACATAGCTGAATACATTCTTCGGGATATTCGAACTGATCGATGCCCAGGTCGCCCCATAGTCTTCAGTTTTATAAATATAAGGATTCCGGTTGTTCACCTGATGAAAATCCAGCGTGATGTAGCATGCTCCGGCATCATAGCGGGAAGGTTCGATGTTGCTCACCGTCCCCCATTCAGGCAGACCCGGGATGTTTTTTGTGACATTGGCCCAGGATTCCCCGCCGTCGCGGGTCACGTGCACAAGCCCGTCATTGGTTCCGGCCCAGATCACTCCTTCCTCTGCAGGCGATTCCGCCAGCGCAAAAATCAAACAGGCATATTCCACGCTGGCGTTATCCGGTGTCAGCCCGCCAGAGGGGCCTAGTTTGCTTTTTTCGTTCAAGCTGAGGTCGGGGCTGATGACCTTCCAGCTCTGCCCCCCATTGGTTGTCATGTGGACATGCTGGCTCCCCACGTACACTTTGTTGTGATCGTGCGGAGAGATGGCAATCGGAAATGTCCATTGAAACCGATATTTCAACTCACCGGCCGGTGTCCCCATCGCATAATCCGGCCAAACCGATACATCCCGCGTCGTCCGGGACCGCTCATCATACCGGTCCAGGGCTCCTTGATAATTCCCGGACCAGACGATGTTGTTGTCCACAGGATCGGGGATGGCAAAACCGCTCTCCGCTCCCCCGACAGAATGCCACTCACCCATAGGAATGCCCATGCCCCCATACAAGCTGTTGCTCGGCCCGCGCGTGGACGGTCCATCCTGCCTATTTCCGTACACATAATACGGAATCCGGTCATCGACAGCCACATGATACATCTGGGCGATCGGCAGCCCATGTCCCTTCCAACTTTTTCCCCGGTTGGTCGAGATGGAAATGTACTGGTCGTTCCCGACCGCCATCCGGTCCGCATCTGTGGGATCGATCCAGATGTCGTGGTTGTCTCCGCCTGCCATCACCGCCATCTGGAAGGATTCTCCCCCGTTGAGTGTTTTTTGGAAGCGGACGGCACAAAAATAAACTTCATCCGGATCGCCTGGAGAGACAGCGCATCTCGAATAATAATGGGGGCGCTGGGTCAGGTTATGGTCGTGGCTCATCAATTTCCATGTGTCTCCGCCGTTGTCTGAGCGCCAGAGCACTCCGGTCGAGGTTTTTTTCTCCTTCCACGGCACACCATCTCCGGTTTCGATCAGAGCATAAACCCGGTTTGAGTCACTGGGTGCAACAGCCAGGGCAATTTTCCCAAGGGGCGGTTTGGGAAGTCCGCTGCCTTCGAGTTTCTTCCAGGAAGTGCCCCCATCATCGGACTTATAAAGGCCACTCCCCGGGCCGCCGCTCTCTCTGCCCCATGTGTGAATCTCCAGCTGCCACATCCCGGCAAATAATATCCTGGGATTGTTAGGATCCATGGCCAAGTCTCCACAACCCGTATTCTCGTCAACAAAAAGAACCTTCTCCCATGTTTTCCCCCCATCTGTTGTGCGGTAAACGCCGCGGTCGGGCTGGGGTCCATAACAATGCCCTAAGGCTGCAGCAAACACAACATCCGGATTGTTGGGATCGATCACGATTCTCCCGATGCGGGCCGTCTTTTCCAATCCCATGAGATTCCAGGTTTTTCCGCCATCTGTGGATTTGTAAATGCCGGCTCCGATCGAGATGTTGCTGCGGATAAAAGCCTCTCCCGTGCCGGCCCAGATGACATTATGGTCGGAAGGTGCTACGGCCAAAGACCCGATCGACTGCACATCCTGTTTATCAAATATGGGACGCCAGCGGATACCTCCATCCTCTGTTTTCCAGATCCCTCCGGCAGCCGCACCAGCAAAATAGACGTGGGGATCTCCGGGCACACCGACCACAGCCGTCACTCTGTTGCCAACCGGCCCGATGTGCCGGTACCTGAGGCTCTTAAACACTTTTGGATCGATCTTTTGCGCATAGACTTGATCCTGGACGAAAAAGAAAACGAAAAGCATTAAGAAAAAAATCATGAAGAATCTGGAAACAGACGTCGTTTTTTTGACAGTCATAGAAGCCTCCTTAAAAATCTCTATTCGCCGAGGAACTCGGCGATGTTTTGCATGTATTTGCGGATCGGGAGTTTCTGGGTGCAGGCCTGCTCACACTCGCCGCACTGGGTGCAGTTTGAGGCCCGCTTTCCTTTGAGCCACCGCTCATCCTCAGCCAGGTACACTTTGTACACCCTCTCAGCCTCCTCGGGCATTTTCATCCTTACCCGGTCCCACAGCCCGGCTAAAAGATGGATCTGAATGTTTTCCGGGCAGTGTTCGAGGCAGTATTTGCACCCGGTGCAGAAGGATTCTCCGAGAGATTCAAATTTTTGAATCAGGTGCTTCACAACTTCTGGATCTTGACCTTCAACCGATTCTGCCACATTCACATTGAAATCCACTTCCGCAGGATTTTTCATCCCAGAAAGGACCACCGTGATCTCCGGATGAGAAAAATTGAAGCGCAGGGCAGCCGCAATAAAGGAATCCGATTCGTCCTCTTTGAGGACACTCAGCATTTTCTCATCCCGTGTCAGCATACCCCCCCCAAGAGGGTTCATCGTCACGACAGCGCAGCCGGCCTCTGCTGCCGCCTGCATTCCTTCTTCCCGGAATTTATGATTCAGGATGTTGTATCCCAGGGTGATACCCTCAAAAACATCGGCCTTGACAATTTGTGCGATTTCTTCCCCAGACGCATGAGTGGTACCGCAAAGATGCTCAATCAGCCCCTCTTCCTTGGCTTTGAGCGCACCCTCATACGGGCCGCCTTGAGCCATAATTCTTTGAAATTGATCCATGTCAAGGATGCACCACATGTTGTAGAACTGGATTTTTTCGCGCTTGAACTTTACGAGCTGACCCTCGATCCGGCGCCTGACATCGTCCGCTTTAGGATCGGCCCCGATGTGGGACTTAGTTGAGATGTAAAGACTTTTCTGTTTCTCCTTAGGAAGGCCGGACAGGGCTTTGCCGATAAACGTTTCAGAAGTGTCTTCACAGTAGCCGGGTGCCGTATCAAAATAGTTGATGCCCAGATCCGCAGCCCGCCGGACAGCCCGAATGGCCGTCTCTTCATCCTCGGGATCGAACCGCATGCCCCCGAAACCGAGCACCGAAACTTTTTTCCCCGTCTTTCCAAAATCTTTATACCGCATCCCTCCTATTTTATAATTTGGCACTTGTAAACTCAAATTTTTCGTTTTGGAAAAATAAACTTAACCTGGATAATTCAGGTTAATAGGATAACAAGAATTTTCTTTTATTTTCTGATAAGAATTGATAATATCTTTTTGGAACTCATCACAATTAACCTAAGAGGGGGATTCTAATGAGCGAAAATCCAAATGAGTCAAATTCGAAACAAAAACGAAAGCATTCGCGAAAAGAGGTCATCACGGCAGTCAGCTACAAAATATTAACACCTTCCAAAGACGTGGGTCTGACTCAGAACATCAGCGATGGCGGATTGTGTCTCCTGCTGAATAACGAGCTCCCGCTGGGAACAGTTCTCGAAGTGAATTTTGAGATCCCAGGGGAGGCTTCCAAGCAGGTGGCGTCTTTTGTTGAAGTTGTCTGGCAGAAAAAAACGGATAAGGGATTTCTTACAGGAGTAAAATTTAGCAAACAAGACTAACTTAGCACCTCTTTTATTTCCGGCTCTTATTCAGCTCCACAGCGCTTTTAACCGTTTTTGCTGCATCGATCAAACCATACCCGCATTCAGGAGAAAATCCATCAAAGCCCACAGCTTTGGGATTGGCGTTGTTTTTCACCAGATTCATAACTGCATCCGCATATTCCCCGGGGGCTTCCGAACCCGAACGCGGGTATTCGGAAATCGTCAGGGCGAACAGAGCAGCCACAACTGGTATGGCAGCAGAAATACTCGGGATGTATGCGTCTTCCTCATCCATGTATGTCGGGAAAGCCGCAAAAATATCATTGGGAGCTGCCACAAAAGTTTCCTCATCAGGGGCACAAACATCCCAATAACCATAAGCACCATCACCTTTTGGTTCCGCTGTCGTCACGGAGACGACGGTTTTATACTGGCTCGGAAAATTCAAAACATTGCCCATTTTGTACCATCGGGAATAAAGATTACCACAAACAATGACTGTGTTGTTTTCATAAGCGTATTGGCATGCTTCCCTGAGATAGTCAATGTCGAGAGAAGAACCCGATGCGCTGATACTGATGATGTCATTGCCATCGTGGACAGCTCTGTAGATCGATGCAGCCACGATACACTGCATCAGGAGCTGATAGGGAGGATCGTTCTGGGTTTCTCCATCCCCGAATTTGTACATAGTGATCTGGGCCTCTGGTGCATACCGAGTGGCGATCGATGAGATGGCCGTCCCATGGAAACCCCAATCGATGATGGGAGCATCCGTGGACCACGGCTTGCCCGTCCTCCCGATAAAACTGAAGTGTTTCCCCCAATCAGTTTTTGCAAATACCGGATGACTCATGTCGATGCCGGTATCCAGAAGGGCAATATTTACCCCTTTTCCTTTTGTGATTTTATGCGCTTCCCTGAATTTGGCCGCATCCAGGGCTCCCTGTTTATCAAACTCGGGACTCAAAGGCTTAGTCTCTCCAGGCAGCACAGGAGTATCCAGTTTGGCATGATATCCGATTGATCTCACAACTAGATCGACCGCATCCAATTCTTTGTATGCAGGCATCATCTCACGGATAATCTGCGTCGAACGGTCGGTCGCAAAAAAACTTTCCACAAACATGCGGGCAGAAAAGCGCGCAAGATCCAAATACATCCCACGGAAACGGGACCTGGATTCCCTATCGCCGTTTTCGATTAACTCCCTAAAAATCGGCTCATCTTTTTGATAGAAAATATTGATCAAAAGTTCATACAGCTTTTCATACCTGGACTCTGCCTCCATGATCTTTGTGATTTCCGTTTCGGTAAGTTCACATTTTCTGGGATGAACGCTGATTTCGTCCTTTATGGTCTGGGAAAAAATCCCTCTTCCTTCCTCATGCACCAAGTCCAACCAGGAAGTATCTGGACCTTTTTTCTGACAAGAGATGAGAAGGAAAAAAGAATTGATGATTATAATGGCATAAGAGAATTTTTTTATTTTGGCCATATTTTTGCTCTCCCAAAATAATCCATTTCAGCCTCCGCCAGGAACGGACACAATGACAACACAGCAATCTTCCCCATCAAGTTTCAAGTTTAATACAAAACTACAGTTTCGCCCAATTTATCGATACGTTTATTGAGGTTATCGATGATCAGATCTCTCCGGATGAGGACGCACTCAATCTCCCTATCTTTCAGGTATTCCCCGACAGCCTCCTTGATAGTTTCAGAATTCAAAGACTTGAGCTTCTCGACAAAAGCTCGGGGCAATCTCCTCATCGGCTTGGGGGCGGGTTTGGAATTTTCATCAAAAAGAAGTTTTTTTGTGTATTTTTTGGATGTATAAAATGCCCGCGAATGATCGATCAGCATCATTCTCCAGTCTTCTGTGTACAAAACATCGCCCTCGTTGCGATCGGAATTGGCGATCAAATTGTCAAAGCAACGTTGCAGGTAGGTCGCTCTGTTCAAGGATGCAACTTGAGCACCTGAGGATGGCTTAAGATCCTGTGTCTTTTTTTGCCTTAAGGTTATTGTATTCCCATATGCCAACGAACAGCTGCCTCTATCTCCGCGAAATCGTTTCATCACGATCGGTGGAATCATATTCAGTCCTAAATATTTATCCAAACGATAGGCGGCAATTTCCCATTTCCAGCTGTCCATGAAGCCTTTGGATCGTCCCTCAACGTTCTTCCACCACGCGTACATCGTGACTCCATCTTTCTTCAGAGTCAATACCCAGGGTTCAGTGACTGCATCGCGTGGGTTTAAAGGCTGATCATACCCGACGATCTCCGCAGTCTCGAGGAACTCCTCCCATTTGGCTCTTTCAGCCACCTGTTCTGGAGTGAGTTGAGGCCAAGATTGACAAAATAAACTTGTCAGCACAAAGAAAACAAGAAAATTGATAGTATTTCTCATGATTTTCACCTTTTTTGCATATGTTAGAAAAAAAACGAGGTCATTACAATAAGGTTCCACAGGAGTTGTGTGAACCAGACTAGAAATAATCCAAGATTAAGAGGCTATTAACCTCTCTTTTGCCGGAAATACTATTTCAATCAGTAATAGATGTCGTATTATGTTCTTTCTTTGTCAAATGGGCTTAGAGATTGTTTCCCGTCGATACAATAGTTTTGCGAATCCCCTGATGAAAAACTGGTGCCGGAGGTGGGAGTCGAACCCACACCCGAGTCGCCCCGGACTGGATTTTGAGTCCAGCGCGTCTGCCAATTTCGCCACTCCGGCACACTGGAAAGCGGCGACGATTATACCACATCCCCTTGGCTGCCAACAAGGCAGCGCTTTACCGCGCAGGGCGCTGCTTCAGAGTGACAGGCAGCAAGTCCCCCAAAATTATTGGCCGAAACAGGGATTGATCACATTACGGACATCGGAATTAATTAGGAAAAATTTAGAAGCTGATACTGATGCTTCTTCCCCCCGTCCCGAAACGGGGATTGACCACCTTGCTTTTGAGAGATCCGAACGTATAGCTCAACCCAACAGACATGCTGTAGGTGTAGCCTGTGGCAAGCTGTTTGCGCCGCAAAAGGATTTCTTCGATTGATGATTCTCCTCTGGGGAGGGAAAGTTGATCGCGGATTCGTGAGTATCTCGCGTTCACGTTGAAATTCAGGCCTTTTATGAGCCTCAGGGACAGCTCTCCGTTGAGTTCTATCCTATTTTTGCTGAAATCATGAAAATACTGGGAACCGACAAGGGATGTGCTCGCTGTTCCCCATTTCTGCTTCAACTCCAGGGTTACCGACAGAGAGTGCTGCCACAAATTTTCATAAGTTTTTTCGAAAATGGTTTCTTCCCGGTACCGGACCGATCTGTAGTTCAATCTGTAAAGGATCCGGAGCTGCTTGCTCGTGAATTCAGAATAAGGGAACACATTGTATTCGACCGCAGGTGCAGGATTCAAACTGAGTTTGATATTACTATAGGTAGAAGAGAGAGCAGAAAAATAGGCTCCCACAGACCAGTGTTCATCCATGCTTTTGACGATCAATCCATTCATGTTTTGACTGTCGGTATCGCTTTTTATGACCTGATCTTCGATCGCAAACTCACTCTTTTCAAAAAAAGCACTCAAAGACAGCCGTATTTTGAGTTCGGGCGTGACCCGGTTGGCCGACAAAGAGCCGCTGTACATGCCCATTTTGTAGCTCTTCTCGCCGTTTAGAAAGACGTCTGAACTGAGGCTGAACACCCAAAAATTCCACTTGTCCTCGACAGCGGTGGGTTCGACTGTGTCCATGAATGAGATCGAAACGCGGTTGGATACCGGTGTTTTTCCCACATATCGCATCAATCCCATCTTTATCAGATCAATCAGCTCCTTCTGCCGCTCATTCTCTGGCTTGTCTTTGGCCGCCGAATACTTCAGCTCGTCGTTATCTCCTTCGAAATCTCCTTGGCCTGTAAATGAGATCGTGTATTCAACATCCTTCCGCTGCGTTATGACAGATGTGACACGGACGATGATTTGAGCCGCACCCGCCTCCTCAGCGTATTCAACAAAAGTGATCGTTTTTTGAACGCCAGCAAGATCTGCTCCCTCCCAATCGATAAACACCACAGGTTTGCCGTTCTTGACCTCACTGCCTGTGGATTGTATTTGTGCAAAAACAGATGAAAACGCACAAAAGACTGCCAAAAAACAAGATATTATTGCTTTGTTCATTCAAACTCCTCTTCTTCATCTTGTGCTCAATCAATGATAATCTGCATCCCGCCGTATCCATGGGATCCAAAACGCGGATTCACAACATTGGTATAGATAGACCCGAACGTGAAGCTCAATCCGACAGAGACAAAATAATTATAGCTTGTCTCCAGTTCTTTGCGCCGCAGCAGGATTTCATCCAGTGAAATCGTTCCCTTGACGAGGGAAAGCTGGTCATGAATCCGGGATCCTCCTCCAAAAGCAAAAAAGTTGAGCCCTTTGACCAACCGGATGTTGAGAATGTTAAAAAGCGTCAGCCTGTACTTGGATGCGTCATGAAAATATTGAGATCCGGACAGCGTGGTGCTGATGCTCCCCCATTTCTCTTTGATGTCGAATGTGATGGACAGCGCATGGCTCCACAGCTCTTCTTTCATTTTTTCGTAGATGGTTTCTTCTCTGTACTTCACGGAGTTGTAGCCAACCCGGTAGAGAAAACGGAGCTGCCTGCGTGTCGACTGGGAATACGGGAAAAGGTTGTATTCAATAGCCGGCTGAAGGGTGAAGCCAAATTTAATATTTTCATAAGAAGAGGACCCGGAATCAAAAAAGGCTCCGGCCGACCAGTGTCCGCTTATGCTTTTGACGACAAGGCCCCCTAAACTCAGGCTATCCTTCGTGCTCTCAAGGGATGTGGAATCGTATTCAAAATTTTGTTTGTTGTGGCTTCCGTACAATGAAAGAGAAATTTTCAGATCCGGCGTTACCCGGCTGGCGTTAAAAGATCCGCTGATTGACTGAGACTTGTAATATTCTTCTCCGCTCAGGCGCGCATTCCCACTGAGGCTGAACACCCAATAATTCCATTTGTCTTTGACAGCGGCCTTCTGGGCAACGTCTCGATAAGAGATCTTGATCCGGCGAGAAATCGGAGTTTTTGCGACATAGCTCATCAATCCCACCTTGAGGGCTTTGGCCATCCCTTCCCGGATTTCATCTTCTGTGTCTGTAGTCTCGGTGAAATATTTTTGGGTGTCGTCGATTCCCTGAAATCTCTTCTGCCCGATAAATGCGATGGTGTATTCTCTGCCTCCTGCACCAGTACGCAGGGAGGTTACCAGGACGTGGACATCCGCCTCTTTTCTGTCCCGGACATAATTCACAAATGTAATCTTGGTCCGGATGTGGTCGATATCGCACATCCCACAGTCGATAAAAACTTTCGGGGCTGTCTTTTTCAGCTCTTCGATATTTGTTTGCTCTTCCTGTGTGCAAGAAAAAGCCGCAACCGGAATGAGGAGGATGCACAATCCGAACAGCAGGCATAGAATCATTTTTTTCAATTTTTCCCTTCCTTTCTTAATACAGCACAAATTCATTCTTTAATACTGTATACTCCTAAATTACGAAATATGTTGCCTTTAGTTTTATCTTCATTCTTCTATACAATCGGGAAACGTTATTATTCCATCCATCCCCCGGAACCGAAAGCATTCCCACGCTGCACGCATTGTCATTTTTAAATCAGTCAGGTCAGCTAAAGAGGAAGTTATTCAATCCCGAGCGGGCATTGACCTTTTATTCCGAATCTGATAAAAATCTGTGACACAAGTCCAGTGAAAAAAAACAAAAAAGACCTTATCGAAATCATCGGCTGTTTCAGGCAGAAGAAAATTGCGGTCTGGGGTGATTTTATCCTGGACGAATACATCTATGGGACGACGCGCCGGATCTCCAGAGAGGCCCCGGTACTCATCCTCAGCTACAAGGCCAAGGAATTCTCTCTGGGTGGCGGTGGAAATGCCCTGCTCAACCTGAGCGCTCTCGGAGCAGATCCTGTTCCTGTGGGAGTTGTGGGACAGGATGAGGCAGGAAAACGCATTCTGAAAATGCTGAAGCAGAAAAAGATATCAACCGATTTTCTTATCAAAGAAAAAACTTATCGAACGCCGATCAAGACGCGGATACTGGCTGGAGAACATTCGACACGGAAGCAGCAGATTCTCCGCATCGATCAGGAAGGGAAAGTGCCTGAAAGTAAGGCACTGAAGGAGAAGCTGTCTAGCGGTCTTGGAAAAGCGGCGGCCCTATCATCTGCGCTTCTTATTTCTGACTACAATTATTTAACCGTTCAAGCAGATATCTTAAAAAAAATTCTTCCGAGACTTAAAGAAGCGAATAAGTCTGTTGCCCTGGACTCTCGATTTCGCCTGCTGCATTTCAAGGGAGTGACTATTCTGACACCGAACGAGCCTGAGGTGGAGTACGCGCTTCAAATTGAACTGAACGACGATCAGAATATCGTCAATCAGGCCGGCCGCCAGCTTCTTGAGAAGTCAGGAGCCGAGGCTGTGTTGATAACCCGTGGAGTGAAAGGGATGCTCCTGTTCGAAAGAAAAAAACCGGCTCTTATGATTCCTATTTGCGGTTCGAAAGATATCGTGGATGTGACCGGCGCAGGCGATACAGTGATCAGTGTCTTAACTTTGGCGTTAGCATGTGGGGCATCATTCCGGGAGGCTGCTGTGCTCGCCAATTACGCCGGAGGGATTGTTGTTATGAAAAAAGGCACGGCCGCCGTATCTCCCAAGGAACTCAAGGAGGCGATCCTTTCCGAAAATTGAAAAAAATACATTCGCTCGACGAGCTGACAAAAATCATCGAATCGCACAAAAGAGATGGAGACCGGATTGTTCTTGCCAACGGGTGTTTTGATCTTATCCATGCCGGACATATCCGCTACCTGAAGGGAAGCAAAAATCTGGGAGATATTCTGGTTGTAGCATTGAACAGCGATTCTTCGGTAAGGCAGATCAAAGGCAGGGGACGGCCCCTCCTTCTGGCGGAGGAACGTGGGGAGATCATCGCCTCTTTTTCCTTCGTGGATTATGTGACGTTCTTTGATGAGGCGAAGGTGGACAGAGTCCTTCGGGCCTTGAAACCGGATGTCCATGCCAAAGGATCGGATTATACGGTGGACACGGTACCGGAAAGAGAAACAGTCAAGGAATTCGGAGGGGATATCGCCATAACAGGAGGCCCCAAGATCAAATCCACTTCTGAGGTCATTCGGGAGATAGCCGCCAAGTTCAAAGATGGAGAAGAATCCTAAAACAAATGGGCAGGGACAGCTTTTTAATCATCCGCCTGAGTTCTCTGGGGGACGTCATCCACACTCTTCCCGCCTTCTCGGCATTGAGAAAAAAATATCGTGAAGCAGAAATTTCTTGGATTGTTGAGGAAAACGGAAAGGAGATCCTCGAACTTGTGCCGGGATTAGATCGAATTGTGCCTGTAAAACTGAAGAGGTGGAAGCTGGGTTCGAAAAAGTTTTGGAAGGAGTTTTCCATACTCAAGAGGATGATCCGGAACAGGAATCAGGTCGCTATCGATTTTCAGGGACTGGTCAAATCAGGATTTATGGCATACCTTTCAGGAGCAGAGAGGCGAATCGGCTTTCATCGGAAGAATCTGAGAGAAAGGCAGGCCTCTCTATTCTACACCGAAAACCTGACAGAGCTCCCGGAAAAGGATCATGTGATCAAAAAGAACCTGAAGCTCCTCTCTCTTTTAGGGATCAATGACAGCGCTTATGACTTTCCTCTGCAATTTCCGGAGGCATTGGATACGAATGTCGAGCGGATTTTGGAAAATCTCGGGTACGACTCACAAAAAAAGCTGCTGCTTTTAAATGTGGGAGGGGCCTGGGAAACAAAGAGATGGGATGCGGACCGATGGGTTCAAATGATCAAAATGATCGGAAGCGAACGGATATATCCCATTCTGCTCTGGGGAAGCGAGGTGGAAAAAGAACTGGCAACCAAGGTCAGCCTAGGATCTGGCGTTGCTCTGGTTCCGGCCATATCGCTGCAGGAAGTGATGGTATTGATCCAAAAGGCTTCTGCATTAGTCAGCGGAGACACATTTGCACTGCAGGCGGCATGTGCGTTGGGGACGCCTGTGGTGGGTCTGTTCGGACCTACAACTCCCCGCCGCAATGGGCCTTTCAGTGCACAGGACCGGGTTGTTTTTCATGAACTGGCGTGCAGTCATTGTTACAAAAGGATCTGTCCTCGGCTCGAATGCTTGGATAAAATCACGCCTGAAGAAGTAGCTGAAGCGTGTCTGGAGATACCGGGGATGGAGAAAAATGCCTGAACGCGGATTGCTGAAAGTTATATACAGATGGAGAGTCAGGGTCACTCTGCTGTTTGTTGTCTTAGCGGTCGTGCTGGCTAAACCAAAACTTTGGTCCATACTGGCAGGCGTCGGGCTCACTCTTATCGGATTGCTCCTCCGGACCTGGGCGTGCGGACATCTGGAAAAAGAAAAAAAACTGACGACATCAGGCCCCTACCGGTATACCCGGAATCCCTTGTATTTTGGCAACCTGTTGATCGGCCTCGGCGTCGTAACCGGGGCCCAGTCCTGGGCAGTTTTAGCGAGCGCTTTGGTGCTTTTCGTGATTTTTTACACGGTGATCATTCTCTCGGAAAAGCAAAAAATGGAAAAGCTTTTTCCGGTGGAATACGCTGAATACGAAAGGAAAGTTCCCCTTTTTTTCCCTTCTTTTTTCTCAACATTGCTTCACCAAAAAATTCGATTCAACTGGACGTTATATAAAAACAACAGAGAATACAGGGCCCTCATCGGCTCGGTCATCTTCTGGCTGATCATCACCTCCAAACTCCTCTGGTTTTAGAATGTCAAAGGCCAAATAAAAGGAAAAGATTGTCTGTTCAGAATGAGTTTGTTATAGTTTTTTCATGCCCACAAAAAAAAGAATCCAAAAAGTATCGCGTGTCTTATCTCAGCGGCAGCCCGATCTTCGGATCGTTCTGGAGGAAGTCACAAACACTCACAATGCCAGTGCTGTGGTCCGGACATGTGATGCTGCAGGAGTCCTTTACGTTGACATCATATCGGCCAGCGGAGAGCCATTTCCTATCAACAAAGCCATTTCCACACGAGCAGAAAAGTGGCTCCATTTCTCCTATTTCCGGTCAACGGCAGAATGTCTGAATCAGCTAAAACAAAAAGGATTCAAAATCGCGGCCACATATTTGGGGGACGTATCCGTCTCCTACACAACTCTTGATTATACGCAGCCTGTTGCCCTTGTCTTCGGGAACGAGTCGGAGGGCATCTCCGAGGAAGCACGGAACCTTGCAGATTACGTGATTAAAATCCCGATGATCGGGATGGCCCAAAGTCTGAACCTTTCTGTTTCTGTCGGGATTATCCTGTACGAGGCCCTGAAACAACGCATGGAGAAAGGATTTCACGAAAAAACGAGACTCTTACCAAAAGAATTGAAGTCCCTCGTAAAAACCTGGCTCAACATCGATTCTTGAATGGGGGACAACCGCTGTTACACTCTAATTCCTTTAACTTTTTTCGTTGAAAGACGAGTCGCCCTTAAGATATCTTGATAATATTTCTGCGCATTCTTTTTTTGCTTTTCCCACTGTTTGCGGATTTGCTCGTTCATCTTTTTTTGTGTTTCCATCTGCTGCTTGTACTGATTCTCTCCCATTTTTTTGTATGTCTCAGCCAGCTTCTGTGATTGTGATTCATACGTATCCACGTAATTTCTCCAGGTGTCTAGGTACCGTTGTGGATTACGGGATAAAAAAAACGGGGCCCTGCTCTCCATCTGTTCCTCTTGCACTTCCACTTCTGCAGTTTGCTTCTTTTTATTCCTGAGGAATTCGATCGCGATTTTTTCTCCTTTATCTTTGTCTTGGATAAGATTGACCAAATCCTGCGAGCGTTCCACTCGGTCCCCGTTTGCTGCGATGATGACATCGCCGACTTTTAAGCCAGCCTTGTCAGCAGGACCATCCTTTTCAATACTGGAGATAAGAATCCCGGTGCCTTTTTCGATACCGAAATACTCGGAAAGTTCGGGAGTGAGCTCTTGGACACGCACTCCGATGAACTTTCGCTGCCCAATTCCGAACCGGAAAACCTCTGGGTTGGCAAATTCTGGCTTACTCCAAGTTTTAACCTTTGCTCTTGGGGGAAACAACTTGGGAAATTTTTGTTCAAAATCACTCCAAACTTCCTCCTCGGTTAATTCGCCCAGTTTGACTTCGACATCTTGGGCTATGCCTTTACGCTCGATCCTGAGAGTGACGGTTTCACCAGGTTTTCTCATCCGGATCATTTTTGCCAGCGACTCTGTGTCAGCGACTTCCTTTCCATCGAACTTGATGACGATATCTCCATCTTCAAGATCGGCTATCTCTGCAGGAGAATCCTTTTCCACTTCGATTATCTCCACCTGGTCTTTCTGGTTGGATGCGATCCTAACGCCCAGCCATCCACGTGCTACTTTTCCTTTTTCTTTAATCTCTGCCGTCACAAAGTCTACGATATCCACGGGTGTTGCCACGGCCATACCCGATGCAGGGGCTTCGGCCCTGCTGAACACATATCCTGTTCCGACGACTTCTTTCTCTTGGAACGAAAAAGCGATCGGCTGCTCATCCATATAAACGCCTCTCAGCAGACCGACCATCTGACCCTGTTTATTCACCACCGGACTTCCGCTCATTCCGCGGCCCACCCAAACATTCAAACGCACTCTCTCCTCAGCCACCGAGGAAACAATTCCCTGGGTGACCTGGGGAGTGTTCTCCGGTGAGATGCTGACAACACCGATCCACTCGCCAGGAGATAGCTTTTTGGACTTAGCTAAAGGAATGGGAGTAAGTTTTTTTCCCTTGGCTTGAATCACAGCCAGATGAGTTTCCGAATCCATTCCCAGAAATTCAGCCTTGATCTCTTTCCCTTCGAATGTGGTGATAAAAATATCCTCATCCTTTGGGGTGATCAGAGCCGTGGTCACGATGTGACCGTTCTTATCGATGACAACTCCTGTGGCAACCTTCCGCATCCGATTTCTTGCCTCGACTCTGACAACGCACGGAAAAACTTTTTGTGTTACATCCTCAATCTGTGGAGCACTGACCGAACTGGCATTTGCACCCACGAGCAAGGGGATTGCGAACAAAAATACAATCAGGCCGAAAAGCGTTTTTATTCTTGTGCTCATTATTATCTGACCTCCTCAATATTTAATCTTCCTGTTTGTTTTATCAGAGCACTGCTCCAATAAATATATGGTCGGGGATTCCTTTCTGCTTGACCGCATTTCCCCCGAATAATCGATATGTTCGATGATTGGAACAGTTTCCATGCCCTTGGAAGGCATCCCCCGCTCGAAAAACGCAGGGACTTTCCCTTCAAGGTCGGAGAATTCTGTCGGCCCTCTCTGGGGAATAATGAAAAAATTTATAATGACGAATACAGCCACTGCTGCGCTGAATGCCCAGGTAAACGAGAGACGGAGCGTTCTGCTTTTCCCATATTTTTTCTTCCTCTCATACAAAAGATTCAATACATCCTGTTCAAAAGTCTCGGGAGCCTTCACTCGCTGTATATTTTCGGAAATATTATATTCGCGCATCTTCGATCTCCTTATTCCCTGTAAATTTTGTCTTGGATTTGCCGTTTTTCATCTCCTTTTTGAGATAATTCCTGCCCCGGCTGATCCGAGCCTTGATGGTTCCCAGCGGCTTTTTCAAAATCTGAGCAATCTCTTCTTGAGAGAATCCTTCCAAATCCTTCAATATAACAGGGATTCTGTAGCGCGGGTGCAGAGAATCCAGAGCCTGTCTTATTCTCTGATTCAAACCAGAGTCCTCGGGATTTCTTTTCGCGGCAGTCCTCTCGAAATACCGGTAATTCTCATCATCCAGAGAAACCATCATGACCCGATGAGATCTTTTCATCTCTGTTTTCGCCAAATTGGAGGCTATCGTGTAAATCCACGATGATAAAGGTGCCACAGGTTTGTATTTGTTCGCTTTGAAATAAACTCTCATGAATGTCTCTTGGGACAACTCCACAGCCACCTGATAATTCCTGGTGAGCTGCCAGAGGAAATTGACTATTTTGTCTTTGTATCTTCTCACTATCTCTGAAAAGGCCATTTCGTCACCATGCTGGACCTGGCGCATCAGCTCCTGTTCCTCCATTCTCAACTTCCTAAAACTGTCTTTTTCCTGATTTCGTTGCATTTTTTTTTAAGTCAAGGCAGCCTGCAATTGAAGCCTCTGTACAGCTGCTCCATCAGCCATAAACATTTATCCTGTAAATACTTACGTTATTATCTATTTTACCCCTTCGCACAGCTAATTACTATGGGGCCATTGAAAATCCCGACCCGATCTGCCCCAGCCTTCACGAGAAGAGAACCTTACTATTTAAGTCTGAAAAAATAGAACCGTCCCCTTTTTCCTCTTTTATCCCCCCAGAGATTAGGAAGGTTCGAGTTCGATAAGAGGCATCTCAGAATCCACCAAATCACCTGCCGAAACGTGGATTACCTCGATCCTGCCATCCACAGAGGCCTTAATCTCGTTTTCCATCTTCATGGCCTCGACAATGGCCAGCGTTTGATTTTTTCGTACACTTTCCTTCTCGGACACGCAGATCTTGATGACCTTTCCTGGCATTGGCGCCTTCACTAACAGCATCCCCTCTGGGGTTTTTTCTTCTCCCTTTCGGAAATCTTCCTTTTCTTCATGTGGTTCCTTAACGGTAAACTGCTGGCCGTTGACCGAAAGGTATCGACAGTCCCGGTCGCGAGCAATGTAAATTCGGAAAGAAACATCATCAATCAGAATGGAAATCTGTTGGGGAGAAATATGCTGGATATCGGCCTCATAAGTCTTTTCCCCATCGGAAAAAAGAAATTTATCTTTTATCCTCTCGAGAAATATTTTCTGCAGCATACCGTTTAACAGGAATTCAAATTCCACTCTACTTTCCTCCTAAACGCCATTTTCCGAGCGAACGCCAGGGCGAGTAATTTTTTTCTTTTGCCGTTTGGAAACCCTTTCCTGGAGATATCTCATGGAATGAATCGAAGGCCGCAGCCAAAAGAGCCAGCTTCTGTAACTCCTCGGAGTTTTTCTCTCCTGTCCAATCCGCAAAGTGATCTGGGATGAAACTTGTGGTTGTCTCTCCATTGCAGAACTGAGGAGATCCTATTACATCCCTCAGGAATCTGATATTGGTATGTACTCCCAAAATGACATAATCATCCAAAGCCCTGATCATCCTCTGACAGGCTGAATTTCGATTCTCGGCCCAGACAGTCAGCTTGGCCAGTATCGGATCGTAATAAATCGGCACGGACCATCCGCTGTAAATTCCGCAGTCGTGGCGGATGCCAGGACCGCGCGGTTCTTTGAAACAAAGGATCTTTCCTGGAGAAGGGAGGAAACTATTGATTGGATCTTCAGCATATATCCGGCATTCAATGGCGTGACCTTTCTGTCCCAGATCTTCCTGGACAAAAGGCAACTTTTCTCCCGCTGCAATCTTGATTTGTTGATGGACAAGATCCACTCCGGTTGTCAGCTCGGTGACCGGATGCTCCACCTGCAGCCTGGCATTGACCTCCAAAAAATAGAAATTTTTGTGCTTATCCAGCAGAAATTCAACGGTCCCGGCATTATTATAACCGGACACCTGCATGACCTTACGTGCCGTCTCCCCCATTTTGGCTCGAAGCTCCGGATCGAGAGCTTGAGAGGGCGTCTCTTCCACAATCTTCTGATGCCTTCGCTGGATAGAACATTCCCTCTCGAAAAGATGAAGGATGTTGCCGTGGTTGTCGGCCAGAACCTGAAACTCCACATGACGGGGGTCTTCGATATATTTCTCAAGATAAACAGATTCGTCACCAAAGGCAGATTTGGCCTCGCGCATGCCGGCCTCGAGAGCTGGTTTCAGTTCCTTTTCACCGAATACAACCCTCATCCCTTTTCCACCGCCGCCGGCCGAAGCTTTTATCATCACCGGATAACCGATTTTTTGAGCTTCCGCCTTAATGAAGGAGACATCCTCCACAATCCCTTTCATCCCCGGAATAATCGGGATGCCGGCTTTCTCCAAGGTCTGGCGCGAGCGCACCTTATCCCCTACTAGCGCCAAGGCACTGGAATTTGGACCTATGAATATGATTTTTTCCTCCTCACAGCGCCGAGCAAATGCGGCATTTTCGGCCAGAAAACCATATCCCGGGTGAATGGCATCGGCCCCTGTTTGATGGGCTGCCTCGATAATCCGGCCCATATCAAGATAACTGTCCGCAGCAGGTGGCGGTCCGATTCTGATGGCCTTATCGGCAACTTGCACATGAAGACTGAGGCGGTCGGCATCAGAAAAAACCGCCACGGTGGATATCCCCAGCTCCTGACAGGCTTTGATAATCCTAACCGCTATCTCTCCCCTATTCGCCACCAATAGTTTTTTAAACATGGACCCTTCTTTCTTTCTGATAATGATTTTATGTGAATTTCCACAGCGCCATTGAGGATCTAGCCTCTGCACCCTACTTTGTCCATTTGGGTTTTCGTTTTTCCAGGAAAGAGGCCATGCCTTCCTGTCCTTCCTCGCTGATCCTCAAATTTGCGATCATCCGGGCTGTATATTCCTTGGCTTCCTCCAGACTCATTTGAGGAACTCGGAATATCAACTCCTTGCAAAAAGCCAAGGCCTCTGGCCCTGACGTCAGGAGCAAATTGATGAGCTCCTCAACCGTTTCCTCTAATTTATCATAGGGAACAACTTCATTGACCAGACCGATTTCCTGTGCTTTGTGCGCAGAAATTCTCTCCCCGGTAAGAAAATACTCCCGGGCTTTGCTTTCCCCAATCTTCCGGATCACATAGGGAGAGATGGCCGCTGGAACCAGCCCTATTTTCACCTCGCTCAAACCGAAGTTTGCCTCTTCCGCCGCCACAGCAATGTCACAGGCTGATAGGAATCCATTTCCGCCTCCAATTGCGGTCCCGTTAACCATGGCCACTGTGGGCTTGGGCAGGGAATAAAGTTTGTGGAGAGCCTCAGCCAGAAGAATGGACTCTGCCAGGTTCTGCTCATAGGAATAATCGATGACTTCCCGCATCCAATGGATATCTGCCCCGGCACAGAAAGATTTGCCTTCGCCAGTCAGAACAACCACACGAACTGTTGCTTCGTTTTTCACGTGTTTGAAAACCGCATCCAATTCGCCAATCATCGTGGCGTTAAAAGCATTGTGGACCTCCGGTCTGGCAAACGTGATACGCGCCACTTTTGCATCCGTATCCAACCGGATAGTCTTGAATTTGTTTTTCCCCATGTCACATCCTGAAAATACCGACTTTGTAATCGGGAATGGGTGCGTTCAGACTCGTCGAAATCCCCAAGGCCAGAGCTTCTCTCGTCTCCAAGGGATCGAGAATGCCGTCATCCCAAAGTCTTGCCGTGCTGAAATATGGGCTGGCTTCATGTTCGTATTTTTTGAGGATAGGCTCCCGCAATTTAGCGATCTCCTCCTCTGTCATTTTTTTGCCCTGTGTCGCCAGTCTTTTCACTTTCACAGTCACCAGCACATTTGCCGCCTGCTCCCCTCCCATCACGCAGATCCGGGCATTCGGCCACATCCAGAGCAAGCGCGGGGCATAGGCCCGGCCACACATGGCATAATTCCCTGCACCGTTGGAGGCACCGACGATGACCGTGAATTTCGGCACATCGGCATTGGCCACAGCATGAACAAGCTTGGCTCCATCCTTGGCAATACCTCCATGTTCATACTGCTTCCCGATGATAAAGCCTGTGATGTTCTGGAAAAAAATCAGCGGAATCTTGCGCATGGAACACAGGCTCACAAAGTGTGCCCCTTTTACAGAGCTCTCGGAAAAAAGCACCCCGTTGTTGGCCAGGATGCCAACAGGATAACCCTGGATCCGGGCAAATCCGCACACAATTGTTTGCCCATAATATTCTTTAAATTCCTGAAACCGGCTGCCATCCACGAGCCGGGCGATGATCTCCCGGAAATCGTAAGGCTTCCGGGTGTCTCCTGGGACAATCCCGTAGATTTCCTCGGGATCATAATACGGGTCCTCGGGTTCGGCCATGTCCAGCTCAAATTTTTTGGGTGGGTCGAGTGTTTCGATGATGTTCCTGGCTATCTCCAATGCATGGGAATCGTTTTGGGCATAATAATCGGACACACCCGAAATCCGGCAGTGAACATCGGCCCCTCCCAATTCCTCGTCTGTGACATCCATTCCTGTGGCAGCCTTGACCAGAGGGGGTCCACCGATAAAGATGGTTCCCTGCTGGCGAACGATCACGGTCTCATCGCTCATGGCAGGCACATAGGCCCCTCCTGCTGTGCAAGATCCCATCACGATCGAAATCTGCGGGATTCCGAGGGCCGAAAGCCTCGCCTGGTTGTAGAAAATGCGCCCAAAATGCTCTTTATCCGGAAAAGTTCCGGCTTGAAGAGGAAGGAAAATTCCACCAGAATCCACAAGATAGATGCAGGGAAGCCGGTTCTCCAGACCAACCTGCTGGGCCCGGATGTGTTTTTTGATGGTCATGGGAAAATAAGTCCCGCCCTTAACAGTCGCATCATTGGCCACGACCAGGACTTCCCTCCCATGAACCACACCGATGCCGGTCACCACGCCCGCACTCGGGGCCTCGTTCTCGTATATGTCGTAGGCGCCGAGAGCGCTCATCTCGAGAAACGGAGTGTTCTTATCGAAGAGCTTTTCCAGTCTCTCTCTCACCAGGAGTTTTTTGCGAGACTTATGGAGGTCTCGGTATTTCTTAGGTCCCCCTTCCTGAACTTTGGCAAGCCTTTCTTTATAGAGGTTGACTTCTTTTTTTAGACTTTTATAATTTTCTTTATATTCCTTGCTCTTGGTATCGACCTTGCTTTCGATTCTGTACATCGTTTCACTCCCCGATGAGATTGTAACCGCTCTAAATCATACCAAATCCTAAATTTATTCCCAGTAAATTTTAAACCTTTTTTATAAATTACCTAACCTGAATTATCCAAGCTAACTGGGAGTTATATG
>CAZOJY010000016.1:14218-42618 GCA_964580235.1 uncultured Eubacteriales bacterium | reverse complement strand
TTTCCGGTAACGTGTCCCTTAAATTTTCGGTACATGTCCCTGATTTCAATGAATACAGCGCTAAATCCCGTTAAAAAGCATCAGGTTTATGAATGATTCAGGATTGACTCTGATTTTTTTTGTGTGCTATAAAACTCTCATCCCTAAAAAACAAAAGCTCATGAAAAAAAGCCCCTTGCTGCTTTTTTCAATAATTTTTATCTCCTTTTTTATGGCCCTCTTCCTCCGGACATATTTTCAGGGGAAAAAGACAGAAGATTTTTCTGCTACCCTTGAGCCGTTCCGGTCCGATTTTTATGGACCTGGCGGCAGAGATATCCTGTCCGACCGGCTAATTTTAAAGAAAAAGCGCTTTATCGCTTATGGAACATACCTCGAAGTCCCGGCTGGCAGGTATGCCGCGACATTCGAAATGGCCTCTTCTTCCGGGGAGCCTGCCAGCTGCCAGCTTCAGGTTGCTTCAGATAAAGGAAAATCTCTCCTTGTTTCCCAGGACGTCCGGTTAGATCACTTCCCGGCCGTCAGAGACCTTTCATTCCAAGTCTCTGCCAAAAAAGAAATCGAGCCTCGAATTTTGTATTCCTCCGGCAGCCGGGATATCCAGCTCATAAAAGTCAGAATCCGCTGGATCAGGGGCATCTTCCCCTGGCTGAACATCCTGTCCTCAGCCCTCCTGTATGGGGCCGCATGCACGTTTATTCTCCTCTCCCTCCTATTGGCATCCCGCAGCACGGCGGAATGGAAATACTATCTATCAGGTTTTTTGTTCCTGGCCGGCTGTTTTTTGATTCTCCGGAGGGCCTGGATGTCAGAGGACGCCTTCATCACCCTGCGCCATATGGATAATTTTCTCCATGGGTACGGCCCGGTTTTCAACATCACGGAAAGAGTCGAAGGATTCACGCATCCCCTGTGGCTTGCCGTTCTTGCCATTTTCCGCGGGATTGGACTCTCTCCCAAAGGCGCAGCTATCATACCCGCATTGGCAGCAGCCTTTGCGGCCCTGTACCTTCTTTTCTTTAGAATCCGCATCAAAGATGAAACAGGTGCGGCCTCCTTCCTGAACCCGGCAGCCGCCATCCTCATCGGCACGAGCGCTTTTATCGACTTCGGCACAAGCGGAATGGAAACAGCATTATCTTATTTGCTGCTCGTACTTTACGCCAAATTCCTATTAGAGAACAGATGGATGAGGCAGCCGATGGCAACGGGTCTGATCGTATCGTTTTTGACTCTAACCCGCCCGGATTTCGGCATTTTCATGGTCCTGATGCTCATCCTTTATCTTTATGAAGCCGCTAAAAAAAATATCCAGGCACGACATCTTGTCCGGTTCCTGACCTTCCCGGCCCTTCTGGTGGGAGGCTATCAAATTTTCAGGATGGGTTATTATGCCGCACTTCTGCCCAATCCTTTTTACACCAAATCAGGCGGAAGCGCTTACTGGTCCCAGGGATTTAAATATCTGAAAGACTCATTCCAGGGCAGCCTTGTGCCGGTCATTCTTATCCTGGCCGTTCTGATGTTTTTTGTAAAAGGGGGCCGCAGGCATCTAAAAAACAGAGCGGTTGTCCTTTTTTCCGGGCTTCTTCATGGATTTTTTGTGATCCGGGGGGGCGGGGATTTTATGCACGGACGATTTCTCCTTCCGGCCTTTCTTCTTATCACTCTATCCCAAACCGGGGCATTCGATAAATTTTTTTACAAAAAAGCAGCTCCGAAGATGGCGTGCCTCGCTGTGTGCCTGATCTTCTTTTTTTCCTCCTTGAGTGTGATTCCCATGCAGAAGCGCGGACAGCCCTTTCACAACAATGTCAGCGATGAACGCTATTTTTACTACAAAGATAAAATCATTCCGCTCAAGCACCTGTTAACAGACACCATGATTCTGATGTGGAAAACCATCGGAGTCAACTACAGGAACCTGTCCGAAAGAGCAAAAATGCCAATCCGGATCGCCTACAAAAATGTCGGATTCACAGGGTTTTATTCCGGTCCAAAGGTCTATGTGTGCGATAAGCTCGGTCTGGCCGAACCTGTCGTCGCCCGAATGGCGCTCACAAAAAGGAAGCGGCCCGGGCATGAAAAAAACGCGCCGTTCGGGTATCTCATGTTGAGGCGGCTGACATTCTATGACACTCCTTTCCCGTTATGGAACAAAGCAGCAAAGACCAAATATGGTGTTTTGTGGGATTTATCCCCGAAAACATTACAAAAACTCGATTTCATGCTGAATGAAAATTTCAAACAAACGTTGGATATCCGGATCGTCGGCTATTTAAACGGGCTGATAGAAAAAGACCTCCCGGAGCGGGCCGATTTCCTGTTTTTCCTCCACAAATTCTGGCTTCCGTATGCCTCAAAGGACGATCAAGACATATTTCTTAGCAAATACAAGAAGGATATCATCGACCAGTATTCTGAAAACTTCCAGTGGATTAAAAATAACAGCGTTAAAATTAGCTCTCATCTCTCCCGACTTCAGGGACCGCTGGATGCTGAAAAATTTCTCGGGAACATCGGCTATGCCTTAAAAACCGGCCTGACCCTGAAATTTTCTCCTACCGGACCGGCCGACAAATAAGCAGGAAAGGATTTTCTGCTGTAGAAATATTCGACAGGTTTTTTATCTCTATCCTTAACAAGAAGAGGTTGGTGTTTTTATATCGATAACCTAGCGGCGCTGCCTGAACGACCGTTTTCATTTCTCTGGCAACAATTCCTTCATAAAGAGTACGATCGAAAAATTTCAGCCTCACCTGATACTTTCCTTCCAGGGATCCAAATTCGATCTTCAGATTCTTTATCTTTCTCCAAGAAGTGAAATACAAATCCGCAGTGTGGTTATCCTTGGTGATGGTAAATCGGCCCGGCTGATCTTGCTTCATCTGCACGTCCCGGCCCAAATTATAGTAGGAAATTCTTTCTCCCGAAGAATAGGCGGCTTTGACCGGGAAAAGCAGAGACGTCCGGGGAAAAAGCACAAACCAGAGAAAAAAAACGGTCATTCCACAGATCGTGAAGAGCGGGGGAAGGAAAGGCCGGGATTTGATTGTCGTTTTTTTGAGGGGATGGCCGCTTTTCCGGATATACCCTGCAATAAAAATAAGAATGGCGGCAAGCCAGATGTAGTTAGGCACATACTTCAAATTGTTCACCTTGATAAAAGAGGGCAGCAGGTTTGGAAGATAAAAGTGGAGATTGCTGAGATACACGAACAGGGCTCCTCCCCTGAAAGTGAACTGATGGGTGGTGGGCTGGTACAGAAAAGAGGGATTTTGAAAAAGAAGGAGGACAAAGACAAAACCCATAACGGCCGCCCACCAAAAAAGGAAGGAATAAAACTTCTTTCGGTTGTGGACGAGAAAGTATCCGAGAAAGATGGCTGCAACCCAGGATATGTTGGTCAGTACGCGGCCCTGGGGAGAATGTCCCTGGCGGTGGGAAAAAAAGGCATAGTTGAAAAGGTACGGGAGGCTTATGAAGAGGAGCATAAATAGGTCCTTTTTGGACCGCCGGAAAGCCTCAACGCCTCCCAGGAAAATGAAAAAATAAATCGGCGAATACAGGAGAAGGCCGTCCCGCTGGTCGAGAAAATAATCCAGAAAGGAGTCAATCCGGAGCATGACCGGAATATGTTTGACCATTTCCCTGAAGGCCTCGATCCTTTCTGCCGTAAGCACTCCCTCGTAGATGGCCATCGGATAAAAAGTACCGTACAATGCCTTGGTGTAAAAGGCAAAAAGCACAGTGGAAACGGCCGGAACAGCCAGAAAAGTCAATATCTTCCACCTGGCTTTGTGATTTTTTATAAGGAAATAGCCCGAAAGGATAAGCAGCGGCCACAAAATCATATTGTACTTGAGGCCGAACCAGGGAAACAGTGCGAGGAGGAAACCGAGGAAAAAACAGTGAACAAGGGACAGTCTTTTTCCCGAACGAACTTTTCGAAAGACGTAGAGAGAAAACAGGGCGATGGGCACTTCGGGGTAGAGATGGATCGCATAAAAAATGATCGGGGCAGAAAATGAATACAAAAACCACAAAAGGAGAGAGATTTTTTCGTTCTTCCACTGTTCTTGTGCGAAAAGAAAGATCTGGAGACCCAGGAGCACCGCCCATACCGACAGGCTTATTTTCAACACATAAATGAGCGCCCGCCCGTGGAGATGCTGGGTCAACCAGTAGTACGGAAGAATCAGGACAGAGACACCGGGCTGGTTGATGGGCCACACATAGTCCGGACCTTTTTTGCCGAATCTTGCATAAGCCCTCAGCCTCAGCTTGGGATAGAGTTTCTTTGGGTAAAAATAGAAATAATCCAGATCGGTATAATTCTTGGCCAGGTTGATATCGCCATCCTGATACAGGCTATGTGTCGTCAGAAGATAATACGGTTCGTCTCCAGAATACGCCAATCCTTTGGAGACATAGCTCAGCGCACACAGATGATAGATGAGGAAAGCGGCAAGGAAAAGGACAAGAAGTTTCTTTTTTAATGAAAGCCGATAAAAGAGGGAGAGGCTCTTTGCCCAAAAATTTTTCAATCCGCCGCGCCGGTGCCACTGGACCAGTTTGATCAAAACAAATCCGGCGATCATTGAGCCAAGCAGGAGATTCAGGCGAATCTTTAAATCGTCCGAAGTCAGGTAAAAAGTCAAAAGAAGGGGAGAAAAAAGAGAAAAACCAAAGGGAAGACATGCAAAGAAATTTTCCCACAAAAGTGGGGGCAGAGTATCAGGAAAATATTTCCTTTCAGCCCTGGCGATTCCCTGCCAGATGGTGACAAGAAGAGCAAGGCCGGCCAAAAAAAACAGGGGGAAAATGAAAGAAGGGAACCTGAGGGCATGATCGGCGAAGGTGGAAGCGGAGGCATCCTTGTAAATCGTCAAAAAAAAAGCAACGCCCAAAGCGATCAAAGGAAAAACAATGCAGAGGGTGATCATTTGAGCCTTTCTCATCTCATCCCCTTTTGTATTTCAACCACAATTTCCCCCAGCCGGTCTTTTCAAACGCTCTGATTCTATGACGTCCCACCGTGGGATACCACAGCCCATCGTGATAGATATTGCTGGCAAAAGGGGCCCAAATCACCAATGGAGAGCGGAGCAAAATTTTTTCGAGGAACCTCAGAAATCCTATCCGCAGCATCTGATCTCCCCATATGACCAGACTTCTTCTCGTTTTAAAATGAAGATTAATCGGAGCGATGTCATCCCCCACGATCTCGATTCCCCGCAGATCACCGATTCCCAGGTCCCGTTCATGGCACATCCGGATGTACGGAATGGACATCGGGTCGAAGCCCATCACTTTGGCTGCCACGGCATCCACGGCAACAGAATCGGAGCCTGCCAAAAGGAGGTTCCCAATGCGGGGTTTCATGGTCCGGGGGCCGGCTCCATCGCCGCAGACTGTTCCATCCATAACACAAAAAATGCCGGGATGCAGCTCTTTTTGCATGATCATCAGGTCCACCAGGATTTCGTGGATGTACTTATGGGCATAGTGCCGCACTTCCTTTAAAAGCCCACCGAAGGCATTTTTGACAGCTCCTGTTGTAACAGAATGGCCGTGAGTTTTTATTGTGGGAAGATGGATGATGTTTTTCCCGGCAAACATCTTGGGAATGACGAATCCTTCAGGGAAGACGTGGTTCATCTTCAGCAGCCTGCCTTTAAAGTCATAAGTTGTCCATTCGACATCCGTTAAAGGAAGAAAGGGCAATCCGAATTTCTCCAGCACAGGAGTCCACAGGTTGTTTTCGGCTCCCCTGACAGGATGGGTTACGACCGTTTTGTTCTCGACCGGAAACAAACGGTCCTTTTGGTAGCCCATTTGCAGAAGAGTTCGGACCACGCCTTCCAGCTGCCACGGCTGGCTGGAACAGGAAGGAAAATACTTGGTCCAGGAGAGGTTTAATTTGATAAGAGCGTCTTTTTCAGGAGAGATAAATTTCTCGATTTCTGCCAGATGCAGGAGTTTCTCATAATCATCCAGGACCGCTGCCGGGGTGGTTTTTATAACTGCAACTTTTGAGGGCATGGCTTTATTTTCCTTAAACTCATATATACAGGATCAGCATGGCTGCAGCGATCCAGAGAAACACATCGACAAGCAGAGGCTTATCCTTGATGATCAGAGCCTCGGGGCTCCCCCCCTCATCCTTCTGATGCACAAGGTAAAGATAGCGGAAAATTCCGTACAGGACGAATGGGACAGTAAACAGAAGATTCTTTGTCCCGAACTTAGCAACCGTCTCGCTGGAAATGGTGTAAAGGCAATAAGAAATCACCGTCGAGGCTGTCACTACGGCGATCATTTGATCGAGCAGTTGAGGGGTGTATTCTTTCAGGATTGGCCGGTGAGTTTCTGCTTTTTTATCCAGAAGAACGAGCTCGTGGCGCCGTTTGCTCAAAGCCAAAAACAGGGCAATCAAAAAGGTGCAGATAAACAGCCAGGGAGAGATCTGGATTTCGACAGCCAGGCCGCCGGCAATCACCCGAATCAAATACCCGGCGGCGACGACCAAAACATCGATGATGACAACATGTTTCAGCCAGCTCGAATAGGCAATCTGGAGGAGGAGATACACCAGCAAAGCAATAAAAAACGAAATGTCAATCAAGAAGCCTCCCCCAAGTCCCGCCAGGGCAAGAAGGATGCATGCAAAAAGGGCATGGGATGTTTTAAGCTTCCCTGAGGCCAGCGGCCTTTTGGATTTGACAGGGTGGACTCGGTCCTCCTGCACATCCCGGATGTCATTCAGGATGTAGGCTGCACCCGAAAGAATACAGAACAGAACAAAAGCAATAATTGTTCTGAAAAGCAGGGGCCAGTTGAACACATTCTGGGAGAATATTAAAGGGGCAAAAACAAAAAAGTTCTTGATCCACTGGGAAATCCGAAGACTCTTAACGACCTCAAGAATTTTCATTTCACCCATTTTATTTTTTTTCCCATCCTCTTTCAAATCTTCCAGCCTCCGGAAACCACCAGATTCGTCCCGGTGATGTAGCGTGCCTGGTTTGAAACCAGAAACAAAACAGCGCTGGACACATCATCGAATGTGCCCAATCGGCCAGCAGGAATATTTTGATCCTTCGGCAGAACACCGCCTTCTATCAGGCCAGGAGAAACCATATTGACAGTGATCCCATCGGACGCTACAGATGCGGCCACGGACCGCGTTAAGATAAGCAGCCCTGTCTTTGCGGCTGCATAAGGAACGATTCTGCGATAAGCTACGAGCTGTTCCACCCGGCTGAAGCCCATATTGATAATCCGGCCCCATTTTCTTCTGCGCATTCCGGGAAGAGCCGCCTTCAGACAAAAAAACGCACTTCCCAGGTTCCCCCGCCACATGCGGTCCCAATCCTCGGAGTTCAGCCTTTCCCACGGCTTATCCAAAATCGGGCCGAAGTTATTGACAAGAATGTCGACTCGGCCGTACTGCTTTTCGGCTTCCCGCACAAAAGAATAGACGTGATCTTCTTGCGTCAGATCGGCCTGCAGACAGCCGGAATGTTTCCCTTTTTTTTCGATTTCTTCGACGACACTGATGGCTGCTTTCCTGTCATTCTTAAAATGCACAATCACCCCGGCCGCTGCATCGGCCAAACGGAGCGCGATAGTCCTTCCCATCCCCCGGCTGCTTCCTGTCACAAGAGCGATTTTATCTTTCATGCCAACCCACCCCGCCCTTCTATAAAGGATGGGCGGAAAAGTGTTTGTGTTCTCATTCGAAGCAACATCAGTATATTATCCTGATATTGTTAGAAATGACAACGAAAACATTGCCGGTTGTCGATTATCCACTCCTGTCGAATCTAATTTTGGCGGGGAAATCGATCAGGAAGCTCGAATGTTCAGAGGAGCTTCTCCATCAAATTGAGGTTGCGAAAAAGCCATGAGACTCATATAATCAAATAAAAAATGCGCTGCAGAGATCTAGGCACATGAATAATCCAGATCAGATCATTGACAGACAAGGAGCGAGCAAATGAAAAAGGGAAACGGGAAAAAGAGGAGGACCTTTAGTAGGAGGGATTTCCTGAAAGGTTTTGGGAGCGGAACGCTGGGGGCCGCTCTTGCCCCCAAGCTCCTGGCACAAAAGGCCGAGTCCATTCAAACGACGGAAGGAAATGTCTCCATTTATTCCAAAAAAGTGATAAAATTCACGGTAAACGCCAAAGATTACTCACTGGCGGTTGAACCGCAGGAGACACTCCTCGATGTCCTCAGGGACAAATTGAATCTGACCGGAACAAAAAAAATATGCGACCGGGGAGAATGCGGCGGATGCACCGTCTTATTGGATGGAAATCCCATCTACTCCTGCATGTTTCTTGCTATCAGAGCAGACGGCAGCAACATCACCACCCTCGAAGGGTTGGGCCAAAAGGACAAACTCCATCCTCTCCAGCAGGCCTTTATCGACAAGGACGCTTACCAATGCGGTTTTTGCACACCGGGTTTTATCATGGCTTCGGAAGCATTGCTGAAAAAAAATCCCCATCCCAATCTCGATCAAATCAAAAGAGGCCTTTCCGGAAACCTGTGCCGCTGCGGGAATTACACCAAAATCTATCAAGCAATCGACCAAGCGGCAAAAACAGGGAGGTCTTAAAATGGCCAAAAAAGATGTGAAACACGCCATGGAAGAAAGCCACCTCTGGTATGAGGAATTCGCCAGTGACCAAACACAACACGCTCCCGAAGGCCCTTCTGCTGATAAAAGGGAAAAATTTAAACTCATCGGCCAATACACCAAAAGGATTGATGGAGAAAAAATCGTAACAGGACAAGCTCACTACACACATGACATAAAGCTTCGGGACATGCTGATCGGAAAAATCCTGCGATCTCCTCATGCAAGGGCTGAAGTGGTATCGGTCGATCTGAGTGCAGCAAAAAACCTGCCCGGGGTCAAAGCCGCTCTTCCGGTTTACCGGGGGAATATCGCGTATTCCGGACAGCAGGTGGCTGCCGTAGCAGCACGAGACGAAAAAACAGCAGAAAAGGCGATGGCTCTGATCAAAGTCGAATACAGGCCCCTGCCTTTTGTGGTTACAGAAGAAAAAGCAAAGGAAGAAGGATCTCCCCAAGTTCATGATGACAGGCCCAACGTCGAGCCGCGTCGAGGATACAGCCGCGGAGATGTTGAAGCAGGATTTCGGGAAGCCGATATTGTCATCGAGCGAACGTATAAAACAGCCATCGAGGTTCACCAGACAGCAGAAATACATGTCAGCATCGCCATGTGGCAAGGAGAGAGACTTACAATATGGGACTCCACACAGGCTATTCACAATGTAAGAGACCAACTTGCCGCAGTCCTTCAGATTCCTGCCACAAGAATTAAAGTTATCGAGAACTATGTGGGAGGAGGATTCGGCAGCAAACTCGGTGTAAATGAACACACTGTGGTGGCAGCACTGCTGGCGCAGGAAGCAAAAAGCCCTGTGAAGATCATGCTCTCTCGGCGAAACAGCTCGCTGTGCGTGGGAAACCGTCCATCCACTTTCCAGACTTACAAAGGCGGCGTGAAAAAGGATGGGACGATTACAGCTCTCAGTTTATTGAGTTACACATCTGGTGGAATCCGCGGAGGAGACAGATCCTCAGAACCGATGATCGATGTGCATAAGTGCAAAAATATTAAAGTGGAAGACTACAATATCTACTTGAACACGGGTGCGGCCCGGCCCATGAGAGCACCGGGACTGACCCAGGGAACCTTCGGATTTGAAGGATTTATCGACGAGCTGGCCAATGAGATCGACATGGATCCCTTGACATTCCGGAAATTGAATTACACAACCAAAAACCGCGGGGGAACAGGTATTCCCTATTCCTCCAAAGGACTTGATAAGGCCTATGAAATCGGAGCCAGAGAGATCGCCTGGCACAAGAGGAACAGGGTTCCCGGAGGAGGCAATGGCAGGTTCAGACGCGGAATAGGGATGGCAGCCGGAATCTGGTGGGGAGCTGGATCTCCCGGAACTGTTGCTGATATCAAGCTTCACCAGGATGGAAGCGTGGAAGCCATATGCGGCACACAAGACATCGGCTGTGGCACAAAAACCCATATGGCAGTAGTTGCGGCAGAGACATTAGGATTAGACCCTGAAGACATCACAGTAAAGCTGGGGAATTCAGACTATCCCTGGGCTCCAGCTTCCGGTGGAAGTCTGACGACGCCATCGGTCGCCCCTGCTGTCCGGGATGCGGCTCTGAAAGCCGCTGAGCATCTCCGCAAAACAGCGGCGCCAAAACTAAACGTTCCTGCTTTACGCATCGTTCTCGAAAACAAAAAGCTTTATGAAAAAGGTAATCCAGAAAATGCTGTCTCCTTCAAGGAAGTCGCCAGAGATCTCCGCCGCGAAACCGTATTCCATGGAGAAAGAAAAGGACTGCCCGAAGGCTATGCCTACAACACCTTTGGCGCACATTTTGCCGAAGTCGAAGTTGATACACGCACCGGAAAGATCAGCGTCATCAAAGTCGTGGCTGTCCATGACAGCGGCAGGATCATCAACAAGCAGACGGCAGAAAGCCAGGTCATCGGTGGAGTTACCCAGGGTATAAGTGCAGCCCTTTTTGAACAGAGGATCATGGATAATGAAACCGGCCGGATGGTCAATCCTAATTTAAGGGATTACAAGATCGCCACCTCGATGGACATTCCCGAAATCGTGCCTCTGTTTGTCGATATCATCGATCCGCGGATCAACATCCTCGGCACCAAAGGTTTGGGAGAACCTCCACGAATCCCCGCTTCTGCGGTTATCGCTAATGCCGTCTACAATGCTATCGGGGTCCACATCCGGGAAATCCCGATGACACCGGATAAAGTCCTTCAGGCTCTTAAGGACAAGGAGGTAGCCCGATGAAAGAATTCAAAATCGCGCAGCCTCAAACGCTGGGCCAGGTCACGTCCCTGCTTTCTCAGGGGAAAAAAGGTTATTCCTTGATGGCCGGAGGAACAGATCTTCTGGACGAAATCAAGAATAAAACTATAGCCCCTGAGGTCCTGATCGATCTCAAATCTGTCCCGGATCTATCCACTATCAAAATAGACAAAAACCACGCTGCGATCGGCGCGATGACAAGCGTCGCTGATCTTGCCGAAAATCAGATCATCAGGGAGAACTTTCCCGGCCTCGTAAAAGCTGCTCTTTCTTTGGCCTCTCCTCAACTCAGGAACGTGGGCACGGTCGGCGGCAACCTCTGCCAGAGACCCAGGTGCTGGTACTACCGTGATCCGGATACGATCTGCCGAAAAAAGGGGGGCAGCCGGTGCTACGCCTTCCGGGGAAGAAACAGATATCATGCAATTTTGGGGGGTGCTCCCTGTTACATCGTTCATCCCTCTGACCTGGCACCAATGCTGATCGGCCTGGATGCGGATATCACGATCGCAGGGCCGGCAGGCAAAAAAAGCACCATCAAGCTGGAAGAATTCTTCACCCTGCCGCAGAACAATATCCGGAGCGAAAACATTCTGGAGCCGCATCAGATTTTGAGCGAAATTCAAATCCCCTTGCCAAAAAACGGGGCGAAGAGCACCTATTCTAAATTCAAAGAGCGGGGCACGTGGGACTATGCCGTTGTTTCGGCCGCCATCAGCGGCGTATTATCCGGCAGAGTATTCAAAGACCTAAAAATCGTCTGTGGAGGGGTAGCCCCCATTCCATGGCCAATGAATAGGGCCGAGGATTATATCAGGGGAAAAAAGGTAACGGAGGAGGTCATCAGACAAGGAGCCAGGGAAGACTTGAAGGACGCCCGGCCTCTTGAAGAAAACGCCTACAAAATGGATCTCGTCGAAGCCGTCCTTTATACGGCCATTTCCTCGATAGTTTGAACTTGGTGTGAATAGTTCGAGAAGTGATTAACATATTGACAGGCCCGGTCCATTCGGGAAAAACGACCCTTCTCAAAACTACCATTCCTTTTATCAAAAAACAGGGCTTTCAGATTGAAGGTTATCTGAGTGAAGCGGTATGGGAAAACCAGAAATGTGCCGGATATAATCTTTTTGATTTAAAGCACTGCAAATCTCATACTTTTCTCCGCAAGAATGGTAAAAAGGCCTGGGAAAGAACCGGCCCGTTCTATTTTCTGCCGGAAACACTGGCCATCGCTCAAAACATCATCAATCAGAGCAGAAACGCCGATCTCTGCGTCGTGGATGAATTAGGCCCTCTGGAACTGTCGGGGAAAGGGATCTGGCCCGTCCTCGAAGAAATTCTTTTTTTTCTCAAACCGCATTTCATCCTGGTGGTTCGAGATGGCATTTTAAAAAATTTTATGGAAAAAATTAGAACATGCGAATTTAGGATATTTTCCGTCGAAAAGATAAATATGCCAGGACATTGGGCGCAGTCTCTTGTGCAAAAAACGGAAAAGAGCAGACAAACCGAAAAAAAATGACAAACATTTATTCCCGTTTCCTCGTCGAACAAAGAAAAAATAGACTGGCACTGGCCACCATAGTAGCTACGAAAGGATCGAGCCCTCAAGTGCCAGGGGCCTCTGCCCTTTTTTCAGAAAAGGGACTCCTGACAGGAACCCTGGGAGGAGGACTTCTGGAAGCAAAAGCAGAGGAGAAAGCATTGGCATCACTCAAAAACGGCAGGTCTTCCCTTTCCCGATTCGAATTGTATGGGAACACAACTTCTGAAGAAGAGGCCATCTGCGGCGGTGAGGCCACCATCCTGTTCGATGCCAGCCCTGCCGATCATGAGAAGGAATTCAAGGCAATGGCCCGCTCTCTCGACAGCCGCCGATCCGGAGTTCTAGTCACACAAATCAATCAAGAAGGTGGGTCAACCGTTCATTTATCCCGATCGTGGGTGGATGAGACAGGCATAGTTGGCGGGGAAGCAGCGGCCGAGGACTTGACATATCACTCGGCAGTCAAGGAGGCCTTCTCCTCGGGGAAGCCCTTGTTTTTTCCTAAGGGCCACCACTTTTTGTATATCGAGCCTCAGTTTCCTTTCTCCTGTCTCGTGATCGCCGGGGCCGGTCATGTGGGCCAGGCCGTTGCCCACATCGGACATCTTCTCGACTTCGAGGTTACGGTCATCGATGACAGGCCCGAATTCGCCAATAAAGACATCGTGCCCGATGCCGACCAGATCATCGTCGATAATATCGGGAAGGCCATCGCAAAACTAGCCAAGACCGAAGACACCTATTTCGTGATCGTCACCCGGGGTCACAGCCATGATGCCGATGCGCTGAGGGGCTGCATCGCTTCCGATGCCGCCTACATCGGGATGATCGGGAGCAGGCGGAAAATCGCGCTGATGCGCGAAAAATTCATCACTGAAGGATGGGCCACCGCTTCTCAGTTCGATCGTGTATCTGCCCCGATAGGCATCGACATCCAATCCAAAACGGTTCAAGAAATCGCTGTCAGCATCGCCGCACAACTCGTCCAGGTCAGAAACCTTGTCAAGAATCAGATGAAGGAGGAATCATGATTTGCGCCTTGGTGCTGGCTGCGGGCGAATCCAAGCGGATGGGCAGGCCCAAGCTGCTTCTTCCGCTCGGCCGGAAAACGATCATCGAACACATCGTGGATAATATTTGCGAATCAAAGGCCGATCAAATCTTAGTGGTGCTGGGTTCGCACCGCAGGGAAATACTGGACAAACTGAAAGGCCGGCCTGTTCTAACAGCCGTGAATCACCGCTACCGGGAAGGGATGCTCTCTTCCATCCAGGCAGGCTTCAAGGCCCTTCCGCATGAGACATCAGCGGCCCTGGTCAGCCTCGGCGATCAGCCTCTTATCCCTGTCTCAGTCATAGACAGACTTATCGATGCCTACGAAGAATCCCAAAAAGGGATCGTTCTCCCCGTTTACGCAAAAAAACGCGGCCATCCGATCTTGATCGATGTCAAGCACAAACAAGAAGTCCTTCATCTGAGTCCAGACATTGGGCTTAGAGCCCTGGTGCGCAACCATCCTCGGGATGTTTATGAGATAAAGTCGGATTCTCCCCACATCCTCAAAGACATCGATTATCCAGAGGATTACAAAAACGAATTGGCCAAAAAGGAGAAAAAATGAAACATATCCTAACAACAGCTCTAATCCTTGCTTTTCTATCACCTCTGGCATACTGCCAAAACTCCTCTGTCGAGCAGGAGCTTATCCGCATCCATGAGCTTCAGAAAAAAGCCTGGAACAATGGGGACAGAGAGGGATTCATGGCCCATTACTGGAAATCTAAAAAAATGACATATCAATCCGGAGATACGAGGCTTCAAGGATGGGATGCCCTGTTGGATAGATATAAAAAAGTCTACCCAAAGGGAAACATGGGAGAACTGGAATTTTCCGACCTCATCATCCATGTTTTGAGTGACGATTCCGCCTATGTGCTGGGCAGGTGGAGGCTCAAAACAGAGGCTTGGACAAAGGAAGGTCTGTTCACGACGATCTTTAAAAAAATGGAAGGCGGCTGGAAAATCATTCACGATCACTCCAGCTGATTGACTTGACAAAACAGCCTGCAGAATTTGCCAAAAAATCAATGAACCTGATCAAAAAAAAGAAGCTGGCCGATGAGGTGATCGATGCTGTCAAGCGGATGATCCAATCCGGGGAGCTCAAAGAGGGGGACAGGCTCCCGAATCAAAACGAATTTGCGGCTCTGCTCGGCGTCAGCCGGACATCTCTCCGCGAAGCATTCAATACCCTCTGCGTCCTCGGTGTGCTCGAACAGCGCCAGGGTTACGGAACGATCGTAAAGTCGAGGTTTTCTGCCCTTTACGCCGACCAGCTTTCCGCCCCGTTTATCACCGACGAGAAAGCAACCATGGAGCTTCTCGAAGCGCGGCAGTTTATCGAAATAGGGGCCGCACGTTTGGCCGCCAAAAACGCCGCGCCCGAACAGATCAAACTAATGGGAGAGCTTATAGACGAAATGGCAAAGGCGGGCGAAAAAGGGGATACTCAGAAACTTGCCGAACAGGATATCGAGTTCCACTTCCAGATCGCCCAGTCCACACAAAACCGCGTCATGATCCATCTTCTCGCGAATATCCGAAATCTGATGGAAAAGTTCATGCACGAAGCATTCCTTGTTCTCCACGACCAAAAGCGGTATCTGAAAGCACACAGGGAGATTTATATAGCTATCGAACAAAAAAAAACAATAAAAGCCTCCGCATTGATGAAAAAGCACATCGCGGATGTCCAGAAGGATCTGCAGCAGTACTACAGGGTTTTGAATAAAAAGGGCTAAGGTTTACCGTAGAGAGCCGACTTCGTTCTCGACCTCTTCCAATATTTCGCAGGATTTAACCAGTTCTTTCATCCTGGTGTGGTCGGGATAGAGGGGGCGGTCCTCATCCAGATGATCGACATATTTTCTGATCACTTTCATGGCCGCCGAGACACCTTTTCCCGGATTGAATTTCCGGAAATCCAGAGCCTGGGCACCTGCCATGAACTCGATCCCGAGCACTCCATAGGCGTTATCGATGATCTGCTCGTTTTTGATCGCCGTGTTCATGCCCATCGAAACAAAATCCTCCTGATCGGCCGCTGCAGGAATGGACATAATCGAGGCGGGAGCGGATAAAATACGCTGCTCGACAATCAAGCTGTCTGCTGTATACTGGCTGAGCATCATTCCGGACATCATCCCTGCCCCTTTTGTCAGGAAAGCCGGCAGTCCTACACTCAAAGCCGGATTGGTCATCCGGTTGAGGCGCCTCTCGGAAAGCACACTCACCATCGTGACCGCTGCTCCCACCATATCCATCGGGAGGGAGATGGGCGTTCCCTGAAAGTTAGCCCCGGTTATCGTCAAATCGTACTCGGTAAAAAACACGGGATTATCTCCCACGCCGTTGAGCTCGACCTCGACCTGCTTTCTGGCATGAGCCACCGCATCGTGGGCCGCTCCGATGACTTGGGGAGTCGACCGCATGGAATAGGCATCCTGAACTTTGGTCTTGAACTTGCCCGACAGAAGGTCGCTCCCTTCGATGCATTTCATCAGGGCAGAGGCCGTCCTGACTGCTCCCGGAAACCCTCGCGCTTGATGAAGCCGGACATCATAGGGTTTCATGTTGGCATACAGAGCCTCGAGCGTCATGGCGCAGGCGATCTCGGCCTGCTTCAGCCAGCGGTTGACGTCATACACCTGCGCGGCGCTCATGGACGTGATCAGGTTGGAGCCGTTTATAGTGGCCAATCCATCCCTGGCCTGCAATCCGGGGATGGGAATCCCGGCACGCTCCATAGCTTCTTTGCCGGGCAGCCTCTCACCCTGGAAATAAGCCTCCCCCTCCCCCATCAGGAGAAGGGCGATCTGGGACATCGGGGCCAGGTCTCCGCATGCTCCCACAGAGCCTTTCTGGCAGACGATGGGCGTCACGCCCTTGTTCAGCATGTCCACCAGCGTCATGGTGATTCCCGGCCGGCAGCCTGACCTTCCTTTGGCGTGAACATTGATCCGGCTGGCCATGGCTCCGCGGACATGTTCGATGGATGCCGGATCGCCGATCCCGGCCGCATGGTTGTATATCAAATATTTCTGGAACTGTCCGACCTGGATATCATCCAGTAAAACCTCCGAAAATTCTCCGATGCCCGTGTTGATCCCGTACATGATCTCGTGCGCCTTGATCTTTTTCTCCAGCATAGCCCGGCAGGCCCTGATCCGTTCCACGGCGTCCGGATGAAGCTCCACTTTCTCCTCATTGCGGGCAATCTTCAGCAATTTATCAACCGTCAGGCTCGAACCATCCAAAACTATGGCCATCGTTTTTCTCCATATATGTGCATTTTTAAATCATCTTAAATTCGTATTATCATCATACCAATTGGTTTGTCAACAAAAAGAAAAGCGGGACGGTTCTATGAAAAGATGTTTTTTCTTCCAGAGGTATCCGGCGGGAAAAAACAGGACACATCAGAATTTCAAAAACCCTTCAGAAAGGTCTTGGTATCGATCACCTGGGCGTAGTACCTGTCGAGTGAACTCAAAGTCGACAAATGCACATCAACTGCGCTGACTTCCCTACCGCCGAATGTGAGCGCTCGTGTGGCGCAGGCATCCAAATATTCCAGCAGATCTGTGTCCTTTTTTCCTCACGGAACTTCCGTAGAAGTTTTTGTGCGTTCAAGCTTGCAGGCTCAGGATCGACTAGTGCTGATCTCCCTCCAGGAAAATAAAAGTTCTGGATATCGATAAGCAATAAAGCCGTATCGGAAGGTTTTTCTGTTTAATCACTATAGACGTTTCTGGTCAATACGGCCGCGGCAGCCATTAACCTTTTGTCAAAAGAAAGCAGTTCCAATTCAAGGATTTGTTTTTGGAGAGTTTTTGCAGCGGCCAGATGCCGAAGATCGGCCCCCCCTAAGGACATTTTTTTTGACAAACCATTTATTGTTTCCCATTCGGGCAGGATATTCAGGTGCCTCCACGGCCCCTTTTCAAGGGATCGAACGCCGCTCAAAAACCATGATTGAATTAAAACATCTGGGCAAGCTGATGCGAAAGTCATACAGAGTAGCGCGCGTATGGTCTTAGATATGCTCCCAAGGAAGCGTATTAGACTAATCGGACAATAACCAAAGTCAGCTCCTTACGCAAAAGCACTTCACGAAACGTGTCTTCCAGTTTTGGATCCGAATCGTCTAGTCCTGATGAGTATACATTTTTCACCCCGCAGGCGTGGGCGATCTCCTCGATGTTTAAGGCTGGCGCTTCCTGCCCCACAGCATTTCTGGCAACTCCGGGATGGGGCTGGAAGCCTGAGGTAGCCGTGGCCTTATTATCCAGAACGACCATCAGAATACCGCTGCGGTTATGAGCAGCATTGCAGATGGCAGGCAAAGAGGAATGAAAAAAGGACGAATCCCCGAATATGGCCACAACCCGCTCATCGATCCCCGCCTTGCTCAAACCATCGGCGACACCGACGGCCGACCCCAGGGCGTATTTGGCGTCGAGCCGGTCCGCCACGCTAACCAGGCATCCTGGGTCCCCGATTAGCACAGGTTTTTGTCCCAGACTTTTGGCGGCTTCCTCCAGTTTGTCTAGAACTTCATCATACCGGCATGCCGCACAGTGGTTCTTCTTTATGGGCCTTTCTTCGGCCACTTTTTTTTCCACGCATTCTGCCTCAGGAACAAATCCCGGGATAAAATCGGTTAATGCCCGCTGGATCTGCCACCGGAAAACCTCACCCTCCTGTCTGATATAAGGATTCTGTTTTCCAATGATTTTTGCCGAACAATCCGCATCATGGGCAACAGCTTTGATATGTGTTTCCAGAAACGGTTCGGTCTCTTCGATCAACAGCACTTCTCGACATTCCTTAAGGAAATCCACGATTGTTTTTTTGGGGAGAGGAAACAGGATGCCCAATTTGAGCAGGCGAAATTCATGTGGAGGTTTCTTTCCCACAACGTCGAGGAGTTTTTTATAAACAAATCCGGCAGCGATAATTCCCCTTTCTCCTCTGCCGCTCTCCCGATTATAGCCTGAGCTGTCCGCCCATTTCCCCAAAGCACGTATTGTTTCATGCAGCGCCGTATGTTTCTCCACAGCATTGAGCGGGACCGGCACAAACCTATATGGTTCTCTGACAAAGCCGATATCGGCTTCTCGGTATGCGGTGTCTGAAACGGTAACTGTCTCCTTCAACTGGGAAAAACTCCTTGTTTCCCTCACAATCACAGCCGTATGAAATTTTTCGGAGATTTGGAAGGCCTCCTGGATCATCGCATACGCCTCGGCCGGACCGGCCGGCTCCATCATCGGCATCTCCAGTGATGCCGCCAGAGGTCTCGAGTCCTGGTCGTTCTGGGATCCATATCCTCCCGGATCGTCTCCGAGAAGAATGACCAGTCCGCCGTTCACTTGTGTCAAATTCAGCGCCATCAGCGGATCGATCATCACGTTCAAGCCCACGCTCTTGGTGCAAACCAGGGCCCGGCGTCCTGCCATGGACGCGCCAATTCCCAATTCGATGGCCACTTTCTCGTTGCTCGACCATTCCACATAAAACTTGTTCTTTTTTGCCAGCCCAACCAGTGACTCCACAGTTCCTGAACTCGGTGATCCGGGATAACTCGCCACCAGTTTGACACCACAGGCCAGTGCGCCATAAGCCACAGCCTGGTCCCCATTTAGTACTTTTACGCTCATCGGCAGCCTTTTAAATAAAATAAGAAATGTGTCTCATTCTGATACTATATCCCAAAAAATGCCTTGCGGTCACACAGATACATTGTCTCTTTTTCGACACCAGTAAAAAGCAAACGGAATCCCCGTAACGATGAAAGCCAGATCCACCAATGACTTTTGCCACTCGAAATAAGCCCTGAGCACAATCAAGCCGAAAATCAGCAGGAGAGAAACAAAGGGAAGGAAAGGATAAAAGGGGACGTGGAAGACACCGGAGCCTCCTATATTTTCTCTCCTCATCTTAAAAAGCGCCAGGGTTGAAAGTCCATAAAAAATAAGAATGGCAAAAACGAGCCCGGCCGCGATGGTTTCAAAAGTCCCGCGGATAAGAAGGATAGCCCCGGCCCACAGACAGTGAACGACAACTGCCCGGGAAGGAGTCCGGAACCGGGGGTGGACATAATCCAGCCACTTAAAGAAAAGGCCATCCCTGGACATGGCATAATACACCCGTGGCGCTGTCATCATGGTTCCGTTTATGCTTCCGGAGGCAGAAACGATCACCAGGACGGCAATCAAAGCCGCTCCGATCGGACCGATGAGTACGGTCAAGACGTCTGAAGCAACGATCGTGCTTTCCCTCATGCCAGCCATGCCTAAGGTCGCATGATAGGTTAGATTTGCCAGCGCATACAGCAGAACGACAAGGATAATCCCGATCATCAGGCTTAAAGGAATGACCCGTTTGGGATTTTTCATCTCTCCGGCAGAATATCCGATCCTTTCCCATCCCGTGTGGGAGAAAAGAATCAGCATCAACGCCGCAACAACCCCTCCCACAGGGCTCAAACTCCCTTCGGGCGAAACATGGGAAGCAAGCAAGTTTTCATGCCCTCCACGGAACAGGAAACCGATAACAACAATGGATAACAGGGCTCCCACTTTAAGAACTGTTGAGAGCTTCTGGTAGATGCTGGCCTTCTGAATCCCGATATAGTTCAGCACACCGAAGAGGAAAATGACTGCAAGCGCTGTGACAATCCGTGTGGATTTATTCAGGACAACAAAATAACCGAAATAATCTGCCACAATCAAAGCCAAACCTGCAGCCGCACTCGTCCTGACGATGAAGAGCTGCGCCCATCCAAAAATAAAGCCGGCAAAGGGGCCAAAACACCGGCTGATATAAAGGTATTCCCCGCCGGTAGACGGCATCCGGGTTCCCAGTTCGGCATAGATCAACCCGCTTGTGAACACAAAAACTCCGGCTGCAAGCCAGAGTATGAGGATAGGCCCGAAGGATCCAAGGTAGCCGGCAATGATCTGGGGCGTGGAGTAGATGCCGGCACCGATGGTGATGCCGATCAGGATTGCAATTCCATCGAACACACCAAGAACTTTCTGGAGAGAGGATCCTGAGGATTTTTCCTCGACCGACATCTTGTGTAACATATAGCACAGCCCATATCCCGGGTCAAACGCTCATGGATGAACATAAGCCGCCTCTTCTCCGTGATTCCGGACAGATTTATCTAAAAATATTCTCTTCCCTATTGTGTGGGCATGAGTTTTGCGGAACTGTGCTTGATCACACTATCCTTACACAAAAGGTATTGCCAAGCTGTCATTGCGAGGAGCAGAGCGACGAAGCAATCCCCCGGAGATTGCCACACACCTTTCGGGTGTTCGCAATGACACAAGAGTGATTGCTTCACTCAATACATCCTCGATGTCCGACTTCGTCAGATTTCATCGAAGAACGACTCGTGAAGGCTAGATCCTCAATGGCGCTTCGGACATACCTGAAAAAATGGTGAGCGGGATGCGATTTTTTGATTGACAAAGCATCTCTGAAAGATAAACTAATCATGCACTGAAAACAGCTTCACATTTTGGAGGAATGATGGCAAAAGAAATGAAAAAAATCATGGTCACAGGATCAGTCGGACAGATAGGTTCTGAGTTGACCATAGCCCTGCGAAAAAAATACGGAGGCGAAAATGTTTTGGCCACAGGGCACCGGACCCAGCCTAAACCTGAACTGCGGGATTCCGGCCCGTTCGAATTCATCGATGTGACAAAACGAGATACAATAGAAGACGTCGTCAAAAAATACGACATCGATACTATCTATCACCTTTCTGCCATTCTTTCGGCCGTCGGAGAAAAAAATCCATACTTGGCCTGGGATGTCAATATGAACGGGACCTACAATATTCTGGAAACAGCCCGTGAGCATGACATGGCCCGGATTTTTGTGCCCAGCTCGATCGCTGTTTTTGGCCCGGAAACTCCCCTGGATAACACACCGCAGGAAACCATCCTGAAGCCCAGAACCATGTACGGCGTGACAAAGGTCGCCGGAGAACTCCTGTGTGATTATTATGTTAGACGCTTCAATGTGGATGTGCGGGGCTGCCGATATCCGGGCATTATCAGCTATGAAACCTTACCCGGTGGAGGCACAACGGACTACGCGGTGGCTATTTATTTCGATGCGGTCAAGAACAAAAAATACACCTGTTTCGTCAAGCAAGAAACCATGCTTCCGATGATGTACATGCCGGACTGCATCAAAGCGGCCATAGACTTGATGGAGGCAGATTTTGCCAGCTTGAAACACCATTCGGATTTCAACGTCACAGGCATGAGCTTTACTGCCGGCGAGCTGGCCTCGGAAATCCAAAAACACATCCCGGAATTTGTCTGTGAATATGAGCCGGATTTTCGACAGGAAATCGCCGACTCCTGGCCCAATTCCTTGGATGATTCGGCAGCTCGAGAGGAATGGGGCTGGCAGCCCAGCTTCGATCTTACCGCCATGACCGAGGATATGCTCAAGGTATTAACCCAACGGCTTGCGGAGGGCAACCTTGGCACGTAAATATTCCAGGTCCCTGAACTATTTTAGGATTTTTTGGAGATAATTGGGCAGGGCGAAAGCGGCCCTGTGTATGTCGGGATTATAATACTTGAGGCCAGGAGGAGGCTTCCTTTTCAGATTGAGCGGGTCGATCTCATCGGAAAGAAACACATAGCACCAATTTCCCCCTGGATATGTGGGTACCGGGGCAACAAAAAAACGGACAATTTTAAAAACATCTTTCAGATCTTTTCTTGCTCTTTTCAGGGCATCCAACTGAAAAAAGGGAGATCCCATCTGGGCACAGGCAATTCCCCGGGGATTAAGTCTGTCCTTGATAAGCTTAAAAAAATGCCTTTCATGGAGAGGTACAGACGGGCCCACAGGTTCTGAGGAATCCACAAACACGATATCGTATGCATCCTTTGAACCTTCCAGATATTCACTTCCATCCGCTGTCACAACATCGGCCCTCTCATCTGCAAGAGAGGCCAGAAGCCAGGGAAAATACTTCTTGGCAATCGCGAGGACATCGGCGTCGATCTCCACCAATTTAGTCCGTTTTACCGGGTAAAGGAGGGTTTCCTTCAGAGCTCCTCCATCCCCTCCGCCGATGATGAGAACGTGCTGCGGGTTGGGATGGGTAACCATAGCAGGATGAATGAGCATTTCGTGATAAAAGAATTCGTCTTTTTCTGTGGTCTGGAGCAGCCCATCCAAAAAAAGCATATGGCCGAAATAGGGATTATCGATAACTTCGATCTCCTGATACTGGGATTTTTTCTTAAAAAGCGTGCATGTGATTTCAAAAAAAACTCCGCTCGACCGCGAATGGAACTCTCTTTTTTCTTCTTGACTCATAATTCCCAGATAAAAGGTTTTTTGTCGGTGAGAATTTTCCCTTTTTTCAGGGCCCGCACCAGATACAGCGGCAGAGCAAATAATCCCTTATGGATTCCCGGATGATAATATTTAAGGTTTTTTATCTTTCGATCTTCGATTCTAGCCTTTATCGTCTTTTCATCCATATTTAGCGGATCTGGTTTCCGGGAAGCCGTAATGAATCCCCAAGGAGAGCAAAAAGAAAACATGAATGTCCAGTATGGCCGAACGACCGGAAAAACCTGCTGCAGCGTTCGAAAAGAAGAGGCATAAAACTGATTGTATATGAGATCTGTGCTGCCGGCCTGGAGGACAAAAACGCCATCTTCTTTAAGGATTTGGGATACTTTTTCATAAAATCCCTCGGTAAACAGAAAAACAGAAGGACCTCCCTTTATAGGTTCTGTCAAATCTGAAACGATAACATCAAATTTTTGTTTGCACTTTTGCACATACGTCAGGGCATCCCCAAAAACAACATTTGACCTCGAATCGGAAAAGGCACCAGCCGACCATTCAGGAAGGTGCGCCCAGGACAATCGGACAAGCTCTCTGTCGATGTCCACCATTGTGGCTTTTTTAACACAACCGTGACGGAGAACTTCCCTGAGAGTAGCCCCTTCTCCACCGCCGATAATCAAGACATGTTGAGGATTCTTGTGCGTCAGCACGGCAGGATGAATGAGCGATTCATGAAAGATGAATTCATCGATGGCGGCCGATTGAATTTTTTTATCCAAAAAAAGTGTTTTTCCGAGTACCTGATTGTCAAAAATCTGAACATACTGATATTTTGTTTTTCCCTCGAAGTGAACCTTTTCCACTTTGATGTTTCTGATTAGATTCTCAGTGTAGGTCTCCTTGAAATAAAAACCATCCTTCGTCATGCCCGAGATTATAGCATAAACGGTTCCCAGATTTAAAAGTGTAGACCTGACCTCTCATTTCTGATATAGTCGTATGCCGTAAAGGAGGTTAATATGTATGGCAAGATCAAGGAAGATCTAACAAAAGAAATCCTCTCCATCCGCGACGCCGGACTCTTCAAGGATGAGAGGGTCATCATGACGCCGCAGGGAGCCGAAATCTCGGTTAAAGGAGGAAAGGAAGTCCTCAACTTCTGTGCCAATAATTATCTCGGTCTCTCGAGCCACCCCAAAGTCATCGAAGCTGCCCACAAGACCTTGGATGAATGGGGATACGGAATGAGTTCAGTGCGTTTTATCTGCGGCACCCAGGATATCCACAAAATATTGGAAAAGAAAATCTCCGATTTTCTCCAGACCGATGATACTCTTTTGTATGCCGCATGCTTTGATGCCAACGGGGGTGTGTTCGAGCCTCTCCTTTCCAAAGAGGATGCCATCATAACAGACCAACTGAACCACGCCTCCATCATCGACGGAATCCGCCTCTGCAAGGCCCAACGGTATATCTACAGCCACGGAAACATGGCTGATCTTGAAGAAAAGCTCAAAGAAACGCAAAACCTCCGTTACAGATTGGTGGCGACTGACGGTGTTTTCTCGATGGACGGGGATATCGCGAAGTTGGACGAAATCTGCGCATTGGCCGAGACGTACGATGCCCTGGTGATGATCGATGATGCCCATTCCACAGGATTCCTCGGGAAAACAGGAAGAGGCACTCCAGAATACAGGGGTGTTGTGGGGCAGGTGGACATCATCACAGGAACGCTTGGCAAAGCACTGGGGGGAGCATCCGGCGGATTCATTTCTGGCCGCAAAGAACTTATCGGACTCTACAGGCAGCGCTCCAGGCCCTATCTCTTCAGCAACACGCTGGCCCCTGCCGTTGTCGGCGCATCCATCGCTGTTTTCGACCTACTCTCTGAAACCACCGAGCTTCGAGACAAACTGGAAGACAACACCCAATATTTCCGGGAAAAAATGACACAAGCCGGCTTCGAAATCACACCCGGGGATCATCCGATTGTTCCGATCATGCTGGGAAAATTTGAAAACGATGCAAAACTCTCTCAGGATATGGCCAGAGATCTCCTCGAAGAAGGAATTTATGTCATCGGCTTCTACTTTCCTGTCGTGCCTAAAGGTCAGTCAAGAATAAGAGTTCAACTCTCTGCCGCCCATGAAAGGCACCATCTGGATAGAGCCATTGAAGCGTTCACCAAAGTCGGAAAAAAACACGCAGTCATCCAATAAGCACACATATGTTCGAAAAAACCGTTTATCGGTCCTGACTATTTTTCTTTCTCTGCAGTATCTTTTTTGTCTGTCCCGCCATCATCCACTTTATCCATGGTGATTCCCGTGTAGCCGTAAAATATGGAGACAAGCGGATTGGAGAGATTCAGAAAAGCATACGGGAGATAAAGCAGAGGATTCACGCCGAGTGTGGCCCACATGAAGGCCCCACAGCTGTTCCAAGGGATGAGCGGCGAGGATAACGTCCCAGAGTCTTCTAGACACCGGGAAAGATTTTTCGGATGGAGTTTTCGTTCATCAAAGGCCTTTTTGTACATTCGGCCCGGGATAACGATCGCAATATACTGGTCTGACGCGATGGCATTCATTGCGATGCAGCTGAATATCGTGGTTGCGACCAAAGAGCCAGTTCTTCGAACCCTCTTCAGCAAAGCCCTGGCCAGGACTTCGAGCATCCCGGTTCTCTCCATGATACCTCCGAAGGATAGAGCGCATATGATCAGGGCCACCGTCTGCATCATGCTCTCCAGCCCTCCGCGGGTCAACAAATCATCCACCATCTGCACTCCTGTCTCAGAGACATAGCCGGTTTGAGCCGCCTGGATGACATCTTTGAGGGACTGGGACTGAGTCAGCAGAGCAAAAACGCCGCCAAGGATTGTTCCTCCGAGCAAGGCAGGCAGCGGAGGGATTTTTTTCACCACCATGATGATAACAAATACCGGAGGCAGAAGCAGCACAGGATGAATGAAAAAATGGGATTTGATCGTTGTGAGGATAGTTTCCACACTTTGCGTATCGAGCGTACCGCCCGAAAATTTCATTCCAATCAAGCCGTATAGAACGAGAGCAATAATATATCCCGGAGTCGTTGTGTACACCATATGGCGGATATGAGAAAACAAATCCGTGCCGGCAACAGCAGGCGCCAAATTTGTCGTATCCGAAAGAGGGGACATCTTATCGCCAAAATAAGCACCTGATATGATTGCGCCGGCCACCATCGGAACAGGGATTCCCAATCCCTGCCCCACTCCGATAAGAGCCACTCCGACAGTTCCGGCCGTGGACCAGGAGGACCCGGTTCCCAGCGACACAATCGAACAGATGATGAGTGTGGCCACAAGAAAAATTCCAGGCGAGAGCACCTTCAAGCCGTAATAAATCATTGCAGGAACGATGCCTCCCGAGATCCAGGTGCCGATCATGGTGCCTACGATTATCAAAATCAGAATGGCACTCATGGCCAGAGTGATGCCGTGCACCATGCCGTCCAGGATTTCTTTCCAGGGATGCTTATAGAGTGAGGCCACGATTGTGGCTACAGCAGCCGCCAGAATCAGGGGAATATGAGGTTGAAGCTTAAAAAATCCGATAGTCACAGATAAAGCAACAATCAGGAAGAGGACAGGGATGAAGGCAACAGCAAGTTTGATCTCTTTTTTTTTGTTTGTCACTCGGCAGCTTTCATAAAATTATCTTGAATTATCCAGGTTAGATGACTTGAGATTTTACAGAAATCAAAAATAAAAGGCAATGACCGGGACTAAAGGAATTATTCCTCGAGAAGATCGTCGCGGGTAAAAAGAGGAAGGAATTTGTATCCGCTCTTTTCAAGGTTCTCCCTTCCTCCTTCCAGACGGTCGACAATGGTCAAAGCAACGGCCACCTCTCCGCCTTCTTCTTCAACGGCCTTGATGGCCTTAAGAGTCGAGCCTGCCGTCGTCACGATATCATCCACAACCGCCACCTTCCAGCCCCGCTGAAAGGGGCCCTCGATCATCTTCCTCTCGCCGTGTTTTTTTGGTTCTTTGCGGACGATGAATGCCGGCAGGGGGCGATCGGTCTCTGAACTCAAAGCAGCCACCACACTGACGATCGGGTCTGCTCCCAGGGTATACCCACCGATGGCATCGATATCAAACGGTTCGAGAATATCCAAGATCAACCGCCCGACCAGCTTGGCTCCCTCGGGGTCGAGTGTCGTCATCTTGGCATCGATGTAATACGTGCTTGTTCTTCCAGATGTCAGGACACGCGCCACATTAGTCTGCAGGGATTTTTCCCTCAGGATCTGGATGAGCCTTTTTCTCATGATTTCTTTTTCCACGCAATCCTTCTCCTCTCTAAAATTCCTCTGAATCATTCGTAAACAGAGCCAACCGCTCTGCCCAGACATTAAAATTGTGTTTTGCACAGGAACAATCTCATCGGCATTTTTTACGAGCAATTCGGGTCAGTAAAGCTTGCTTATTTTAATACCTTGATAATACTTTTTCAATATTTCCTGGTAGCCGGCGCCTGCCCGGGCCATACCAAAAGCGCCAACCTGACAAAGCCCCACACCATGTCCCCATCCTCTTCCCGTAAAAAGGATGTGTGACCAGTCCCCGTTTTCGTCGTATTCCTTCTCAGTGACAAATAATGTTTCTTTGAGCCCCAGAACCCTGCGAATGCGCAGTCCTTTGACAACGGCTTGGGTTTCTGAGCCTTTAATCAGAAGTTCAACGACCCGGTTGGATTTTCCTCTCCTCTGCGGGACCAAATCGATGAGTTTTCCGATGGGATAGTATCGATTGATTCTCTTTTCCAACGCCTCCTTCGATTGTATGACCTGCCAGGAATGATGGACAGAGTCTCTATCGAGGATATTCGAATTGGAGGGAAAGACAACTTCAAGAAGTCTTACTCCCCCGCTTTTTTCAATCCACCTGAGCTTCTCTCCTCCGAGAAGAAAGAGCTGAGATGCCATTGTTTTTTCCCCATCATAACTTTTAAATAGATAGAAGTCAGGCAGAAGAACAAGCCCCTCCTTATCCTGACCGGATTCCAGGATAATCCTTTTTCCATTAAGTTCCTTGAAAACCCCTTGGTGGATCAATCCATCGTAAGAATTGAGGGCTCTCCATATGCATAGGGCCATCTCCCCTCTTCTGATCGGCTGATCCGTCCATTTAAGCTGGTCGCCATCCGGAAAAATTCCGGCCTGCACAAGATAGGCGATAAAGTCGCGGGATTTGCCGTCCGGGCTCTGAAAGTTTTTGAAAATGAAATCCGTCTCACTTCCCAGCAAAAGGTTATCCACTCTCTGCTGCCAGCCCAATCCATGGATGAGGAGGTCGGCAAAAGAGGCATAATCCAGTTCCACTGGCTGTGGAGCGAATTCCTCCCCCTCTTTCCCGAGCAGATGCCTTGCTTTATTGATCCAGTTCACGGCTTCCTCATAGGTGGCTTCCTCCCGGTAATGCAGGGGATCGGTATTTTGAGGAATGACATCCAGGCTGATAAGATAGGCAACTGAAGGCG